>NZ_JBEYTP010000012.1:0-130660 GCF_040643125.1 Micromonospora sp. NPDC047465
CGCCCCGCCCCCCCCGGGCCGCCCCCGCCGGGGGCCCGGCGCGCGCGCCGCGCGGCCCCCGCGCCGTGTCCGGCGAAGCAAGGCGCACGTCGCCGCGCGCAAGCCCGACACGCCGACCGGCCGGTTGCGCCGGTGGCGACCCCGGGAAACCGCGATGATGGTCTGCGTGGGGGAGGGCAGAGGCATCGAGGGCACGACAGAGACGACGCCCCGGCGGTCACCCGGAGCCACCCGTACGCGCGGAGCGCCCGCCGCGACGCGCGGGCCGGACGAGGCCGGCGGCCGGGCGCTGCGCGGGGTGGACGCCGCGGGCGGGCTGGCCGCGCTGCGCGGCCTGCTGGACCGTCCGCTGGCCTCCTACTACCTGCTGCTGTCCAGCGCCGGGCTGCTGCTGCTGATCGGCCTGACGATGGTCTTCTCCGCGACCAGCGTCCGCGAGTACGCCCAGGGCGGCAACGCCTTCGCCGCGCTCACCAAGCAGGCGATCTTCGCGGTGATCGGCATCGTCGCCTTCTGGGCCTGCCAGCGGCTGCCGGCGAAGACCTACCGGGTGCTCGGCCGGCCACTGCTGTTCACCGCCGTCGGCCTGCTGCTGGTGCTCAACCTGCTGCTCGCGTACGCGCGGCTGACCGGCCAGGACTCCGCCCGGATCGGCCCGATCGAGGCCCGGCTGCTGTGGCTCTTCGTCGGCGGCATCCAGGTGCAGCCCTCGGAGCTGGCGAAGTTCGCCCTGGTGCTCTGGGGGGCCCACGTGATCGCCCGCAAGGGCGCCGCGCTGGGCTGGTGGCGCGAGCTGGCCACCCCGCTCTTCCCGGTCGTCGGCCTGCTCTTCGTCCTGGTCGGCTACAACGACCTCGGCACGATGCTCTGCCTGCTCGCCGTGGTGGTGGGGCTGCTCTGGGCGGCCGGGGTGCGGATGCGCGTCTTCGGCACGCTGTCCGTGCTCGGGCTGCTCGGCGTCGGCCTGCTGATCGCCGTCGCCTCCCTGGGCGCCGGCTCCGGCGAGCGGGGCGAGGAGAACTACCGCTTCGCCCGGCTGATGTCGTTCTTCAACCCGCCCTCCCCGGACGACTGCAAGCTCGCGGGCTGCTACCAGATCTACCAGGGGCGGCTGGCCATCGAGCACGGCGGCTGGTTCGGCGTGGGGCTCGGCAAGTCCAGCCTCAAGTTCGGCTGGCTGCCGGAGGCGCACAACGACTTCATCTTCGCGATCATCGCCGAGGAGCTGGGCGTGATCGGCTGCGTCGTGGTGCTCAGCCTGTTCGCCGTGCTGGCCTACACCGGGCTGCGCATCGCCCGGCGCGTCGAGGACCCGTTCCGCCGGCTCGCCGCCGCCGCGGCGACCACCTGGCTGGTCAGCCAGGCAGTGATCAACATCGGCGGGGTGGTCGGGCTGCTGCCGATCACCGGCCTGCCGCTGCCGTTCATCTCCGACGGCGGAAGCGCCCTGGTCGTGACGCTCGCCGCGATCGGGATGCTCGCCTCCTTCGCCCGCGCCGAGCCCGACGCCGCCAGAGCGCTGCATGCCCGTCCGCCGGCCCGATGGGTCCGACTACTCTGGGCCCCGTTGCCGCCGCTTCCCGGGCGGCGTCGCCGCCCGGCGCCGCCCCCGGCTGCCCGAGGGTCCGTGCCCCGGTCGCGGGAGCGGCGGCCCGACGACCAGGCCGCACCGCGCGGCGTCCGGCTCGCCCGGACCCGGCGCGGCTCGGCGGACGAGAGGAGACGTTGATGGGTCCGCTGCGTTCGGTGGTGCTCGCGGGAGGTGGCACCGGGGGGCACATCTACCCGCTGCTCGCCTTCGCCGACTGCCTGCGCCGACACGACCCCGGCGTCCGGATCACCTGCCTGGGCACCCCGAAGGGCCTGGAGAACGAGCTGATCCCACCGCAGGGCTACGACCTGCGGCAGATCCCGGCCTACCAGCTGCCCCGGTCGGTCAACATGAACCTGGTCAAGACCCCGGGCCGGATGTGGACCGCGGCCCGCGCCGCGGGCAAGGTGATCGACGAGGTGCGCGCCGACGTGGTGGTGGGTTTCGGCGGGTACGTCTCCGTGCCGGCCTACCTCGCGGCCTGGCGGCGCGAGCTGCCGATCGTCATCCACGAGGTGAACGTGCCGCCGGGCGTGGCCAACCGGCTCGGCATGAAGTTCACCAAGAACGTCGCCGTCGGCTTCCCGCACCAGCCCGCCCAGGCCGAGGCGCTGCGCGACGCGCGGGTCGTCGGCGTGCCGCTGCGCCGGGGCATCGCCGGCCTGGACCGCGTCGCCATGCGCAACGCGGCGCGGGCCCACTTCGGGCTCCGTCCCGACCTGCCGGTGCTCTTCGTCGCCGGCGGCTCGCAGGGCGCCCGCTCGATCAACCTCGCGGTCGCCGGGGCGGCCAAGGAACTCGCCCGCAACGGGGTGCAGGTGCTGCACGTGATCGGGGCCCGCAACGAGCCGGTGCCGGTCCCCACCGACCTGCCGGTCCCGTACGTGACGCTGCCGTACCTGTCCGAGATGGAGGCCGGCTACGCCGCCGCCGACCTGATGCTGGGCCGGGGCGGGGCGATGACCTGCGCCGAGGTGGCCGCGATCGGGCTGCCCACCATCTACGTTCCCTACCCGCACAGCAACCAGGAGCAGAAGCGCAACGCGCTGCCCGTGGTGGAGGCCGGCGGCGGGCTGCTCGTCGACGACGCCGAGCTGACCCCCGACTGGGTCGAGCGGACCGTCATCCCGCTGATCCGCGACCCGCACCGGCTCGCCGCCATGGGCGCCGCCGCGGCCGCGTACGGGCGCCGCGACGGCGACGAGGCGCTGCTCAACTTCGTCTACGAGGCGGTGGCCCGATGAGGGCGCGGCCCGTCCGCCCCGAGGCCCGCGCCGCCGCGACCGGAAGGTTCCCGTCATGAACACCGCACAGTTCACCCCGGCAGGCACGCTCACCGCGGAGGACCTGGGCACGATCCACCTGATCGGGGTGGGCGGGGTCGGCATGAGCGGCCTGGCCCGGCTCTTTCTCACCCGGGGCATCCCCGTCTCCGGCAGCGAGCTGCGGGAGTGGCCGTCCCTGGCCGGCATGCGCGCTCTCGGCGCGACCATCCACATGAGCCACGAGGCGTCCAACCTCGACGGCGTCGACACGGTCGTCTACTCCTCGGCGATCCCGCAGGACCACCTCGAGATGGTGGAGGCGCGCCGGCGCGGGCTGCGCGTCCTGCACCGCTCCGAGGCCCTCGCGGCGGCGATGACCGGCCGCCGGACGGTGGCGGTCGCCGGCACGCACGGCAAGACCACCACCACCTCGATGGTCACGATGGTGCTCCAGCAGGCCGGGCAGGACCCGTCCTTCGTGATCGGCGGGGAGATCTCCGAGGTCGGCTCGGGCGCCCACCACGGCACGGGCGAGTACTTCGTGGTCGAGGCGGACGAGAGCGACCGCTCCTTCCTGATCTACCGCCCGTACGTGTCGATCATCACGAACGTCGAGGCCGACCACCTGAACACCTACGGCGACCTGGCCAGCCTGGAGGCGGCCTTCGCCGAGTTCGCCCGGCTCACCGACCCGGACGGCTTCATCATCACCTGCGCCGACGACCCGGGCGGGCGGCGGCTGGCCGAGACGCTGCGCGCGGAGGGCCGGCGGGTGCACACGTACGGCGAGGCGGCCGACGCCGACCTGCGGCTGACCGGCGTCGCCTCCTCGGCGCGGGGGGTCCGCTACCTGGCGGAGATCGACGGCCGGTCGCTGGGCGAGTTCCGGCTGCCGGTGCCGGGGCGGCACATGGGGCTCAACAGCGCCTCGGCGGTGCTGGCCGCGTACCTGCTGGGGCTGCCGCTGGAGGCGGCCGAGGCCGCGCTCGCGGCGTTCCCCGGCGTGCGGCGGCGCTTCGAGCGCAAGGGCGTCGCGGACGACGTGCTGGTCTACGACGAGTACGCCTACCACCCGACCTCGATGACGCTGGCGCTGCAGACGTTGCGCGAGGTGGCCGGGGACGGCCGACTGATCGTGGTGTTCCAGCCCTACCGGCTCTACCGCACCCGCGACCTCCAGCCGGAGATCGCCGAGGCGCTGGCCATCGCCGACGAGCTGGTGCTGCTGGAGGTCTTCGGCCCGGGCGAGCTGCGCCAGCCGGGGGAGGGCTCGGCGGCGCTGGTCGAGGCCGTGCCGCTGCCGGCGGAGCGGAAGGTCTTCGTGGACTCGTGGGAGGCGGCGCCGGCCGAGGTGGCCCGGCGGGCCCGCCCCGGTGACGTCGTGGTGACCATGGGCGCCCCGCCGATCTCGCTGATGGGGGACCAGCTGCTGGACGCGCTGTCGGCGCGTACCGCCGATCCGGCGGCGCCGGCGGGCACGACGCCCGGCGGCGAGGCCGGCGGGGCGACGACCATCGGCGGCACCGTTCCCGGCGTCGGCGGCGCGGTCCCGGACGGCGCGGCGCCCGCGGCCGGATGAGCCCCGGTCCGGCGCGCGGGCGCACCACCGGCGCGGACGGCGGTGGCCGGCGCGGACCGGTGCGCCGGTGGCAGCTGGTCCGGGCCGGCAGCGACGCGGTCCCCGCCTCGACCCGGCGGTTCATGGCCCGCGCCCGGCAGCGCCGGATGCGGGCCGCGCTGCCGTGGGCGATCGCGGCCGGCGTCCTCGGCCTGGCCGGGCTGGTCGCCTGGGCGCTGCTCGGCACCGGCCTGTTCGGGGTGCGCGAGGTCCGGGTCGAGGGCGCGGAGCTGGTCAGCGCGGTGCAGGTGCGCGACGCGGCGGCGGTGCCCGACGGGGCCCCGCTGGCCGGGGCGGACCTGGCCGCCATCGCGCGGCGGGTCGGGGGGCTGCCGGCGGTGGAGCGGGCGGTCGTCACCCGGGACTGGCCGGACGCGCTGGTGGTCCGGGTGACCGAGCGTACGGGCGTGGCGGCGGTGCCGCGCGGCGAGCAGTTCGTGGTGATCGACGGGGCGGGCGTGGTGTTCCGGACCCTGCCCCGGCAGCCGGACGGCCTGCCGGTGGTCCGGCTCGCCGAGCCGGGGCCGGACGACGGGGCGACCCGGGCCGCCCTGGAGGTGCTCGCCGTGCTCACCCCGGAGCTGCGGGCCGGGCTGGTGGACGTGACCGTCGAGGGGCTGGCCCGGATCAAGCTCCGGCTGCGCGACGACCGGGTGGTGGTCTGGGGGGACGCGACCCGGGGCGCGGACAAGGCGCGGGTCGCCACCGCCCTGCTCGACCGCGAGGCCGACACCATCGACGTGAGCGCCCCGGACGTGGTGACCCTGCGGTGACCGGCAGCTCGGTCCCACCGGGCGACGTGACCCGTCCCGCTCCCACGGCGACACGCCGGGCGGGTCCTTGGCTCACGGCGTGGGTGCGCTTACGTTGCCCCGAAGGGGTTCAGTGGTTGACATAACTGTAAGCCTCTAGTAGAGGGTGAGGGTTTAATCCTGATCCTCGCTGGTGACAGCTGTCGTCGACCGCTGGTCTGGCCAAGCCGTACCCGGTCGGCCCATGCCAATCTCGAAGGGAAAGGACCGGAGATGACACCTCCGCACAACTACCTGGCGGTCATCAAGGTCGTCGGCATCGGTGGCGGCGGCGTCAACGCCGTCAACCGGATGATCGAGGTTGGGCTCAAGGGCGTCGAGTTCATCGCGATCAACACCGACGCGCAGGCGCTGCTGATGAGCGACGCCGACGTCAAGCTCGACGTCGGCCGCGAGCTGACCCGCGGGCTCGGCGCGGGCGCCAACCCCGACGTCGGCAAGAACGCCGCCGAGGACCACCGCGACGAGATCGAGGAGGTGCTCAAGGGCGCCGACATGGTCTTCGTGACCTGTGGCGAGGGCGGCGGCACCGGCACCGGCGGGGCGCCCGTGGTGGCGAACATCGCGCGCAAGCTCGGCGCGCTGACCATCGGCGTGGTGACCCGGCCGTTCTCCTTCGAGGGCAAGCGCCGTCAGGTGCAGGCCGAGTCCGGGATAGACGAGCTGCGCAACCAGTGCGACACGCTGATCGTCATCCCCAACGACCGGCTGCTGGCGCTCGGCGACCGCAACATCAGCATGATGGACGCGTTCCGCACCGCCGACCAGGTGCTCCTCTCCGGTGTCCAGGGCATCACCGACCTGATCACCACGCCGGGCCTGATCAACCTGGACTTCGCCGACGTCAAGAGCGTGATGAGCGGCGCGGGCAGCGCGCTGATGGGCATCGGCAGCGCCCGCGGCGAGAACCGCGCCGTCGAGGCGGCCGAGGCGGCCATCTCCAGCCCGCTGCTGGAGCAGAGCATGGACGGCGCCCGCGGCGTGCTGCTCTCCATCGCCGGCGGGTCGGACCTGGGCCTGTTCGAGATCAACGACGCGGCCCAGCTCGTTACCGACGCGGCCCACCCGGACGCCAACATCATCTTCGGCGCGGTCATCGACGACGCCCTCGGCGACGAGGTGCGGGTCACCGTCATCGCGGCGGGCTTCGACGGCGGCGCGCCGGCGTACAAGGCCGCCGAGTCGGGCCGCAAGCCCAACCAGAACCAGCCCACCCAGCCCAGCACGCCGGTCACGCCCCCGCCGACGATGCCGGCGCCGACCCAGTCGCCGCGCCGGGTGCTCTTCGACGACGTGGACGTGCCCGACTTCCTCAAGAACGGTTCCTGAGCCCCGCCGATGACCGACAGCCCAGCCACGGTGCGCCCGGACCGGCGCGCCGAACTCGCGGCCGGCCTGGCCGACGTACGATCCCGGATCGCGCAGGCGTGCGCCGACGCGGGACGGGACACCTCCGAGGTCACGATGATCGCGGTGACCAAGACCTACCCGGCCGGGGACGTGGTGGCCCTGGCCGGGCTCGGCGTCACCGACGTGGGGGAGAACCGGGACCAGGAGGCGTCCGCCAAGGCGGCCGAGGTGGCCGCGGCCGGGGTGACGCCCCGGTGGCACTTCATCGGGCAGTTGCAGCGCAACAAGGCCCGGTCGGTGGTCCGCTACGCCGACGTGGTCCACTCCGTCGACAGCGTCCGGCTGGCGCGGGCGCTGGACGCGGCCTCGGCCGCGGGCCGGGACCGGCCGCTGGACGTGCTGGTCCAGGTCAGCATCGACGGGGCCACCGGCCGGGGCGGGGCGCTGCCCGACTCGGCCGACCCGGACGCCGGGCTCGGCCCGGTGGCCGAGGCGGTGGCCGGCGCGGACGGCCTGCGGCTGACCGGCCTGATGGCGGTGGCGCCGCTGGGCTGGGAACCGGAGCGGGCGTTCGCCCGGCTGGCCGAGGTGGCCGCCGGGTTCCGGACGCTCCATCCGGGAGCCACCGCCCTCTCCGCCGGCATGAGCGGGGACCTGGAGATCGCGATCCGGTACGGCGCGACACATGTCCGCGTGGGCAGCGCGTTGCTCGGAATGCGTCCCACGCTGCGGTAGCCTGACCGCGAGAGAAGCAAATTACATGCGTGTTGTTTTGAAGGGGCGGCGTCCCGTTGTCGGGGGTCGTGGCGTGCGACGCGAATCGCGCGCCAGGGGATTGCCGGTCCGGTCCGGTGGGCAGAAAGTGTTCCACTCGCGACAAGGCGACACGGCACGGGGGCGCGTGCCGCACGGCGGACGGGAAGGGCGCGGGATGGGTGCACTGCGCAAGGCGGGGGTCTGGCTCGGTCTGGTCGAAGAGGACGACGAGCGGGCCTACGACGACGGTGGCTACGACAAGGGTGGCTACCGCGATTCGCGCTACCGGCAGAGCCGGTACTCGGAGGAGTTCGCCGACGACGAGGAGGACGACGCCGAGGAGCCGCCGGCGCCCCGGTCCCGCCTCGGCGACCGTGGCCGGCTCTCCGAGCGGGTCGCCTCCCGGGCGGCCGAGGCCGAGCGGGCCGACGGCGACCGCCCGGAGCGGGCCGAGCGGTCCAGCGTCCGCTCCATCACCCGGTCGAATGCCGGCGAGACCTCCGGGGCGCTGACCTACCACACCCGCGACAACCTGGCCCTGGCGCCGCAGGCGCAGCCGCGTGAGCGGGCGGTCGTGGCCGAGGAGGAGCAGCGCTACCAGATCACCACGCTGCACCCCACCACCTACCGCGAGGCGCGGACCATCGGCGAGCACTTCCGCGACGGCGTCCCGGTGATCATCAACCTCACCGAGATGGACGAGGCGGACGCACGTCGACTTGTCGACTTCGCCGCCGGGCTCGCGTTCGGCCTGCGCGGTACGATCGAGCGCGTGACCAATCGGGTGTTCCTGCTCTCACCGGCCAACGTCCAGGTCACCGCGGAGGACAAGGCCAAGATCGCCGAGGGCGGCTTCTTCAGCCTGAGCTAGCCCCGCCCGACCCGAGGGACGTCGCCTGTCGTGTTGTCGATCGTGCTGCAAGTGCTGTATCTGGTGCTCTACATCTTCCTCATCACCCTGCTCGCCCGGTTCGTCCTGAGCGCCGTCCTGCAGTACGGTCGGCGCTGGCAGCCGGCCCGCGGGGCATCGGTGGGTCTGGAAATCGTGTGGAGCGTCACTGATCCCCCCCTCAACGCGTTGAGGCGTGTGATCCCTCCGTTGCGAATTGGTACCGTGAGCATCGACCTGGCTTCACTTGTGCTCCTGGTTATCCTGTTCGTGCTGATGGAGTTCGTGTTAGGGCCGTCGATCGACAGGACCACCTGACGATCGACGCGCTTTCGCGGCCGCAACTGACCCGAGGAGTTTCGATGCCGCTGACCCCGGCCGACGTCCACAACGTCGCCTTCAAAAAGCCGCCGATCGGCAAGCGGGGGTATGACGAGGAGGAGGTCGACGCCTTCCTGGACGAGGTCGAGCGCGAGCTTGCCCGTCTCATCGAGGAGAACAACGAGCTGCGTGCCCAGGTGGAGCGCGGCGGCCGTGGCGGCGCCCCCGCCGGCCCCGGCGGCGACGCCCGTCTCGCGGCGGAGCTCAACGACGTCAAGGCCCAGCTCGACCGGGTGCAGCGCGACAAGGCGGCGGCCGAGCAGGCCGCCCGGGCGATGCAGGCGGAGCTGGAGCAGGTCCGTACGGCCGGTGGGCCGGCGGTGACCGGTGACGGCGAGCAGCAGGCGCTGCGGGTGCTGATGATGGCCCAGCGGACGGCCGACGACCACGTCTCGGACGCCCGTCGCGAGGCCGACCAGCTGCTCTCCGAGGCCCGTTCCAAGGCCGAGGAGGTCACCCGGGAGGCCCGCTCCAAGGCCGACGCCCTCGAGCGCGACGCCCGCCAGCGGCACCAGGAGGCCATGGGCGGCCTGGACGCCAAGCGCACCGCGCTGCAGAAGCACATCGAGGAGCTCAAGCAGTTCGAGCGCGAGTACCGCACCCGCCTGAAGGCCTACCTGGAGAGCCAGCTGCGCGACCTCGACGGCCGCGGCCAGGGCCTGGAGGCCGAGATGACCCGTGGCGAGGGCACCCGGGCCGTCGGCGGCAACGGGCTCGCCGCAGCCGGTCTCGCCGGCTCCTACGGCGGCGGTCGTTCCGGCGCCCTCGAATCCGGTCGCTGACCACCGGTCGGCGGCCGTCGCCACGCGACGGTCGCCGACCTCGCCTCATCGGCACGACCCGGCGGGGGTGAGTCGTGATAGTCGCGAGTCTCCTGCTCATCCTCGTCGCGGTGGTGCTGCTGGTGGCGGGCCTGGCCGGTGGCTCCAGCGTCCTTCTCGTCGTCTCCATCGCGGCCAGCCTGCTGGCCGCCGTCGCGCTGGTCGTGGGCGCCCGCCAGGCGGCCGGCGACCGGCTGGCGGCGGAGCGGCCGTCGCGCACGGCGACCCGGCCGGCCGGTCCGGCCTTCGCGTACGGGCCGCCCGTGGAGCCGGAGATCCCCGTCCAGCACGTCCCACCGACGGTCGACGCCGGCGGCACCGGGTGGCGGCAACCGCCCGAGCCACCGGTGGCCGACGTCGGCTCCCGGGGCGCCGCGCCCGGCACGGTCGGGGCGTACGACGACGAGCCGGCGGCGCAGGACGTCACGCCGGCCGACGCCGCCCGGGTGGCCCGCCTCGACGCCGAGGTGCGGGTGGTCGACGGGCGCCCGCGCTACCACCTCGCCGGGTGCGCCCACCTCGTGGGCCGCGAGCACGAGTCGCTGCCGGTCGGCGAGGCCGTCGAGCTCGGCTTCACCCCGTGCGCCGACTGCGCGCCGGACACCGCCCTGCTCGCCGACGCCGGCCGGCTCTGAGCGGCCCGGCTCCGATGGACGACATGCTGACCGTGGCGGTCCGGGTGAAGCCCGGCTCCGCCCGCGCCCGCGTCGGCGGCCGCTTCGACGGCCCGCACGGGCCCGCGCTGGTGGTCGCCGTCAACGCGCCGGCTGTGGACGGCCGGGCCACCGAGGCGGCCCGGCGGGCGCTGGCCGGGGCGCTGGGCGTCCGGCCGGCTGCGGTGTCCCTGCGGGCGGGCGCGGCCAGCCGCGACAAACTCTTCCTGGTCGAGGGTCCCGCACCGGAGCTGACCGAGGCGCTGCGCCGGCTGCGCGACGGGGCCGCCGGGTGACGTACGCCCGGGTCGGGCACCCGTGACGCCGGGGCTGGATCTCGCGCTGCTGGTCGGCGCGGCGGTGCTGCTGGTGGCGGTCGGGGCGGTGCGGCTGTCCACCCGGCTCGGGGTGCCGAGCCTCCTGGTCTACCTGGCCCTCGGCGTCGCCATCGGCGAGGCCGGGCTGGGCATCCGCTTCGACGACGCCGAGCTGACCCGGACCCTCGGCTTCTGCGCGCTCATCGTGATCATCGCCGAGGGCGGGCTGACCGCGCGGTGGAGCACGCTGCGCCCGGTGCTCGGGCTCGCCGCCCTGCTCTCCACCGTCGGCGTGGTGGTGAGCATCCTGGTCGTCGGACTCGCCGTGCACCTGCTGCTCGGGCTGGACTGGCGGTTGGCGCTGCTCTACGGGGCGGTGCTCTCCTCCACCGACGCGGCCGCGGTATTCGCCACGCTGCGCCGGCTGCGCCTGCCGCCCCGCCTGGTGGCGACCCTCGAGGCCGAGTCGGGGATGAACGACGCCCCGGTCGTGCTGCTGGTGGTGCTGCTGTCCCGGGAGGGGATCACCCATCCGTGGTGGTACGAGACCGCCCTGGTGAGCTACGAGCTGGGCGTCGGCGCGGCCGTCGGTTTCGCGGCCGGCGTCGGCGGGCGGTGGGCGCTGCGGCACGCCGCCCTGCCGTCGGCGGGGCTCTACCCGATCGCGGCGGTCGGGCTGACCGTGTTCGCCTACGCCGCCGGCGCGGTGCTGCACGCCTCGGGCTTTCTGGCCGTCTACGTGGCGGGGGTGATCCTCGGCAACGCCCGGCTGCCGCACCGGCAGGCCATCCTCGGTTTCGCCGACGGGCTGGCCTGGCTGGCGCAGATCGGGCTGTTCGTGCTGCTCGGGTTGCTCGTCACGCCGAGCCGGCTGGGCTCGGCGGTGCTGCCGGCGGTGGTCGCCGGGCTGGCGCTGGTGCTGCTCGCCCGGCCGCTGTCGGTGGCGGCGTCCGCGCTGCCGTTCCGGTTCGGCCTGCGCGAGCAGGCGTTCCTGTCCTGGGCGGGGCTGCGCGGCGCGGTGCCGATCGTGCTCGCCACCATTCCGCTGTCGGAGCGGGTGCCCGGCGCCGACCGGCTCTTCGACTCGGTCTTCGTGCTGGTGGTGATCTTCACGCTGCTGCAGACCGGGACCCTCGCCCCGGTGGCCCGGCGGCTGCGGGTGACCGCCCCGGCCGAGGCGGCGGAGATCCGGGTGGAGACGGCCCCGCTGGAACGGATGCGCGCCGACCTGCTCCAGGTGGAGGTGCCGCCCGGTTCCCGGCTGGCCGGGGTGCACGTCGACGAGCTGCGGCTGCCGCTGGGCGCCTCGGTGACGCTGGTGCTGCGGGACGGGGCGGGCGTCGTGCCCGGCCCGGACTTCCGGCTGAAGACCGGCGACAGCCTGCTGATCGTGGCGACCGTCGGGGTGCGCGACGAGGCGGAGCGCCGGCTGCGGGCGGTCAGCCGGCGGGGCCGGCTGGCCCGCTGGTTTGGCGAGTACGGCGAGGATCGCGATGGTTGATCTGCTAGCGTTCCTTTTGCCCCGATAAGGTGCGACTCGGGGCCGAGCGGCGGTGCGTCGGAGCGGCACGTTGTCGGACGCCTGTACGTTCCGTATTCTTGCGAATCTCCGGAGTGCGCGGCCACGTCGCCGCGCGCCCCTTTTGTACCTGGGGGCGCCGATGTCGGCGGCCCCTGTCCAGGCGCCGCGGTCCGCCGCGGTTCCGCGGCCGAGGGAGCGACGATGGCGAAGCCAGCCGAGACCAGGACCGCCGGCCGCAAGCCGGTGGCGAAGGCCACCCGCAGCGCGGCGGAGACCGAGAAGATCCGGGCGGCCCTGGCGGCGCGGCGTGACGAGTTGCGTGCCGAGTACGATCAGACGCTGAGCGAGATCACCGAGCTGCAGCGCGACCGGCTGACCGACTCGGCCGGGGACGACCAGGCCGACACCGGGACGAAGACGTTCGAACGCGAGCAGGAGATCTCACTCGCCAACAGCATCCTGGAACGGATCACGCAGGTCGAGCGGGCGTTGGAGCGGCTCGACGAGGGTGGCTACGGCTGGTGCGAGCGGTGCGGCAACCCGATCCCGGTGGAGCGGCTCGCCGCGTTCCCGTCGGCCACCCTCTGCGTGACGTGCAAGCAGCTGGAGGAGCGGCGCTGAGGCCCGCTCCCCGGCGGCCATGGGAGGCGGCGCGCGAGCGCCGCCGCGAGCGTCGATGGGGAGCAGATGTCCGAAGCACCGCCCGCCGGGTCCGGCAGCGCTGAGCCGGGAGGCGGCACGCCCCGCCGCCGGGCCGTCACCATCCTGCTCGGCGTCGCGCTGACCGCCCTCGTGGCCGACCTGGTCACCAAGCACCTCGCCCTGCTCACGCTGTCCGACCGCGAGCCGGTCAAGCTGCTCGGCGGCGCGGTCTACCTCACCCTGACCCGCAACAGCGGCGCGGCCTGGAGCATCGGCTCGGACCACACCTGGGTCTTCCCGCTGATCACCCTCGGCGTGGTCGGCTGGATCCTCTGGATGGCCCTGCGGCTGCGTTCGCTGCCCTGGGCGATCTCGCTCGGCCTGGTGCTCGGCGGGGCGCTGGGCAACCTCACCGACCGGATCTTCCGCGCCCCGGGCTGGTTCGTCGGGCACGTGGTGGACATGGTCAGCCTCTTCGACCCGTACGGCCGGGTCTGGCCGGTGTTCAACCTGGCCGACAGCGCCCTGGTCTGCGGCGTGGTGCTCGCCGTCGTGCTGGAGCTGACCGGCCGCCAGCGCGACGGCAGCCGGATCGGCAAGGACGGGGCCACCGAGGCGACGGCGCCGGCCGACGCGGGGCAGCGGGAGCGGGCATGACCTCCGCCTTCGCCGCCGGCGGCGACCACCGCTCCCTGCCCCTGCCCGACGGTCTCGACGGCACCCGGCTCGACCAGGCGGTGTCGCGGCTCTTCGGGCTCTCCCGCACCGCCGCCGCGGCCCTGGTCGACGCCGGCGACGCGCTGGTCGACGGGGTGGTCCGGGCCAACTCGTACAAGGTCAGGGCCGGCTCCTGGCTGGAGGTGACCCTGCCCGCCCCGGCCGCCCCGCCCACCGTGGTGCCGCAGGCGGTCCCCGGGCTGCGGGTCGTGCACGCCGACGACGACATCGTGGTGGTGGACAAGCCGGTCGGCGTCGCCGCGCACCCGAGCCCCGGCTGGACCGGCCCCACCGTGATCGGCGCGCTGGCCGCGATCGGGCACCGCATCTCCACCAGCGGCGCCGCCGAGCGGCAGGGCGTGGTGCACCGGCTCGACGTGGGCACCACCGGGATCATGGTGGTGGCCAAGAGCGAGCAGGCGTACACCGCGCTGAAGCGGGCGTTCAAGTACCGCGAGGTCGAGAAGCGCTACCACGCCGTGGTGCAGGGGCACCTCGACCCGCTGCGGGGCACCATCGACGCCCCGATCGACCGGCACCCCACCCACGACTACCGCTGGGCGGTGGTCTCCGGCGGCAAGCCGAGCATCACCCACTACGACACGGTGGAGGCGTTCCCGGCGGCGAGCCTGGTCGACGTCCGGCTGGAGACCGGCCGCACCCACCAGATCCGGGTGCACTTCTCCACCCTGCGGCACCCGTGCGTGGGCGACCTCACCTACGGGGCGGACCCCACCCTCTCCGCCCGGTTGGGCCTGGCCCGACAGTGGCTGCACGCCCGCTCGTTGAGCTTCCTGCACCCCCGTACGGGGGACGAGGTGCGCTTCGTCAGCGACTACCCTGACGACCTGGGCCGGGCGCTCGAGATCCTCCGCGACTGAGCGTCGCCCCACCGCCAGACGATCCGACGAGGGGGACCGCACCCGTGCGCGCCGGCGACCCGCTGCGGCGATGGGACCAGCCACCGCTGTCCCGGCTGGCCGACGCCGTGACCCGGCCCGGCGACGGTCCGGCCCGGCCGCGGGTGCTCACCACGGTCGCGCTGCTCTCCTGCGCCGCCGTGCTGCTCACCGCCGTGTGGGCCGGCGACGACCGCCCGACCGGTGACCGCACCGTCGGCGAGGTGACCCGGGTCGGCGTGGCCCACGGCGGCTCGATCCCCGGCTACCTCCGTGCCGCCGCCGCCGACCTGGCCGCGCTGCCGCCCGCCGCCCCGGCGGCCGGCGACGGGACGTACGCCCTGGTCTCCCTCTCGTCCTACCTGACCCCGCAGGGGGCGGCGGCGATCCTCGGCGACGTGCCGGTCGCCGCCGTCCTCGGGCGGGTGCCGCTCGCCGACCGGCAGACCGAGATCGTCCGCATTCCCGCGCAGCGGGTGCCCGCCGACGTGGTCGCCGGGATGGCCGAGGTCGCCGCCCGCAAGGAGCGGGAGGCCGCCGACTACCGCGCCCGGTCCGCCGCGCTGGCCGGCGGCGGGCAGGCCGAGCGCGAGCTGCGGCAGGTGTACGACAGCGGCGCCGAGGTGTCGGCGGCGGAGGCGGCCGCGTACCGCTCCGGCTGCGCCTGCCTCTACGCCGCGGTGGTCCGCGCCGAGCCGGTGGCCCTGCGCCGCCTGGCCGCCCGGCCCGGGGTGCGGGCGGTCGACCCGGCGCCCGAGGTCACCCGGCTCGACCGGACCGTCTTCACGCCCCCGCTGCCCGAGCAGCGGGAGGTTGCGCGCCCGCCGGCCGACGCCGGCCTCGCGGGAGCGGCCACGGGGGAAGGCGACCGGGGCACGCCCCCGACCCCGCCGGTGGGCGAAACGTCGGAACCCGCACCCGAGGTGACGGATTCGTCACCGGTCCGGACCGGCCCGGCATCCGGCGGAATCCCGCCGCCCACCCCGCCCACCTCGGCAGACGCCGCCGCCGGGGGCACTGGGGCGCCGGCCGGGTGACGGTGGACAGGACCGAAGGTGCGCGGACGGGTGTGGTCCGAATAGGGTTTCGTTCGTAGCCTGTCAGGCGGACGTCGATGGTGCTGGGAGGGCGAGCCGTGGAGGGCAGCGAGACCGGCTGGGCACGGCCGGCCGAACCGGCACCGCGGTGGCGGGCGCTGCTCGACCGGGCCCGGCACGGCGGCCGACCGGCCGAACAGACCGAGACCGACCCGCGCGAGGTGCCGCCGGCCCCGCCCGAGCCGCTGCCCCGGCGGTCGTCGGGGAACGGCTACGCCGCGCGGGTGCCGGCCATCGGGCGGGCCCCCGAGCCGCCGCACGGCGCGGAGCCCGGCCCGCCGGGGTACGGCACGGAGTACGGCCGCCCCGCCGACGCCGGATACGGCCAACCCGCCGACGCCGGGTACGGCCAACCCGCCGACGCGGGATACGGCCGCTCGGCCGACGCCGGGTACGGCCACCCCGCCGACGCCGGGTACGGCCGCTCGGGAGACGCCGGGTACGGCCGCTCGACCGACGCGGGTTACCGGGCCGAGGCCACCTACCGGGTCGAGCCGGCCTACCGGGTGGACCCGGCCGAGCCCGCCTACCGGGTGGACCCGTTCTACCCGGCCGAGCCGGACCACCGCGAGCCGCCGACCCACCGGCCCGAGCCCTCCCACGTGCCGACGCAGCGGCGCGGGCACGAGCCGGTCGAGTCGCGCTACGCGCTGCTGGACAACGGCTACCGGCACGAACCGCCCCCGGCCGAGTCCCGGTACGCCCCCCTGCTCGACGGCGGCTACCGCCCCGAGCCCGCCTACCAGCAGCCGCCCCCGGCGGCGCCGCCCGCCCCGCCCCCGGTCGCCGAGCGGGGCTACCCGGCCCGCGTCGAGTGGCGCCCGCGCGGGGCGGAGAGCGAGCTGGAGCGCGCCGCCGGGGTGCTCCGCCGCGACCTGGGCACCCCGCGGGTGCTCGCGTTCGCCAACCCCAAGGGCGGCGTGCACAAGACCACCGCCACCGTGCTGGCCGCGGCGACCGTCGGCAGCGTACGCGGGCGGGGCGTGCTGGCCTGGGACGACAACGAGCTGCGCGGCACCCTCGGGCTGCGCGCCGGCAGCGCCCGGCACGCCCGCACCATCCGGCACCTGGTCGGCGACCTCGCGCACATCGAGATCAAGGAGGGCGCGGAGCTGCTGGAGCACCTCGACGACTACCTGCGGCACGCCTCCGACGGCTCGTACGACGTGCTGGCCGGCGAGGAGAGCCCCCGGTTCGCCCAGCGGCTCGACCAGTTCACCGTCCGGCGGGTGCTGGAGCTGCTGCGGCGCACCCACGACGTGATCTGCGTGGACACCGGCAACAACGTGGAGAGCGCCAACTGGCGTACCGTCATGCAGGCGGCCGACCAGCTCGTGGTGACCACGGTGCCGCGGGAGGACGCCGCGTTCAGCGCCGACTGGATGCTGGACCTGCTGCACGAGGTGGGCATGGGGGAGCTGGCCGACAACGCGGTCACCCTGATCTCCTGCCCCACGCCGGGCCGCTCCCCGTTGCAGGACGACCTGGAGCGCCACTTCGCCACCCGCACCCGCGCCGTCGCCGTGGTGCCGTACGACCCGGCGCTGGAGACCGGCTCCTCGATCGAGTACCAGCAGCTCCAGCAGGAGACCCGGCAGGCGTGGCTGAAGGCCGCCGCGGTGATGCTGGAACCGTTCGCCCGGTGAGCGGGTGTGCCGCCACCGGCCACCCGCGCCGCAGCCCGGCCTGAGAGGATCACGGGGTGAGCGCGGACACCCCCGAACCCGACCGGCCCGGCCGCCGACCCGACGAGCCGGCCGCCCCGGCACCGGCAGCCCCGGCGGAGCCCGCCGCCCCGGCCGAGGACGCCCCCGCCGGCCCGTACGCCGCCCGGGAGGTCGACCAGCAGGTCGCGCGGGAGGCCGACCAGCAGGTCGCGCGGGAGGCCGGCCCGGACGTCGCGTGGGAGGCCGGCTCGTACGCCCCGCCGTCAGCGGACGCCGCGAGCCCGTACGACGGCCCCGGCGCGTTCCCCTACGGCGACCCGGGCGCCGCCTACGGAGTCGGCCAACCGGTGCCGCCCGCCGAGCCCGAGCTGCCGCGTCGCCGGGCGGTGCGGCTCGCGGCGGGCGCGGGGCTCGCGCTGACCGTCCTGGGGGTGCCGCTCGGGCTGCTCTGGGCCGCGCTCGCCCCGGACACCCCGGTGCTCAAGGTCCCCGACGGCGCGATCTACGCCGAGCCGCAGCCGGAGCAGCCGGTCGCCGCCGACGGCTGGTTCAGCCTGCTCGGGCTGGGCTTCGGGGTGCTCGCCGCGCTCGCGCTGTGGTTCGTGCTGCGCCGCGTGCGGGGGCCCGTCGGCCTGCTCGCCACCGTGCTCGGCGCGTTCGGCGCGGCGCTGGTCGCCTGGCAGGTGGGCCGGCGGATCGGGCTGGCCGGCTACCAGCGGCTGCTGGCGACCGCCCCGGACGGCCAGGCCTTCAGCAAGCCGGCGGACCTGCGGGCCGGCGGGATCGACCTGATCTTCGGCGTGCTGCCGGTGCCGCACGGCAACCTGCTGCTGCCCGCCTTCGGCGCGGCCGTGGCGTACACCCTGCTGGCGGGCTGGTCCCGCTGGCCGTCGCTGCGCCCGGAGCCCGAGCCCGGCGCGCCCGGGGTCAGTTGGGAGTCGGCGGGGAGGCCAGCTCCGCCAGCGGCACCGGAACCGCCCGCACCTGGCGCAGCAGCGCCGCCTCACGGTTGAGCAGCCGCAGCTCGGCGCGGAGCCGGGCGGCGGTGTCGTCGATGGCGAGCAGCCGCTGGCGGTCGGCCACCGTCAGCGCCGCCGTCGCGGCGACCAGGTGGGAGAGCACCGTCGGGTTCTCCGGCAACTGCTCGGACAGCTCCTCCGGGTCGGCCCGGATCAGCCCCAGGTACTGCCGGAAGACCGAGATCACCCGGGCGGCGAGCAGGTCGGCGACCTCGTCCGGCCCGTCCGGCTCCGGCAGCCACTCCACCTCCGCGGTGAGGTAGGGCGCGGCCTCGCGGTCGACGTCGGTGACGCGGAACCTGCGCCGGCCCACCGTGACGATGTCGAAGCCCCCGTCGGGGCGCTCGGTGACCTGCCGCAGCTCGGCCGTGCAGCCCACCTCGTGCAGGGTGACGTCGCCGCCGCCGGGCACCGGCCGGCCGTCGGGGGCGGTGGGGGCGACCTCCCAGCCGGCCTGGATGGCCACCACGCCGAACTCGCGTGGGGCGCCCTCGGGGAGCCCGACCAGATGCCGGACCAGGGCGCGGTAACGCTCCTCGAATATGTGCAGCGGCAGCACCAGGCCGGGGAAGAGGACCGTCCCGAGCGGAAATACCGGCAGCCGCGCAGTCACGCGTCGAGGGTAGCCCGATCCCGGCGCGGCGGCGTGTCCCGGCTCACCGTCCCGGCGTACGGGCGGCAGCGGTCGGCGTCCGGGCCGGCCGCCTAGACTCGCAAGGGTGTTGAACCGGATCGACCTGCGCGGCGGCGTCCGCGACCCGCGCCGCCTGCTGCCCCGTGCCCAGCTCGACGTCTCCGTGGCCGTCGAGAGGATCCGCCCGCTCGTGGAGGCGGTCCGGGAGCATGGTTACCCGGCGATCCGGGAGGCCAGCGAGCGGTTCGACGGGGTCTCGCCCGAGGTGCTGCGGGTGCCCGGCGAGGCGATCGCCGAGGCGGAGGGGACCCTCGACCCCGGGGTGCGCGCCGCGCTCCTCGAGTCGATCACGCGGGCCCGCAAGGTGCACGCCGACCAGCGGCGCACCGACCACACCACCCAGGTGGTGCCGGGCGGCACGGTGACCGAGCGCTGGGTGCCGGTCGACCGGGTCGGCCTCTACGTCCCCGGCGGCCTGGCGATGTACCCGTCGACCGTGGTGATGAACGTGGTGCCGGCCCAGGCGGCCGGGGTCCGCTCCCTGGTCGTGGTCAGCCCGCCGCAGAAGGACAACGGCGGCCTGCCCGATCCCCGGGTGCTCGCCGCGTGCGCCCTGCTCGGCGTCGACGAGGTCTACGCCGTCGGCGGCGCCCAGGCCGTCGCGATGCTCGCGTACGGGGCGGCCGTCGACGCCGGGGGCAACGCGCACTGCGACCCCGTCGACATGATCACCGGCCCGGGCAACATCTGGGTGACCGCCGCCAAGCGGCTGCTGCGCGGCGTCGTCGGCATCGACGCCGAGGCCGGCCCGACCGAGATCGCCATCCTGGCCGACGACACCGCCGACCCGGCGCACGTCGCGGCCGACCTGGTCAGCCAGGCCGAGCACGACCCCCTCGCCGCCAGCGTGCTGGTCACCCCGTCGGTCGCGTTGGTCGACGCGGTCGAGCGGGAGCTGGCCCGGCAGGTGCCGGCCACCAAGCACGCCGAGCGGGTCACCACCGCGCTGACCGGCGAGCAGAGCGGCGTCGTCCTGGTCGACGACCTCGACGCCGGGCTGCGGGTGGTCGACGCCTACGCGGCCGAGCACCTGGAGATCCAGACCCGGGACGCCCGCGAGTGGGCGCTGCGCGTGCGCAACGCCGGGGCGATCTTCGTCGGCGCCTGGTCGCCGGTGTCGCTCGGCGACTACTGCGCCGGCTCCAACCACGTGCTGCCCACCGGGGGCTGCGCCCGGCACTCCTCCGGGCTCTCCGTGCAGTCCTTCCTGCGCGGCATCCACCTGGTGGAGTATTCGCAGGAGGCGCTGCGCGAGGTGGCCCCGCACGTGGTCACCCTCGCAGGAGTGGAGGACCTGCCCGCGCACGGGCAGGCGGTCAGCGTGCGCTTCCCGGGGACGGCGTCGTGAGCGGGCTCGACGACCTGCCGATCCGGGACGACCTGCGCGGGCTCACGCCGTACGGGGCGCCGCAGCTCGACGTCGCGGTGCGGCTGAACACCAACGAGAACTCCTACCCGGTGCCCGAGCCGGTGGTGGACGCCATCGGCAAGGCCCTCGCGGCGGAGCTGCGCGACCTCAACCGCTACCCGGACCGCGACGCCGTGGCGCTGCGCGCCGACCTCGCCGGCTACCTGGGCCACGGGCTCACCGTCGAGCAGGTGTGGGCGGCCAACGGCTCCAACGAGATCCAGCAGCAGCTGCTCCAGGCTTTCGGCGGGCCAGGGCGTACCGCGCTCGGCTTCACCCCGGCGTACTCGATGCACCCGCTGCTGGCGCTCGGCACCGGCACGCGGTGGGTGCCGGCCCGGCGCGGCGTCGACTTCGGGCTGACCGCCGACGAGGCGGTCGCCCAGGTCCGCGCGCACGCCCCGGACGTGGTCTTCCTCTGCTCGCCGAACAACCCGACCGGCACGGCGCTCGACCCGGCCGTGGTCGCCGCCGTGCTGGACGTCGCGCCCGGCATGGTGGTCGTCGACGAGGCGTACGCCGAGTTCGCCCGCCCCGGCGCGGTCAGCGCGCTGGCGGTGCTGCCCGGGCACCCGCGGCTGGTGGTGACCCGGACGATGAGCAAGGCGTTCGGGTTCGCCGGCGGCCGGCTGGGCTACCTGGCCGCCGACCCGGCGGTGGTGGCGGCGGTGCAGCTGGTCCGGCTGCCGTACCACCTCTCGGCGCTGACCCAGGCCGCGGCCCGGGCGGCGCTGGCGCACCGCGACGCCCTGCTCGGCACGGTGGCCGCGATCATGCGGCAGCGCGACCGGATCGTGGCGGAGCTGCGGGGCCGGGGGCTGCGGGTCGCGGACAGCGACGCCAACTTCGTGCTGTTCGAGGTCGGGGGCGACCAGGCCGCCGCCTGGCGCACCCTGCTCGACGCCGGCGTGCTGGTCCGCGACGTCGGCCTGCCCGGCTGGCTGCGGGTCACCGCCGGCACCCCCGCCGAGACCGACGCCTTCCTCGCCGCCATGGAGAAGATCTAGTGGGAGTGCGAGGAGTGAGCTTGCGAGCCCCGCAGTCGCGACCGAGAGGCAGACAATGAGCCGGACCGCCCGGGTGGAGCGGATCACCAAGGAGACCAAGGTCCTCGTCGAGATCGACCTCGACGGCACCGGCCGCGCCGAGATCGGCACCGGGGTGGGCTTCTACGACCACATGCTGCACCAGATCGCCCGGCACGGCGGCTTCGACCTGACGGTGCGCACCGTCGGCGACCTGGAGATCGACGCCCACCACACGATGGAGGACACCGCGCTCGCCCTGGGCGCCGCGTTCGACCAGGCGCTGGGTGACAAGGCCGGCATCCGGCGGTACGGCTCCGCCACGGTCCCGATGGACGAGGTCCTCGTCCGGGCCGCGGTCGACCTCTCCGGCCGCCCGTACGTGGTGCACGACGAGCCGGCGCTCGCGCCGTACATCGGGCCGGTCTACCCGACCAGCATGACCCGGCACATCTGGGAGTCCTTCGGCCAGGCGGCCCGGATCACCCTGCACGTGGACGTGCTGCGAGCGGCCCGCCCGGGCGGGCACCCGGACGCCCACCACGTGGTGGAGGCGCAGTTCAAGGCCGTCTCGCGCGCGCTGCGCGAGGCCACCGCGATCGACCCGCGCGCCGCAGGCGCGATCCCCAGCACGAAGGGTGCTCTCTGATGGGCGCGAGGAAGGCGGCACGGCGGAGTCCCGCAGCCGCGGACGGAGGGCGGAGCTGATGGGCGGGGTCCTGCCGACGTTGCTGCTGATCCTGGCCGGTGTGCTGGTGGGCGGCACCTGGTCGCTGCACAAGCAGGGCGCGCCGCGCGGCGCGGTGGTCGTGACCGCGCTGCTCGCCGTGCTGGCCACGGCCGGCGGCGTGCTCTGGCTGCTGCCCGGGGACGTCTCGTGAGCCGGCGGCTCGGTGGCGGCATGAGCGAGCGTCAGCGAGCGAGTCATCAGTGCGGCGCCGTGGTGCCTCATGCCGCCACCGAGCGAAGCGAGGTGGCGGCATGAGCAACGTGGTGGTGCTCGACTACGGGTCGGGCAACCTGCGCTCGGCGGAGCGGGCCCTGGCTCGCGCCGGCGCGGACGTGACGGTGACCGACGACCTGACCGCCGCCGCCGAGGCGGACGGGCTGGTGGTGCCGGGCGTGGGCGCGTTCGCCGCCTGCATGGCCGGCATCGAGGCGCTCGGCGCCGGGCCGGTGATCGCGGAGCGCGTCGCCGCCGGGCGTCCGGTGCTGGGCATCTGCGTCGGCATGCAGGTGCTCTTCGAGCACGGCGACGAGCACGGCGTGGTGACCAAGGGCCTCGGGCTGCTCCCCGGCGGGGTGACGAGGCTGGCCGCCGACCGCCTGCCGCACATGGGCTGGAACACGGTGTCGGCGCCGGCCGGGTCGGTGCTCTTCGCCGGGCTGCCCGCCGACAGCCGGTTCTACTTCGTGCACTCGTACGCCGTCGGCGACCCGGGGGCGCTGGCCGCCGCCGGCGCCACGGTCACCACCGCCCACCACGAGACCGACTTCGTGGCGGCCGTGGAGCGGGGCGCGCTGTGCGCGGCGCAGTTCCACCCGGAGAAGTCCGCCGACACCGGTGCCGCGCTGCTGGGCAACTGGCTCGCCACGCTCTCCACCGGTGACTGAGCGCCCGTCCGCCTCCGCCCGTCGGCGGGGCACGTCGTGAGCAAGGAGCGGGCCCGTCGCCGGGCGGCCCGGGAGGCCGAGGCGGCCCGGGAACGGGGCGTCCGGGAGCGGCGGGCGGCCCGGCGGGCGCGCCGGCGGGCGCTGGTCCGCCGGATCACGCCCGCGCTGCGGCGGCGGCGTACCGGCCGGCTGCCCCGGCACAGCCGCGGCGAGCGCGCCGCTATCGTGCTGCTGACCCTGGCGGCGATGGTCCTGATCTGGTCGCTCGTGGACGACCTGGCGCTGCGGATCGCGCTGGTCGTGCTGTTGCTGCTCGTACTGCCGGCGATCGTGGTGATCGCCCTGGACCGTCGCACCTGACCCGAGGAGAAGAATCGTGAGCCTCACCCTGTTGCCCGCCGTGGACGTCGCCGACGGCCAGGCCGTCCGGCTCGTGCAGGGCGCCGCCGGCAGCGAGACGACGTACGGCGACCCACTGGAGGCCGCGCTGGCCTGGCAGCGGGACGGTGCCGAGTGGATCCACCTGGTCGATCTCGACGCGGCGTTCGGGCGGGGCTCCAACGCGCACCTGCTGGCCGAGGTGGTGCGCCAGCTCGACGTGAAGGTGGAGCTTTCCGGCGGCATCCGGGACGACGAGTCGTTGCAGGCCGCGCTCGGTACCGGCGCGGCCCGGGTGAACATCGGCACCGCGGCGCTGGAGGACCCGGTCTGGTGCGACCGGATCTGCGGCGAGTACGGCGACCGGGTGGCGATCGGGCTCGACGTACGGGGCCGTACCCTCTCCGCCCGGGGCTGGACCCGCGACGGCGGCGACCTCTACGAGGTGCTGGAGCGGCTGGACAAGGCCGGCGCGGCGCGGTACGTGGTCACCGACATCACCAAGGACGGCACCATGCGCGGGCCGAACCTGGACCTGCTGCGCGAGGTCTGCGCGCGCACGGACGCCCCGGTGATCGCCTCCGGTGGCGTCTCCACCCTGGACGACCTGCGGGCGCTGGCCACCCTGGAGCCGATCGGCGTGGAGGGCGTGATCGCCGGCAAGGCGCTCTACGCGGGCGCGTTCACCGTCGCGCAGGCGCTGGACACCCTGGCCGCGGCGTGACCGCCACCCGGCTCGGCTCCGGCGGCCCCTGGGAGTCCGTGTACGGCTACTCCCGCGTGGTCCGGGCCGGCGACCTGGCCTGGACCGCCGGGTGCACCTCCACCGTGGACGGCGTGGTCACCCACGTCGGGGACGCCGCGGCGCAGACCGCGCAGGCCCTGCGGATCGCCCTGGACGCGCTCGCCGAGGTCGGCGCGGCGCCCGGCGACGTGGTCCGCACCCGGATGTACGTCACCGACCGCGCGTACGCCGACGAGGTGGGCCGGGCCCACAACGCGGTCTTCGGCGCGGTCCGCCCGGCCGCCACGATGGTGGTGGTCGCCGGCCTGCTGGATCCGGACCACCTCGTGGAGGTGGAGGTGGAGGCGTACCTCGGCGACCGCTGAGCGTGGCCGGGGCATCCCGCTCCGGACGGCCGTGCGCGACCCGCCGTCCGGTCCTCGACCGACCCGGCCCGCCGGTGCCAGACTGACCTGGTGAACGGGGCGGCCGTCGGTCGGGACACGGTGGTCGACCGCGCCTGGCGGGCTCTGGACGAGGGCCGGTCGGTGCTGGTGGAGGGCCCTGCCGGGATCGGCAAGACGGTCGTGCACCGGGCGCTGCTGGCCGCGGCCGGCCGGGCCGGCTGGCTGGTGCTGTCCTGCGCGCCGACGGAGACGGAGGCGGCGCTGCCGTTCGCGGCGCTCGCCGACCTGCTGGCCCCGCTCGCCGCCCGGGTGCCCGAGCTGCCCGCGCCGCAGCGCGCGGCGCTGGGCGGGGTGCTGCTCGCCGGCGACGAGGTGGCGCAGCCGGTCGACGAGCGGACGGTGGGCGTGGCCACCCGGTCGCTGCTGGACGCCGCCGCCGACCCGGCCGCGCCGCGGCTGCTGGTGGCCGTCGACGACGCCCCCTGGCTCGACCCGCCGAGCGAGCGCGCGCTGCGGTTCGCGGTGCGCCGGCTGGTGCCCCGGGTCGCCGTCCTGGTCACCGCCCGCGCCGAACCCGCCGGGACGGAGCCGGCCCCGCTCGGGCTCGACCGCGGCGCCGCCGGCGCCCGGCTCGACCGGGTGGCCCTCGGCCCGCTCGGCGTGGGTGCGCTGCACCACGTGCTGCGCACCGAGACCGGGACGGCGCTGCCCCGGCCCCTGCTGGTGCGGATCGCCGAGGAGGCCGGGGGTAATCCGCTGCTCGCCATCGAGTTGGCCCGGGCGGTCCTGCGGATGCCGCAGCTGCCGGCGCCCGGTGCCGACCTGCCGGCCGCGCCCTCGCTGCGGCAGCTCGTCGCCGACCGGGTGGCCGCCCTGCCGCCGGACACCCGGCACGCGATCCGGCTGGTCGCCCTCTCCGGCCTGCCCACCGTGGCGGGGCTGGCCCGGGCCGGGGTCCCGGCGGCCGCCCTCGACCCGGCCGAGGAGGCCGGCCTGGTCGCGGTGCGCGGGGAGGAGGTCGTGTTCACCCACCCCGTCTACGCGGCCGCCGTCCGCGACGACGTGCCGACGGGGGTGCGCCGCCGGTTGCACCGCCTGCTGGCCGACACCGCGACCGACCCGGACGAGCGGGCCCGGCAGCTGGCCCGGTGCGTCGCCGGCCCCGACGCGGCGGCGGCGGCCGAGATCGCGGCGGCCGCCGCGCGCCAGCGCAGCCGGGGGGCGCCGGAGACGGCGGCCGGGCTGTACGACAGCGCGACCCGGCTCGCCCCGCCGGGCGCGCCCGGCGGGCACGCGCGGTGGCGACTGGCCGCCGCGGAGTGCCGGTTCGACAGCGGCGACTACCCGGCCGCGAAGGCGGCCGCCGACCGCGCGGCCGAGGAGCTGACCGGGCCGGCGCGCGCCGAGGCGCTGCTGCTGCGGGCGGTCGTCGCGTGGAGTTCCGACGAGCCGCCGGAGGCGGTCCGGGCGGCGGCCGACCGGGCACTCGAGGCCGCCCCGGCCGGCTCGTCGCTGGCGGGGCGGATCCACGCGCACCTCAGCCTGTTCCGGGACGCGCCGGACCCGGCCCGGCGGCACGCGGAGGCGGCGGTCGCCCTGCTGGCCGGCCGCCCGGACGACCGCCCGGTGCACGCCGCGGCGCTGCTGCTGCTCTTCTTCAACGAGGTGCGCGCCGGGCTGCCGGCCCGCGCCGACCTGCTGGACCGGGGGCTCGCGCTGGAGGGGGAGGAACCGTCCTGGCTGGCGGGCATCGTGCCGGCCGCCTGGTGGAAGGCGGTGGACGAGCACGGGCGGGCCCGCGACCGGCTGCACCGGATGCTCGACCGGGCGGTCGCCCGCGGCGACGAGCCCTCCCAGCACGAGCTCCTCTGCCACCTGGGGGAGACCGAGCTGCTCGCCGGGCGGTATCCGGCCGCCGCGGCGCACATCGCCGCCGCCCGCGAACTGGGCGAGCAGTACGGCAGCGACTCGGCCGGCGAACACTGGCTGGACGGGCTGCTCCACGCGTACCGGGGCGAGCTGGCCGAGGCCGCCCGCGTCGCCGAGGACGGGCTGCGCCGGGCCGCCGAGCTGGACGACCGTTGGCGGCGGCGGATCTACGCCCAGCTGGCCGGCTTCGCCGCGCTGACCGGTGGCCGGCTGCCGGCCGCCGCCCGGCACTACGGCGAGCTGGCCGCCACCGTCGACGAGCTGGGCCTGGTCGAGCCGATCGCCCAGCGCTTCGAGCCGGACTGGCTGGAGGCCTGTGTCGGCGCGGGTGACCTGGCCACCGCCGAGGCGGTGCTGGACCGGTTGGCCGCCCGGCACCGGCGGCTGCCCCGGCCGTGGACCACGCTGGGCCTGGCCCGCAGTCGGGCCCTGCTCGCCGGCGCGCGGGGCCGGGACCCGTCGGACGCCCTGGCGGAGCTGGCCGCCGCCCGGGCCGCGGTGCCCGCCGACGTGCTGCCCCTGGACCGGGCCCGTTGCCTGCTGGTGGCCGGGGTCGCGTACCGGCGGGTGCGGCGCCGCCGCGAGGCGCGGGAGGCGCTGGTCGCGGCGGCTGCCGAGTTTGAGGCGCTCGGGGCGGCGGCCCTGGCGGCCCGGGCCCGCGCGGAGGCGGGCCGCACCGGCGGCCGCCCGCCCGCGCCCCGCCAGCTCACCGGCACCGAACGCGAGGTGGCCCGGCTCGCCGCCGCGGGTCGCACCAACCGCGTCATCGCCGACACGCTGTTCATCAGCCCGAAGACGGTTGAGGCGAACCTCGCGCGGATCTACCGCAAGCTCGGGGTCGCCAGCCGTGCCGAACTCGGTGCCGCGATGGCCCGCGCGGCCGACGGCGAAGGATAGGGAAACACCCGATTACCCCGGCGTCGGGCGGGCCTAGCGTCGACGCATGGCCGCTCGACTCTTCGTCCTCGAACGCTACGACCGCGTTCCGGGGGAGTGCGCCGACGTGCCGGTCGGCGCGCTGAGCACCGGCATGACCCGGCTGCGGGGCGCGCTGCGGATCCCGGCCGACGACGTGGCGCTGGCGCTGGTCGAGGGGCCCGACGCGGAGACGGTGGTTGCGGTGGCCGCCGCCGCCGGCTGGCGCGTCGACCGGCTGGCCCCGGCCGAGTGGATCACCGCGCCGGACACCCCGGCGCGGTGGAGTGGAGGAGACCGACCGTGACCGTACCGAAGCAGATCCGTCGTCACCGGCGGTCCGTGCTGCTGCTGGCCGGGCTGCTCGCAACGGCCGGGCCGGTGGCCGGCTGCGGGGGTACGCAGGAGGCCCCGCCCGCCGCCGGTGCCGAGGCGACCCCGGAGGAGGTCGTCGCCGGGACCACGGCCGCCGAGCCCTCCCCGACGCCGGCGGCGTCGGCCCCGGATCCGTGCGCGCTCGTGTCCCGGCGGGAGGCCGAACAGCTCGCCGGCACCCCGCTGGAGGAGGGCCAGCCGGTGCGGGAGACCTGCACCTACACCGGGCCGACCAGCGGGCCGACGGCCCAGGTGGAGATCTTCGTGGGCGAGGGCGCGAGGAAGTTCCTGGACATCGAGCGGGACCTCGGCCACGAGCTGCGGCCGCTGGCCGGGGTCGGCGACGAGGCGTACGCGAGCCACGAGGCCGTCTTCGTGCACCGGTCGGGGGTCTGGGCGTCGGTGCGCCTGGTGCGGCTCAACGACCCGGCGGAGAATCGCGCGCCGCTGGAGCGGGTGGCCCGTACCGTGGCGGGACGGCTCTGAGCGGGTGGGCGGGATGCTCGTCCGGGCGTGAGGAGAGGCACCTTCCGGACACCTCCGGTGGGCAGGGAACCCGTGTCGACGGCGGTGGTCGGCCTCACAGGGCCGGTCAGCGCCGTCACCGGGAAGGATAGGCTCGCGGCATGACGGTGGCGGTACGCGTGATCCCGTGTCTGGACGTGGACGCCGGGCGGGTGGTCAAGGGGGTCAACTTCCTCGACCTGCGCGACGCCGGCGACCCGGTGGAGCTGGCCGCGGCGTACGACCGGGCCGGCGCGGACGAGCTGACCTTCCTCGACGTCACCGCCTCCTCCAGCGACCGCGGCACCATGCTCGACGTGGTCCGCCGCACCGCGGAGTCGGTCTTCATCCCGCTGACCGTCGGCGGCGGCATCCGGCAGGTCGCCGACGTCGACACCCTGCTGCGGGCCGGCGCGGACAAGGTCGGGGTGAACACCGCCGCGATCGCCCGCCCCGAGCTGATCGCCGAGATCGCCGACCGGTTCGGCCGGCAGGTGCTGGTGCTCTCGCTCGACGTGCGGCGCGCGCCGGCCGGCACCACGCCCAGCGGCTTCGAGGTGACCACCCACGGCGGCCGGCGCGGCACGGGGCTGGACGCGGTCGACTGGGCCCGGCGGGGCGCCGAGCTGGGCGCGGGGGAGATCCTGCTCAACTCGATGGACGCCGACGGCACCAAGGCCGGCTTCGACCTCGAACTCATCGGCGCGGTGCGCCGGGTGGTCGACGTGCCGGTGGTGGCCAGCGGTGGCGCGGGCGAGGTGGCGCACTTCGCGCCGGCCGTCGGCGCCGGCGCGGACGCGGTGCTCGCCGCCAGCGTCTTCCACTTCGGGGAGCTGACCGTCGCCGAGGTCAAGGACGCGCTGCGCGGCGCCGGCCACCCGGTCCGCTGACCGGGGCCCGGGTCGTCGGCCGGGGTCAGTCCGGGCGGGACCGGTTCTCCGGGGAGCGCCGGGGCGCCGGGATCGAGCGCACCACGTATTCCTGGACGGCCGCGGCGTGCTCCTCCTCGTCGAGGTGCCACTCCGCGCTGACCGGGGTGTGCCGCCGGCTGAGCACGCCCTGCACCGTGTCCACCGTCGTGGCCAGCCCGGCGCTCGGTCGGGTGCGCCAGAGCCGCTCACCGTCGGCGGTGATCCGGAACCAGCCGTCGGTGACGCTGACCAGCCCGGCTCCGACGAGGCGGCGGACCGCCGCCTCCACCTCGTGTCGCTCGGGGATCGCCTGGTTGAGGTGGTCGGCGGTGGAGAGCACGTCGGCGAGGCGCACGCCCTCGGGCCGGCGGCTGGACGCGGCCCGGCGGTGCCGGCCGGCACCGCTGGCGATCACCAGCGAGACGAAGATCCAGGCATCGGTCCAGCGCCAACCGTTCTCCCCCATGCCAGGATTCTGCCGGGCGTGGCGGCCGAAGGGAACACCGAGGACGGGCGGGCCTCCCGGAACAGGGGTCCGTGGCCGTCTGCGGACGAGGTCGCGCGGAGGGTCGGTCGCCGGGAGGGCCCGTCGCGGCGGAGCGGTCGGGTCGCCCGGAGCGGCGTGACCGTCCGGGCCGGGAGGGTCCGGGTCGCCGGGAGTCGTTCGCCGCGGTGGGACCGGTCAGGCCGCGGGGAGCGGCTCGACCCGGCCCGGGGGGGCCTCCGCCGGCTCGGGGACGGTGAACAGCGGCAGGAAGACCTGGGTCAGCGGGCCGATGGCGAGCGCGTAGGCGACCGTGCCGACGCCGACCGTCCCGCCGAGCAGCCAGCCGAGCGCCAGCACGGTGACCTCGATGACGGTGCGGACCAGCCGGATCGACCGGCCGGGCCGCCGGGCGACGTAGCCGGTCATCAGGCCGTCGCGGGGGCCGGGGCCGAGGCGGGCGCCGATGTAGAGGCCGGTGGCCGCGCCGTTGGCCACGATGCCGGCCACCAGCAGCCCGATCCGTACGCCGAGCGGCCCGCCGGCCGGCAGCAGGGCCAGCGTCGCGTCCACCACCAGCCCGATCACCAGGACGTTGCTCACCGTGCCGAGGCCGGGGCGCTGGCGCAGCGGGATCCAGAGCAGCAGCACCAGCGCGCCGACCGCGATGGTGACCGTGCCGAAGGAGAGGCCGGTCAGCTCGGCCAGGCCCTGGTGGAACACGTCCCACGGGTCGAGTCCCAGCCCGGAGTTGATCATGAGGGCCATGCTCACGCCGTAGAGGACGAGCCCCGCGTAGAGCTGGGTGAGTCGCCGCGCGGGGCGATGCCGGAGATTGCCAATTGCTGCCACCCATGCCACTCTAGGGTCCAATTGGCGGGATGGAAGAGCCAATATCGGAGGGGTGGCATGACGAGTCAGGTTCGGGGTGCGCAATTGGCTCGCCTTCTCGGCCAGTGGCATGCGCTTCCGGGCCGCCGCCGCAGCCCCGACTACGCCGCCCTGGCCGGTGCCGTGCGGGGCCTGCTCGCTGACGGCCGGCTGCCGCTGGGCGTACGCCTGCCGGCCGAGCGGGAGCTCGCCGAGGCGTTGAAGATCAGCCGAACCACGGTCACCGCCGCGTACCGGGAGCTGCGGGAGAGCGGCCACCTGGCCAGCCGGCGCGGTGCCGGCAGTTGGACCATGCTCCCCGGCACCCACCGGGTGGCGAGCACGGGCCTGTGGACCCCGCTGGACGACCGGGACATGATCGATCTCGGCGTGGCCGCGCTCGCCGCCCCGCCGGAGCTGCTGCCGGCCGCCCGGGCCGCCGCCGAGGACCTGCCGCGCTACCTGGGCGGCGCCGGCTACCACCCGACCGGGATCATCGAGCTGCGCGAGGCGGTGGCCCGCGCGTACACCGAGCGTGGCCTGCCCACCTCGCCCGACCAGATCATGGTCACCAACGGCACCCAGCACGCGCTGGACCTGGTGCTGCGCCTGTCGCTCGCGCCGGGCGGCAACGTGCTGGTCGAGGCGCCCAGCTACCCCAACGCGCTGGCCGCGCTGGCCGCCCGGCGCGCCCGGATCACCACCCACGGCCTCGCCGTCGAGGAGCCCGGGTGGGACGCCGACCTGCTGCTCGGCAGCCTCCGCCAGACCCGGCCCAAGCTGGCGTACCTGATCCCGGACTTCCAGAACCCGACCGGCCACCTGATGCCGGCGTCGCTGCGCGAGCGGGTGGTCGGCACCGCGCACGCCGTCGGCACCGACCTGGTCGTCGACGAGTCCTTCGTGGACCTGCCCCTGGACGGGACGGTGCTGCCCCCGCCGACCGCCAGCTTCGACCGGCACTCCCGCGTGGTCACCATCGGCGGGATGAGCAAGCCGTTCTGGGGTGGCCTGCGGATCGGCTGGGTGCGCGCCTCGGCCCCGCAGGTGCAGCGGCTGGCCGCCGCCCGGGTCGGCGTCGACATGGCCAGCCCGGTGCTGGACCAACTGGTCGCGGTCCACCTGCTCGCCGACGCCCCGGCCATCGTCGCCGCGCGTCGGGCGCAGCTCACCGCCCAGCGCGACGCGCTGCTGGCGGCGCTCGCCCAGCGCCTGCCCGAGTGGCGGGTCACCGTGCCGCACGGCGGCGTGACCCTGTGGGCCGAACTCGACGGCCCGATCTCCAGCGCGCTCGCCCGGGCCAGCGAGGAGGTCGGCGTACGGCTGGCGCCTGGTCCCCGGTTCGGCCTGGACGGCACGCTGGAGCGCTTCCTGCGGCTGCCGTTCACCCTGCCCGCCGGCGACCTCGTCGAGGCGGTCGGGCGGATCGCCGCCGTCCGGTACGACCTGGACCGCGGCGGCCGCCCGCAGTGGCGGGAACCGGCCGTCATCGCCTGACCGCCTCCCGACCGGCGGCTGCGCCCTGGTCGACCGGCGGCACCTGTGACGGTCGGTGACCCCGTGCCCGGCGGGCGCGGGGCCACCGACGCGGCGTGCTCAGAGTTCGGCGAGCGTGCCGGCGTACATCTTCTCGATCTCGGCGGTGAAGTTGCTCTCCACCCCGCTGCGCTTGATCTTGAGTGACGGGGTGATCTCGCCGTCCTCGATGGTCAGGTCGCGCGGCAGGATGGCGACCTTCTTGATCGTCTCCCAGCGGTTGAGCTTGGCGTTGAGCTCCGCGACGTATCCCTCGACCATGGCCTGCGCCTCGGGCGAGGCGACGATCTCGGCGTAGTCGCGGCCCTCCAGCGGGGTGCCGGCGGCCCAGCCCCTGATCGCGTCCGGGTCCAGCGTGACCAGCATCGTGCAGTAGTTGCGGGCCTGGCCGATCACCACCGCCTGGGAGGTGTACGGGCAGGTCGCCTTGAACATCCCCTCGATGTGCGAGGGCGCGATGTACTTGCCGCCCGAGGTCTTGACCAGGTCCTTCTTCCGGTCGGTGATCTTCAGGTAGCCCTCGGCGTCCAGCGTGCCGATGTCACCGGTGCGGAAGTAGCCGTCCTCGGTGAACGCGGCGGCGGTCTCCTCGGGCAGGTTGTGGTAGCCGCGCATGACCGGCCGGCCGCGGACGAGGATCTCGCCGTCGGTGTCGATCCGGCACTCCAGATCGCCCAACGCCTTGCCGACGGTGCCGATCCGCAGCCCGTCCGGCGGGTTGACGAAGTTGCCGGCGCTGGTCTCGGTGAGGCCGTAGCCCTCGGAGATCGGGAGGTTGGCGGCGGCGAAGAAGGTGGCGATCTCCGCGCTGAGCGGGGCGGCGCCCGAGACGAGCACCCGGATCCGGCCGCCGAGGCGGGCCTGGAGCTTGCTGAACACCAGCTTCTCGGCCACCGCGTACTTCAGCCTCAGCCCCGTCGGGACGGGCCTGCCGGCCTGCTCCAGGGCGACCCTCTCCTTGCCGACCCGCACGCCCCAGGCGAAGATCTTCGCCTTCGCGCCGCCGGCGTCCTGGGCCGTGGTGACCGCCTTGTTGTAGACCTTCTCGAAGACCCGCGGCGCGCCGCACATCAGCGTCGGCCTCACCACCGCGAGCAGCTCGACCAGCTTGTCCACCCGCCCGTCGACGTACGTCGGCAGGCCCACGTGGATCACCCCGCAGAGCAGCGTCTTGCCGAACGAGTGGGACAGCGGGAGCCAGAGGTACTGCAGGTCGTCGTCGCGGAGCAGCCCCAGCTCGGCCTGCGCCACGCCCTCCCAGCACCAGCCGCCGTGCAGCAGCTCGACGCCCTTCGGGCGCCCGGTGGTGCCGGAGGTGTAGATCAGGGTGGCCAGGTGGTCGGGGCCGATCCCGGCGACCAGCATCTCGATCAGGTCGGGCTCGGCGGCCAGCGCCCGGGTGCCCTGCTCCTCCAGCTCGGCGAGGGTGAGCTGGGGGACGGCGGCGGACGGGTCGGCCGCGCCGTCGAAGAGCACCACGTGGGTCAGGGCCGGCAGGTCGGCTCCGGCGATCTTGGCGGCCTGGGCCGGGTTCTCGGCGAACAGCACCCGGGAGCCCGAGTCGGCGATGATGTAGGTCGCGTCCTCCGGCTCGGTGGTCGGGTAGACGGTGGTGGTCGCGCCCCCGGCACACATGATGCCGAGGTCGGCGAGCACCCATTCGAGCCGGGTGTTGGCCAGGATCGCCACCGGATCCTCCTGGCCGACGCCGAGCCCGTGCAGCCCGGCGGCGACCGCCTTGGCGCGGCGGGCCACCTGCGCCCAGGTCAACCAGACCGGCCCCGAGTCGTCGGAAGCCGGGTGGGCAAAGGCGTCGCGGTCGGGGGACGCCGCCACGCGCTTGAGGAACATGTCCGGGATGGAGCGGTACGGTACATCGAGAGCCATCGCTGTAGCCGCCTTCGGGGGTGGAGGCGTGACGGTCGTCACGTCAGTATTCGTTACCGAAGAGTATTGCCTGCACCCCGGGCGTCGGCCAGCCCCGGTCGATCACGGCTGGGCCACGTCCCGGGACCTGGAACACCCTCAGGCGTACCGGGCGGCCCGCAGCGACCAGTCGTAGGTGGCCCGGATCCAGTTGCGGCGGGCGAGCACCGCCGGTCGCAGGCCCTCGTCGCCGGCGGCCAGCAGGGCCGACTCCGTGGCCAGGTAGGCCGCCAGGGACTCGTTGAACCGGTCGGCCGCCGCCCGCAGAGCCGACGGCTCGTCGCCGCCGGTCCGCCCGGCGGCGATGACGGCCACCAGGTTGTGGCCGTCCGGCTGGGCGAGGCTCTCCTTGCCGTACGAGAAGACGTCGTTGCACCAGCAGACCAGGTCGGCGGCGAGCAGGTCGAGCGTGACCAGCGTGGGCTCGGCGCGGGCGGCCGCCCCCGGCCGACCGCCGGCGGCCAGTTCGGTGAGGGTGAAGCTGGGGTGGACCGCGCCGGTGTGCCGGCGCATCTGGACGTACTCCGCCAGCTCCGGCACCCGGCCGTGCTCGCGGTTCGCGGCCTCCCAGAGCAGCGCCAGCAGGTACTCCCGCACCTGGCTGGTGAAGCGCAGCAGCACCGCCGGCGTCCCGGCGGCGCGCACGCGCCGGCACAGGTCGGCCAGCGCGTCGCCCAGCGGGCCGGCGGCGCCGGCGGGCGCCACCGGGTCGCCGTGCCGGTCCAGCACGTCCAGCATGGCGGCGACGGTCGGTGCCAGCCGGGTGGGGCCGTCGCCGAGGCCGTCCTCGTCGCAGGCGTCGTCCATCACGAACAGCCAGGAGATCAGGTCGGCGAGCAGCCGCAGCCGGTCGACCGGCCCCTCCGGGCAGGCCCGACCGGCGAGGCCGGCGGCGTCGGCCCGGCGCAGCCGGTGCAGTCGGTGCCCGTTGGCGATCAGGCCGTGGCCGAGCACCCACTCGGTGCTCTCCTGTGCCACCTGATCGGTGGCGTCGTGCCGGCGCGCGGGAAAAGGGGGTTCCCGCAGCGCCGAGAGCGCGAAGGTCCGCATGGCGCCCCCTGTCGCGCCGCCCCCGGGCGGGACGGCGCGGGACAGCGTACGGGAGAGGGGATCGGCGGCGGTCATTGGGGAGCCGTCCCGCCGGCGAGACGGTGACCGCTTCCGTACAGTCCGTTACATGCCCAGGTGGGTGTTGCGCAGCCGGTCGGCCAGCGCCGTCGGCCCGTCGATCTGCACCCGGGCCACCCGCTGCCGACCGGAGAGGAAAAGGACCAGTTCGCCGGGTGCCCCGACCACCCGGACGGGTTCGCCGCCCCGGCCGACGGAGAGTGCGCCGTAGCCCGGCGCCTGCACGAAGACGTCGGCCGGGAACCGGCGCAGTGCCAGCCGGGCCAGCCCGGCGGCGCGCGTCCACAGTGCCGCCTGGAGCCGGGCCGCCAGGTCGCGCGGGAGCCAGCCCGGGCGGGCGCGGCGCACGTCCTCGTGGTGGATGAAGAACTCCATCGTGTTGGCCAGCTCGTCGGTCACCGGGTTGCTGACCGGGCTCCACACCGGTGGCCGGCGCACCTGCTCGACGAGGCGGGGCCAGGGGCGCGCCGCGATGTGCCGGCGCACCCGCTCGGCGTACCCGCGCAGGGGTCGCAGCAGGATGCCGCCGGCGGCATCCGGGCGGCGCTCGCGCAGCACCAGGTGGGCGGCGAGGTCGCGGGTCGTCCATCCCTCGTTGACCGTCGGGGCGTCCGGTCCCAGCGTGAGCATCAGGTCGGCGAGCGCCTCGCGCTCCGATCGGGCGTACCGCGGCATGGCATCGATCGTAGGCGTGGACGCCCGGGTCGGCGCGCCGGCGCGGCGGGTCGGCCGTGACGGCGGACATAGCGGCCCGGGGCGGCGGAGCTGGCCCCGACCGGTAAGGATGAGGGAGATAATTGCGGCTTACGGCGGGGGAGAGCGTGGCGAGCAGGACAAGTCGGGACGTGCTCGGTCGGGGGTTGGCCGTCCTCGGGGTGGCCATCCGGGAGCAGCCGCGGATCTTCGCGGTCGCGGTGACCGGCAGCGTGCTCTTCGGCGCCATGACGGTGGCCAGCGCGTTCGTGGTGGGCGCGGTGGTGGGCGACGTGGTGGTCCCGGCGATCGAGCGCGGCTCGGTCGGGGTCGGGGCGCTCGCCCTGGCCGCCGTCGCGCTGTTCGGCATCAGCGTGTTGCGGGTGGCCGGCATCTTCGGCCGCCGGCTCGGCGCGGGTTACATGCAGTACCGCCTCCAGGCCGCCTACCGGCGCCGGGTCACCCGGCGCTACCTGGAGCTGCCGCTGTCCTGGCACCACCGCAACGCCACCGGCACCCTGCTGTCCAACGCCAACTCCGACGTCGAGGCCGCCTGGCACCCGATCGCCCCGCTGCCGTTCGCGGTCGGCACCCTGGTGATGCTGGTCGGCGCGGTGGCCTCGCTCTTCGCCACCGACTGGGCGCTGGCCCTGGTCGGCCTGGCGGTCTTCCCGGCGCTCTTCGCGCTCAACGTCGCCTACTCCCGCCGGATGGCCCCCCGTCAGGCGCGGGCCCAGCGGCTGCGCGCCGAGGTCAGCGGCATCGCCCACGAGAGCTTCGACGGCGCGTTGGTGGTCAAGACGATGGGCCGGGAGGCCCAGGAGACGGACCGGTTCGCCGCTCGCGCGGGCGAGCTGCGGGACGCGCTGGTGTCGGTGGGGCGGCTGCGCGGCGTCTTCGACCCCGTGCTGGAGACCCTGCCCAGCCTCGGCACCCTCGCGGTGCTGGTGGTCGGCACGTTCCGGCTGCGGCAGGGCGCGATCAGCGTCGCCGAGCTGGTCAGCGTCGCCTTCCTCTTCACCGTGCTGGCCTTCCCCGTCCGGGCCATCGGCTGGGTGCTGGCCGAGCTGCCGCGCAGCGTCGCCGGCTGGGACCGGGTCCGCCGGGTCCTCGACGCCACCGGCGAGATGCCGTACGGCGACACGACGCTCGACCCGGCCGACCCCCGCCCCGCCCCCCTCACCTTCGCCGGCGTCCGGTTCGGCTACGAGCCCGCGGAGGCGCACCTGCCCGGCACGGAGGTGCTCGGCGAGGTCTCCTTCACCGTGCCCGCGGGGAAGACCGTCGCCCTGGTCGGGCCGACCGGCGCCGGCAAGTCCACGATCGCCTCGCTGGCCGTGCGGCTGGTCGACCCCCGGGCCGGCACGGTCGCCCTGGACGGGGTGGACGTGCGCCGGCTCACCGCCGCCTCGCTGGCCCGCACCGCCGCGCTGGTCGCCCAGGTGCCGTTCGTCTTCGACGACACGGTGCGGGCCAACATCACCCTGGACCGGCCGGGCATCGACGACGACGACGTCTGGGCCGCGTTGCGGCTCGCCGAGGCGGACGGCTTCGTCGCCGCACTGCCCGACGGCCTCGACACGAAGGTCGGCGAGCGGGGCACCTCGCTCTCCGGCGGCCAGCGGCAGCGGATCACCCTGGCCCGCGCGCTCGCGGGCCGGCCACGGCTGCTCGTCCTCGACGACGCGACCAGCGCCGTCGACCCCCGCGTGGAGGCGGCCATCCTGGCCGGGCTGCGGTCCTCCGCCGGGGAGCCCGGCGCGCCGGCCGCGTCGATCCTGGTGGTCGCCTACCGGCGGGCCACCATCGCGCTGGCCGACGAGGTGGTCTACCTGGAGCAGGGCCGGGTGGTCGCCCGTGGCACGCACGCCGAGCTGCTCGCCACCGTGCCCGGCTACGCCGACCTGGTCACCGCCTACGAGCAGGCCGAGGTCGACCACGCCAAGGACGAGACGTACGACGAGGTCGCCCCGCTGAGCTCGGGCCTGGAGATCGAGGTGGACCGGTGAGCGCGAGGAGTGCGGCGGAGCGGAGCCCCGCAGTCGCGAACGAAAGGCGGGCCCGGTGAGCGCGAGGAGTGCGGCGGAGCGGAGCCCCGCAGTCGCGAACGAGAGGCAGGCCCGATGAGCGCGACCACGACCGAGCGCAAGGCGGAGTCGGCCGAGACGGCCGAGGTGACCGAGACGACCTGGCGGACGCTGCGGCGGGGCCTGGCGCTCTCCCCCGAGCTGCGGGTCGGCCTCGCCGGCACGCTCGGCCTGGCCCTGGTCTACATGGTCGGCCGGGCGGCCGTGCCGGTGGCCGTGCAGCAGGGCATCGACAACGGCATCGTCGGCGGTCTCGACCTGACCGTGGTCTGGACGGTGGTCGCCGCCACCGCCGCCGTGCTGGTGGTGACCACGGTCTGCGGCTACCTGATGATGCGCCGGCTGTTCACGGTCAGCGAGACCGCGCTGGCCAACGTGCGGGTACGGGCGTTCCGGCACGTGCACGACCTGTCCATGCTGCACCAGCAGTCCGAGCGGCGCGGTTCGCTGGTGTCGCGGGTGACTAGCGACGTCGACCAGATCACCCAGTTCCTCCAGTGGGGCGGCGTGATCCTGGTGATCAACCTCGGCCAGCTGGTGGTCACCACGCTGGTGATGCTGGCGTACTCCTGGCAGCTGACCCTGGTCGTCTACGCCGCCTTCCTGCCCGCCGTGCTCGTGATCCGGGTGCTCCAGCGCCGCCTCGCCGGGGCGTACGGGGTGGTCCGGCAGCGCACGGGAGCGCTGCTCGGCGCGATCGGGGAGAGCGTGGTCGGCGCGCCGGTCATCCGGGCGTACGGGATCGCGGGGCGCACCGCGCGTCGGCTCGACGAGGCGATCGACGGCCAGCGGCGGGCGCAGCAGCGGGCGATCAGGATCAGCATCCTGGGTAGCTCCGTCGGTGAGCTGGCCGCCGGGCTGGCCCTCGCGGGCGTGGTGGTGCTCGGGGTGACCCTGGGCGCCGACCGCACCCTGAGCGTCGGCGAGGTGACCGCCTTCCTCTTCCTGGTCACCCTCTTCATCCAGCCGGTGCAGATCGCCACGGAGGTGCTCAACGAGGCGCAGAACGCCATCGCCGGCTGGCGCCGGGTGCTGGACGTGCTGGACGTCGCGCCGGACGTCGCCGACCCCGGCGAGCAGGGGCGCGAGCTGCCGCCCGGCCCGCTGGACATCCGCTTCGCGGGGGTGGGCTTCGCCTACCCGGGCGGCCCGCCCGTGCTGCACGGGATCGACGTGGAGATCCCGGCGAAGAGCCGGGTGGCGGTGGTCGGCGAGACCGGCAGCGGCAAGACCACGTTCGCCAAGCTGCTGACCCGGCTCATGGACCCGACCGCCGGCCGGGTGCTGCTTTCCGGGGTGCCGCTGGAGCAGGTCCGGTTCGCCTCGCTGCGGTCGCGGGTGGTGATGGTGCCGCAGGACGGTTTCCTCTTCGACGCCACGGTGGCGGAGAACGTGCGCTTCGCCCGCCCCGAGCTGACCGACGAACAGCTCGCCGCGGCCTTCACGGAGTTGGGTCTGGCCGACTGGCTGGAGGGGCTGCCGGCGGGCCTGCGCACCCCGGTGGGGGAGCGGGGCGAGGCGCTGAGCGTGGGGGAGCGGCAGTTGGTCGCGCTGGCCCGCGCGTACGTGGCCGACCCGGACCTGCTGGTGCTGGACGAGGCGACCAGCGCGGTGGACCCGGCCACCGAGGTGCGGCTGCAACGCACCCTGGACGCGGTGACGCGGGGGCGGACGACCCTCGCCATCGCGCACCGGCTCTCCACGGCGCAGTCCGCGGACGAGGTGATCGTGGTGGACCGGGGCCGGATCGTGCAGCGCGGCCCGCACGACGAGTTGGTCCGCGACCCGGAGTCGGTCTACGGCCTGCTCTACGCCTCGTGGCTGGAGCAGACCCGCTGACCCGATCCCGCTGGACGTCTCCGAACCGGTGCTCTAGTCTCCGGGTTAGGTAAGCCTAACCAAAGGAGGTCGTGCCATGCGGCCCAGCCCGGCGGAGATCGTCCGTACCCTTGTCGCGGGCCGGTTGCCCGGCATCGCCCACGTCGCGCACCGGCCCGGCCCGCACCAGGTCCGGCACGTGACCGACCCGGACGGGCGGGTGCTGCTGCTGGTGCCGGTGGTCAGCGACCTCGCCGCCGCACTGCGGCCCGCCGACGGCGAGTCCGACGTGGCGTTGGTGCTGGACGTGCTCGACCTGCCGCCCGCCGCGGGCGCGCCGAGCCTCGGCCGGGCCTGGGTCTCCGGCTGGGCGACCCGCCTCGAGGGCGCGGAGGAACGCCGGGCCGCGCTGGACTTCGCGGCGGTCGAGCCGACCGGCGACCTGCTCGACGTCGGCACCCGGTTCCGGCTGCACCGCTTCGAGGTGGTGGAGGCCCGCTGGGAACGCGCCGACGCCGTGCGCCGGATCGACCCCACGGCGTACGCCGAGGCCGAGCCGGACCCCCTGCACGCGGTCGAGGCCGGGTTGCTGGCCGACCTCGCCGAGCACCACGCGGCCGAGGTGGCCGCCTACCTGCGGCGGCAGCTCGGCCTGGCCGACAGCGCCCCGGACGCCGCGCCCCGGGTGGTCCGGATCGACCGGTACGGCCTGCTGGCGGACCACGGCCGGCCCGGCGCCCGCCGGCGGGCCCGCCTGGCGTTCCCGCGCCCGCTCGACGGCGAGGAGGAGCTGGCCCGCCTCCTGCACCCGATGCTCTGCCGCCACGCCGCCTCCCGGCACGCCGACCACCCCTGAGCCCGCCGCGTCGCCGGGTCCGGGCGACCAGACCTGAGCCCGCCGCGTCGCCGTGGTCCCGCCGGCCGCGGCTGGCCCGCCGCCGGGTGCCGCCCGGCCGGCCGGGGTGCCGGCGCGGGTCAGCCGGCGAAGACCTCGGCGAGGTCGCCGGTCAGGTAGCGCTGCACCGTCGGGCCGACCGCCGCGACGAGCGTCTCCGGGGCGGCCGAGGCGACCGGCTCCAGCCGGACCACGTGCCGCATCATGGCCAGCCCGATCATCTGGCTGGCCACCAGCGAGCCCCGCAGCGGCAGCTCGGCCGGGTCGGCGTCGAGCTGGTCGAGGACCTTGCGGAGCACCTGGCTGACCAGGAACTCCCGCAGCAGGCGGGCGGTCCACTCGTTGCTCACCGCCGAGCGCAGCAGGGCCACCCCGGCGGTGCCGGCCGGGGAGTCCCAGACGCCGAGGAACGTGCGGACCAGCCGCTCCCCGAGGCCCTCCCGGTCCCCGGCGAGCACCTTCGGCAGCAGCTCGCCCGGGTCGACCGGCGCGTGCATCGCGGCCAGGAAGAGCTGGTCCTTGCTGCCGAAGTAGTGGTGCACCAGCGCCGGGTCCACCTGCGCGGCGGCGGCGATGGCCCGGATCGAGGCCCCGTCGAAGCCCCGCTCGGCGAAGGCGGCGCGGGCGGCCCCGAGGATCGCCATCCGGGTGTCCGGGTTGCCGGGTCGCCGTCCGGTCCGCCGCGCCATCGCCGCCCTTCGCTCGTCGTCGTCCGCCGCCGGTCCCAGCGGGGGCGGGTGCCGGTGGCGTCAGCCGCTGCGCCGCCGCAGGGTGGCCGCGGCGAGCACCAGCGCCAGCACCGCCGCGCCGGCGACGATCGCCATGTCCCGCCACATGGTGCCGGTCGGCTCGGCGTTCGCGCCCACCTCCTGCAGCGCCTCGACGGCGTACGACAGGGGCAGCACGTCGCTGACCGCCTGCAACCAGCCGGCCATCTCGCCCCGGGGCACGAACAGCCCGCAGAGCAGCAACTGGGGCACCACCACGACCGGCATGAACTGTACGGCCTGGAACTCGGTGCGGGCGAAGGCGCTGCAGAAGAGCCCGAGCGCGACCGCGAGCACCGCGTTCAGCGCGGCGATCATGATCACCAGACCGCTGCTGCCGGCGGTGTCCAGGTCGAAGACCCCGTACGCCACGGCGGACGCGATGACGGCCTGGACGACCGCGGCCAGCCCGAACGCGATCCCGTAGCCGAAGAGCAGGTCGAGCTTGCCCAGCGGGGTGGTGAGCAGCCGCTCCAGGGTGCCGGTGGTGCGCTCGCGCAGCATCGCGATGCTGGTCACCAGGAACATGATCACGAAGGGGAAGAAGCCGAGCATCACCAGGGCGACCCGGTCGAACGTCGACGGCTGCCCCGGCGGGGCGGGCTGGTCGACGTACATGAAGTAGACCAGGGCGAGCAGCGCCGACGGCACCACCACGAGCAGCGCCACGGTGCGCCGGTCGTGCCGCAGCTGGCGCAGGATGCGGCCGGTGGTGGCGGCCAGGATCCGCGGGTTCACGACGCCTCCCGTCCGGCGGCGCCCGCCGGGCCCGCCTCGCCCGCCCTGATCAGCCGCAGGAACGCCTCGTCCAGGTCGTGGACGCCGGCGGCGGCGCGCACCGCGTCCGGGGTGTCGTCGGCGATCAGCCGGCCCTCGCGGATCAGCAGCAGCCGGTCGCAGCGGGCCGCCTCGTCCATCACGTGGCTGGAGACCAGCAGGGTGGTGCCGGCGGCGGCCATGGCGTGGAACCGGGCCCAGAGGTCGGCCCGCAGGACCGGGTCCTGGCCGACCGTCGGCTCGTCGAGGACGACCAGCTCCGGCTCCCCGACCAGCGCGCAGGCCAGGGACGCGCGGCTGCGCTGCCCGCCGGAGAGGCTGCCGACGAGTTGGCCGGCCGCCTCGGCGAGCCCGACGTCGGCGACCGCCCGGTCGGCGTCGGCCCGGCCCCGGCCGTGCAGGGCGGCGAAGTAGCGCGCGTTCTCCCGCACGGTGAGGTCGGCGTAGACGCTGGGCGCCTGGGTGAGGTAGCCGACCCGGCGGCGCAGCTCCGGCGTGCCGGCGGGGCGCCCGAGCACGGTGACGGAGCCGGCGCCGACCACCTGCACCCCGACGATCGCGCGCATCAGCGTCGTCTTGCCGCTGCCGCTCGGCCCGAGCAGCCCGGTGACCCGGCCGCGCGGCACGGACGCGTTGATGCCGTGCAGCACCCGCCGCCCGCCCCGGTCGACGACCAGGTCGCGGACGGCGATCGCCTCGTCCATCGCCCACCTTCCCGGAAACTCAACGGCTGTTGAACTCGACGCTAGTGGAGACGTCTTCCGGGTCGCAACGGTTGACTTCGCGTGCACTCGAACTGGAAGCCTGGGGGCGTGGACATCAGCACGCGGGAAACGACCCTCACCGTCGGAGAGGCGGCCGAGCGGGTCGGCCTGACCACCTACACGCTGCGCTGGTACGAGCAGGAGGGGCTGGTCGCCCCGGTCGGGCGGGACTCGGCCGGGCGCCGCCGCTACACCGAACGGGACGTGGACTGGCTGTTCCTGCTCACCCGGCTGCGCCGTACGGGCATGCCGGTACGGGACATGCGCCGCTACGCCGAGCTGGCCCGGCAGGGCGACGCCACCCTGGCCGCCCGGCGGGCGCTGTTCGAGGCGCACCGCTCCCGCGTGCTGAGCCGGATGGCCGAGCTGGAGGAGGACCTGAAGGTGCTCAACTACAAGATCGACAACTATCGCCGGGCGGAGGGGTGCCGATGATCCGCCGTCGGCTGGGCGCGGCCGGACCGGAGGTCTCCGCGATCGGGCTGGGCTGCATGGGGATGAGCTTCGCCTACGGCGGGGCCGACGACGCCGAGTCGACCCGGACCCTGCACCGGGCGCTCGACCTGGGCGTCAACCACCTGGACACCGCCGACATGTACGGCCGGGGCCGCAACGAGGAACTGCTCTCCCCGGTGGTGCGGGCGCGCCGCGACGAGGTCTTCCTGGCCACCAAGTTCGGCAACCGGGTGCGCGGCGACGGCTCGGGCGCCACCGGCAGCCCCGGCGCGTACGTGGACAGCAGCCCGGCCTGGGCGCGCACGGCGTGCGACGCCTCCCTGCGTCGGCTCGGGGTGGACACCGTCGACCTGTGGTACCTGCATCGGCGCGACCCGGCCACCCCCATCGAGGACACGGTCGGCGCGATGGCCGAGCAGGTCGCCGCCGGCAAGGTGCGGCTCATCGGTCTCTCCGAGGTCAGCCCGGCAACCCTGCGCGCGGCGCACGCGGTGCACCCGGTGGCCGCCGTGCAGATGGAGTACTCGCTGTTCAGCCGGGACGTCGAGGGCGAGATGCTGGCCACGTGCCGGGAGCTGGGGGTGGCGCTGGTCGCGTACTCGCCGGTGGGGCGGGGGCTGCTGACCGGGGCGATCACCAGCCGGGAGCAGCTCGCCGCCGACGACTGGCGCACGGCGGCGCCGCGCTTCGCCGAGGGCAACCTCGACGCCAACCTCAAGCTGGTCGACGAGGTGCGGGCGGTGGCCGACGAGATCGGCTGCACCCCGGCCCAGGCCGCCCTGGCCTGGCTGCTCGCCCAGGGCGAGGACGTCCTCCCGATCCCGGGCACCCGACGGGCGCACCGGCTGGAGGAGAACGCGGCGGCGGCCGACATCCGGCTCACCCCGACGCAGCGGTCCCGGCTGGGCGAGGCGGTACCGCCGGGCGCGGCGGCCGGCGAACGGTACCCCGAGGCGTCGATGAGGTTCGTCGGGCATTAGCCTTCGGACCGGACACCGGGTCCGCCATCGGGCATTGCGCACCGATCGGGCGTACGGCACGATGGCGCCGTGGGTCACGCTCCGTCACCGGACGAGGGGTTCCTCCGCGAATGGGTCGCCCGGTTGCGGGCCGGCGCCGAGCAGCCCGTCGTCGGCATCATGCTGCGCGGCAGCCACGCCCGACGGGCCGCCACCGCGCACAGCGACGTCGACGTCGACGTGCTGCTCGGTGGCGCCCCGTACGCGGCCTGCCGGGCGTACCTGGCGGAGCACGCCGGGCGGCTGACCCACGTCTCCGTGGCCGCCCGCGACGTGCGCTCCTGGCTGAGCCGGCTCGGCGAGCCGGCCGACTGGGCGTTCGGGCTGCCGGTGACGGCGCCGGCCCGGCTGCTCTGGGCGGATCCGCACTGGCGGGTCCGGATCGACCTGCCGGTGCTCTGCCAGCCGGCCGGCGAGCCGCAGTTGGAGGAGTTGATCGCCACTCTCGGCAAGGTGGCGGGCGCGCGGGACGCCGACGACCACCTCGGCGTCCGGCTGGCCGCCGCCGACCTGGCCCGGCTCTGCCCGTCCGTGCTGCGGCCGGCCAACCCGACGGTCCGGGTGGCGTCCCGTCGGGAGGCATTCGCCGCCGCCCTCGACCTGCCGGTGGCGCCGCCGAACTACCGGGAGGACATGCTGCTCTGCCTCGGGCTGCGCCCCGGCTCGGTCGGGCAGGTCTGCGCCGCCGCGGCCCGCCTCGTCGCCGGCGCCCTGCCGCTGATCCGCCCGTACGCCGCCGAGATCGCCGAGGTCGCCGGCGCGGACCTGGCGAACGCCCTGGTCGACGGCCGGCTGGACCGCTACGTCGACCAGCTGACCCGGCCCGCGGGCCGGCCGCCGCGCCCCCGGCGGGAGCCGTCGCCGGTGCCCGCCCCGCGTGCGGGACAATGGGTCACTGTGCCCGTACCTGACGCGCCGGTGACCGGCGCCCACCCCAGTCCGCAGGAGCCCGCGGCCGGCGGCCCGGCCCGTGCGTCCCGGCTCGACCCGGCCATCGCCGCCCGGCTGCGCCGCACCCCCGACGGCCTGGTGGCCGCGGTGGTCCGCCAGCACGACTCCGGTGAGGTGCTGATGGTCGCCTGGATGGACGACGAGGCGCTGCACCGCACCCTGACCACCGGGCGGGCCACCTACTGGTCGCGCAGCCGCCAGGAGTACTGGGTCAAGGGCGCCACCTCCGGGCACCACCAGTACGTCCGCTCCGTCGCCCTGGACTGCGACGGCGACGCGCTGCTGGTCGACGTCGACCAGGTCGGCGCTGCCTGCCACACCGGGCACCGCACCTGCTTCTTCACGGAGCTGCCGGTCAGCGGGGAAGAGGCGGGGGCCCGATGACGGCGCAGCGCGCGACGCCCGGCGGCGGGTCCCGGACCGACGGCGCGGTCAGCCCGGACGTGGCCTCCTTCACCGAACTGGCCGCCCGCTGGCGCGTCGTCCCGGTCACCCGGCGGCTGCTCGCCGACGCGGAGACGCCGGTCGGCGTCTACCGCAAGCTGGCCGGCGGCCCGGGGACGTTCCTGCTGGAGTCCGCCGAGCAGGGCGTCGGCTCGGCCGGGCTGGCCTGGTCGCGGTACTCGTTCATCGGCGTACGCAGCAGCGCCACGCTGACCGAGCGGGACGGCGCCGCGGTGTGGACCGGGCAGCCGCCGGCCGGCCTGCCCACCTCCGGCGACCCGGTCCGGGTACTGCGCGAGACCGTCGACGCCCTCGCCGGCCCCGCCTGGGACGCGGCCAGCGGCATGCCGCCGCTGACCGGGGGCATGGTCGGCTACCTCGGCTACGAGCTGATCCGCCGGTTCGAGCGGCTGCCCGAGCTGACCGAGGACGACCTGGGCCTGCCCGAGCTGGGCATGATGCTCGCCGCCGACCTGGTGGTGCTGGACCACTACGACGGCTCGGCGATCCTGGTCGCCAACGCGATCCTGCCGCCGCTGGACGAGCCGGACCGCGAGGCCCGGGTCGCGGCCGCGTACCACCACGCGGTCGGCCGGCTCGACGCGATGACCACCGCCCTGTCCCGGCCCATCCCGCCGATGGTGTCCACCGTCGACCGGCCGTCCGCCGGGGAGGTGCGCAGCCGCACGCCCGAGGGCGGTTACCCGAAGGCGGTGGAGGCGGCGAAGGAGGCGATCCGGGCCGGCGAGTGCTTCCAGATCGTGCTGGCCCAGCGGTTCGAGCGGCAGACGCACGCCGACCCGCTGGACGTCTACCGGGTGCTGCGCACGACCAATCCCAGCCCGTACATGTACCTGCTGCGCTTCGACGGCTTCGACATCGTCGGCTCCTCCCCGGAGGCGCACCTGAAGGTGACCGCCGACGCGGAGGGGCAGCGGCGGGCGCTGCTGCACCCGATCGCCGGCACCCGGCCGCGCGGTGCCACCCCGGAGGCCGACGCCCGGCTCGCCGCGGAGCTGCTCACCGACCCCAAGGAGCGGGCCGAGCACGTGATGCTGGTCGACCTGGGCCGCAACGACCTGGGCCGGGTGTGCCGTCCGGGCACCGTGGAGGTGCCGGAGTTCGCCACCATCGAGCGCTACAGCCACGTCATGCACATCGTCTCGACCGTCGTCGGCACGCTGCGGGACGACCGCACGGCCTTCGACGCGCTCGCCGCGACCTTTCCCGCCGGCACGCTCTCCGGCGCGCCGAAGGTACGGGCGATGGAGATCATCGAGGAGCTGGAGCCGGTCCGCCGCGGCCTCTACGGCGGCACCGTCGGCTACTTCGGCTTCGGTGGGGACCTGGACATGGCGATCGCCATCCGCACCGCGCTGATGCGCGACGGCCGGGCGTACGTGCAGGCCGGGGCGGGGGTGGTGGCCGACTCGGACCCGGCCGCCGAGGACCAGGAGACCCGGAACAAGGCCGCGGCGGTGCTCGCCGCGATCGCCGCCGCCGAGACCCTCCGGCCCGCCCGATGACGGCGGCGCAGCCGCGCGGCCACGAGCCGGGGGCGGCGGAGGCCGAGGAGCGCGCGCGGGCCGTCGCGGGCCGGCGCGAGCTGACGTACGCGGTGCTGCTCTGCGTGGCCGGCGCGGGCCTCGCGTTGTGGGCGTCGACCCGCACCTGGGCGGTCGAACTGACCGCCCGGCCCACCCCGCTGCCGCCGGTACGCGACGCGCGCACGGGCGCGGTCCTGCTGCCGTGGCTGCCGGCGCTGGCCCTGGTGGGGCTGGCCGGGGGCGGCGCGGTGCTCGCCACCCGGGGCCGGGCGCGGCGGCTGCTGGGCGCGCTGCTGTGCGGGCTCGGCGTGGCGGTGGCGGCCGGCGGCGGCTACGGCCTGGTCGCCGGGTTCGACGGTGAGGTCAGCCGGCACTGGCCGGCGCTCTGCCTGGTCGGCGGGGTGCTCGCCGCGGCGGGCGGGCTGCTGACGGCGCTGCGGGGCCGGCGGTGGCCGGCGATGGGCGCCCGCTACGAGCGGCCGGCCCAGGGCGGCGGCGCGCCGGCCGCCCGGGGCGAGGGCGGCCGCGTCACCGGCCGGCGCACGACGGAGGCGTGGGACGCGTTGGACCGCGGCGAGGATCCGACGGTCAGCTGACGGGCTGGCGGTCGTGGGCGGCGGCCCGGGCGGCCGTCAGCTCCGCCACCAGGCGGTCCAGCTCGGCCCGCTGGTCGGCGCGGGCCCGGTCGGCGCAGACGGCCTCCCAGGCGTTGCCGCGCGCGGTCCGCATCCGGGCCTCGCCGACCACCGCGCGCTCCAGGGTGTGGACCACGCCGGCGGCGAGCGACGCGACGGTACGCGAGATGGTCGTCAGTCCGATGGTCTGGTTGGGCTCGACAGTGCTCATGAACACCCCGCACGGAGATCGTTGGTGTCGGTGGGGCAGGCGCGACATCGAGTTTGCCCGAGAGAGATGCTGGCTGGCTCACGTTTCGCCGTGGTGACCGACACGTCAACTCTCCGTCCGGCCCGCGACCAGGGAAAGGGCCGATCGCCCTTGAGCTAGGTCACAGGGAGCCGGCGTCCCGCTGTGGCCGCGCCGGGCGGCCGGGCGCGGGAGTGGACGGGACCGGGCCGATGTCTCGCGCGGCGGGGCGACGATACGGGTGACGGTCGTCGATGGAAGCGGTCGCCCTGCGTGACGTCCCGTTCACCGGAAGTCGGCCATTATGCCGCAGCCCATCTCGTGAGGCACGCCATACCCCCGGCACCCGTCGCCAGGTGGCGCCCCCTAGCATCGGCCCATGACACCCGGAGAGGGGAGTCCGTTGGTGACTGCTGAGCATGCGCACGCGGAGGGGGACGAGGCCGGTCCGGCGGCGTCCCTAGGCGTGCTCGACGAGATCCTGGCCGGCGTGCGTGAGGACGTCGCCCGGCGACAGGAGCAGGTTCCGCTGGAGCGGATCCGCGAACTGGCCGCCGCCGCGCCGCCGCCGCTGGACGCGTACGCGGCCCTGCGCAAGCCGGGCGTCGCGGTGATCGCCGAGGTGAAGCGCTCCTCGCCGTCCAAGGGGCGGCTGGCGGAGATCGCCGACCCGGCCGACCTGGCCGGTGACTACGCCGCCGGCGGCGCGCGGGCGATCAGCGTGCTCACCGAGGGGCGCTGGTTCGGCGGCTCGCTGGACGACCTGGCCGCCGTCCGCGCCGCCGTCAACATCCCGGTGCTGCGCAAGGACTTCGTGGTCTCCAGCTACCAGGTGCACGAGGCCCGGGCGCACGGTGCCGACCTGGTGCTGCTGATCGTCGCCGCCCTGGAGCAGAACGCCCTCGTCGGCCTGCTGGAGCGGATCGAGTCGCTCGGCATGACCGCGCTCGTCGAGGTGCACGACGAGGAGGAGGCCGACCGGGCGCTGGAGGCCGGCGCCCAGGTCATCGGGGTCAACGCCCGCAACCTGCGTACCCTTGAGGTCGACCGCTCGGTGTTCGAGCGGATCGCGCCCGGCCTGCCCAGCAGCGTCGTCAAGATCGCCGAGTCGGGGGTGCGTGGTCCGCACGACCTCATCCGGTACGCCTCGGCGGGCGCCGACGCGGTCCTGGTCGGCGAGGGTCTGGTCACCCAGAAGAGCCCCCGCGAGGCGGTGGCCGAGCTGGTCAACGCCGGCAACCACCCGGCCACGCCCCGCCCGGTGCGCTGATCCCGCGCCGGTTCGTCAGCACCGAGAGGACGATCCCATGAGCGAGCGCAGCGAGCGAATCATCAGGTTCAGTGCGGTGGTGTCTCATGGCGGCACGGAGCGAAGCGGAGTGCCGGCATGAGCGCCGAAGCGCTGGCCGCCCCGGCCGGTCCGCAGCCCGACTCCGCCGGTCACTTCGGCCGGTTCGGCGGCCGGTTCGTACCGGAGGCGCTGGTCGCGGCGCTCGACGAGCTGGACGCCGCGCACCGCACGGCGATGGCCGACGAGTCGTTCCGGGCGGAGTTCGGCGCCCTGCTGCGCGACTACGCCGGCACGCCCTCGCTGCTCTACGCGGCCCAGCGGTTCTCTGCCAAGGCCGGCGCGCGGGTGCTGCTCAAGCGGGAGGACCTCAACCACACCGGGGCGCACAAGGTGCGCAACGTGCTCGGCCAGGCGCTGCTGACCAAGCGGATGGGCAAGACCCGGGTGATCGCGGAGACCGGCGCCGGCCAGCACGGCGTGGCCACGGCCACCGCCGCCGCCCTGTTCGACCTCGACTGCGTGGTCTACATGGGCCAGGTCGACACCGAGCGGCAGGCGCTCAACGTGGCGCGGATGCGCATGCTCGGCGCCACCGTCGTCCCGGTCACCAACGGCTCGCGCACCCTCAAGGACGCGATGAACGAGGCGATGCGGGACTGGGTCGCCAACGTCGACGACACCCACTACCTGATCGGCACCGCCGCCGGGCCGCACCCGTTCCCGGCGATGGTCCGCGACTTCGTCCGCGGCATCGGCGACGAGGCGCGCCAGCAGTGCCTCGACCTGACCGGCGCGCTGCCGGACGCGGTCACCGCCTGCGTCGGCGGCGGCTCCAACGCGCTGGGCATCTTCCACGCCTTCGTCGGCGACCCCGACGTGCGGCTCTACGGCTTCGAGGCCGGCGGCGACGGGGTGGAGACCGGGCGGCATGCGGCCAGCATCACCGGCGGCTCCGCCGGCGTGCTGCACGGCACCCGCACGTACGTCCTCCAGGACGCCGACGGCCAGACCTGCGAGTCGCACTCGATCTCCGCGGGGCTGGACTACCCCGGCGTCGGGCCGGAGCACGCCTGGCTGCACGACACCGGCCGGGCCAGCTACGTGCCCGTCACCGACGACGAGGCGATGGCCGCGTTCGAGCTGCTCTGCCGGACGGAGGGCATCATCCCGGCGATCGAGAGCGCGCACGCGCTCGCCGGCACCCTCAAGATCGCCCCGAAGCTCGCCGCCGAGCTGGGCCGGGAGCCCACCGTCGTGGTCAACCTCTCCGGCCGGGGCGACAAGGACGTCCACACGGCCGGCAACTACTTCGGCATCCTCGACAAGGAGCAGTGAGAACGTGAGCCGGATCGGGGTGGCGTTCGACAAGGCGCGCGCCGACGGGCGGGCGGTGCTGGTCGGCTGCATGCCGGCCGGGTTCCCGACCGTCGAGGGCAGCATCGCCGCGATGACCGCGATGGTCGAGGCCGGCGTCGACGTGATCGAGGTGGAGATCCCGTACTCCGACCCGGTGATGGACGGGCCGGTGATCCAGAAGGCCAGCGACATCGCCCTCGCCGGGGGCGTACGCACCGCCGACACGCTGCGCATCATCGAGGCGGTCGCGGCCACCGGGGCGCCCGTGGTCACCATGACCTACTGGAACCCGGTCGAGCGCTACGGCGTGGACGCCTTCGCCCGGGACCTCGCCTCGGCCGGGGGCACCGGCCTGGTCACCCCGGACCTGATCCCCGAGGAGGCCGGCGAGTGGCTCGCCGCCTCGGACGCGTACGGGCTGGACCGCACCTTCCTGGTGTCGCCCTCCTCGACGGACGCGCGGCTGGCGATGACCGCGGCGCACTGCCGGGGCTTCGTCTACGCCACCGCGATCATGGGCGTCACCGGCGCCCGGGCGAAGACCTCCGACGCGGCGCCGGTCCTGGTCTCCCGGGTGCGGGAGGTCACCGACCTGCCGGTCGGCGTCGGGCTGGGCGTCGGCACGGGCGCGCAGGCCGGCACGGTCGCCGGGTACGCCGACGGCGTCATCGTCGGCAGCGCCCTGATCCGCTGTCTGCTCGACGCCCCGGACGAGGCGTCCGGCCTGGCCGCCCTCCGCGCCCTCAGCGCCGAACTCGCCCAAGGCGTCCGCACCCCCACCCCCTGAGGCGGGAGCGTGGGGACGTAGGGGCGCGCGGGGAGTTAGTGGCGGGTCGCCGTGGGTGGATTGGCCCGCTGGCCCGGTGGGTGTCCGGCCGGGGATGCGACCGCGCCCGGAGTGCTGTCCCTCTCAGCCGCGGTGTCCGGTGCGAGGCTGCCCGGTGCGGGGGCGGGCGGCGTGGCGGTGTGCAGGACGCCGGAGCGGCCCGCCAGCGCGTCGGCGAGCGCGGCCCGGGTGGTCGGCGTGAGCGCCTCCGGCAGAGCCGTGGGGTCGTGCCAGGACGCCCGGCAGCCGCCCATCGGTTCGCCGGTCGGCCCCGGCCCCCGGACGCGCGCCCGGAAGACGTGCACCAGGACGTCGGGCAGCGGCCCGGCGCGACCGGCCGACGACGCGACCCGGCCCGTCGACGAGGCCGGGCCGGCGGGGCTCGTCGGCGGCGGGGTGCACGCGCCGGCCAGGTGGTAGAGGCCGACCAGGTCCACGACCTCGACCTCCCAGCCCGTCTCGGCCCGGACGTCGCGCACCGCGGCGTGCACCGGGCTCTCCGCCGGACGCAGTCGGCCGCCCGGGAGCCCGTAGCGCCGCTCGCCCCGGCCCTGGCGGCAGAGCAGCACCCGGCCGGCGTCGTCGGTGACGACCGCCGCGACCGCCCAGGTGAGCGCGCCCATGGACAAAGAGCCTACGGGGGCGCAAACCAGAAGTCACCGGGATCGGGCGACGGTGGACCGGGGTGCCGCCGGAGGGGCGGACGGCGGTAGCGTGTGCATCCGTGACTCTCGCCTCGCTGACCCCCCAGGCGGCCCTGCCCAGCCCCAGCACCGCCGTGTGGCAGCTCGGACCGCTGCCGATCCGGGCGTACGCGCTGTGCATCATCCTCGGCATCGTGGTGGCCTGCTGGGTCACCGAACGGCGACTGCGCCAGCGCGGCGTCGCCCCCGGGGCGGTGCTCGACATCGCGGTCTGGGCGGTGCCGGCCGGCATCATCGGCGCCCGCATCTACCACGTGATCACCTCGCCGGAGAAGTACTTCGGCACCGGCGGCGACCCGCTGAAGGCGTTCGCCATCTGGGAGGGCGGTCTCGGCATCTGGGGCGCGGTGGCCGGTGGCGCGGTCGGCGCCTGGATCGCCGCCCGCCAGCTCGGCATCCCGTTCGCGGTGGTCGCCGACGCGCTGGCCCCGGGCCTGCCGCTGGCCCAGGCGGTCGGCCGGCTCGGCAACTGGTTCAACAACGAGCTGTACGGCGGCCGGACCACCCTGCCGTGGGGGCTGGAGATCCACCGGATGGACCCGGACAACCCCGGCCACGCGCTGCGGGACGACGCCGGCCGGCCGATCCTCGAGCCGGGGCTCTACCACCCGACGTTCGCGTACGAGCTGCTGTGGAACCTCGGCGTCGCCGCGCTGGTCTTCGTCCTCGACCGCAAGCTGCGCCTCGGCCGGGGGCGGGCGTTCGCCCTCTACGTGATGGGCTACACCGCCGGGCGGTTCTGGATCGAGCTGATGCGCACCGACGAGGCGAACACCATCCTCGGCGTACGCCTGAACGTCTGGACCGCCGGCCTGGTGTTCCTCGGCGCCCTGGTCTACTTCCTGCGGGTGCGCGGGCCCCGCGAGTACCTCGTTCCGGTCGGCGCCGCCGCGACGCCGCCCGTGCCCGCCGACTCCGACGTCTCGCAGGTCGACCTCTCCGCCGCCGAGGCGGGGGCGAAGCCGGCCGCGCCGGAGGGCTACCGGGTGGTCGGCGAGGAGCAGTACCGGCGCTGGCGGGAGACCGGCGAGCTGCCCGCCACGACCAGCGAGGAGACGGCGACCGACACGGACGCCGCGAGCGCCGGCGACGGGTCCGCCGAGCCGGACGGCGACGAGGAGAGCTCGGAGGACCGGGCGGGGGCTGCCGGCTCCCGGCCCGCCGACCGCGACAGCTGAGGGGGAGCACCACATGCGTAGCGCGGTGGTGGTGGGCGCCGGCATCGGCGGCCTCGCGGTCGCCGGCGCGCTGGCCCGCTCCGGGTGGCGGGTCACCCTGCTGGAGCGCGCCGACCGGGTCCGCCCCGAGCCGACCGCCGTGGTGCTCTGGCCCAACGGCGTACGCGCGCTGCGCGCCCTCGGTCTCGGCGCCGGCCTGGAGGCGATCGCCACGCCGCTGCCCGACGGCGGGGTACGCCGCCCGGACGGCCACTGGCTGGTGCAGCCCCGGCCGACCCCCGCCGACCGGATGCCGGTGGTGGTGCACCGGGAGGACCTGCACGACGCGCTGATCGCCGGGCTGGGCGACGAGGTCGAGCTGCGCACCGGGGTGACGGTGCGGACGGTCCGCGCCGAGCCCGGCCAACGCCCGTCGGTCGGCGACGGCCGGCACACCGTCGAGGCGGACCTGGTGGTCGCCGCGGACGGCACCGACAGCGAGATCCGCCGGCAGCTCGCCCCGGAGTCCGGGGTGGTCAGCTCGGGCTGCGCCGCGTGGCGGGCGGTGATCCCCTGGTACCGCGCCCCGAAGCTGCCCGCCGACCGGCCAGTCGGCGGCGAGGTGCTCGGCGCCGGTTACCGGTTCGTGTCCGCCTCGCTCGGCGAGCGCGGATCCTCCGGCGCCTCCAGCCGGGGCGGCATCTACTGGGTGGCCACGGCCGCCGGGGCGCCGCGCCCGGAGCCGCCGGAGACCCAGCTGGCCCTGCTGCGCCGCTGGTACGCGGGCTGGCCCGCGCCGATCGCCGAGCTGCTCGACGCCACCGACCCGGCGGACCTGGTGCAGCAGGAGATCCGCGAGCTGCGGCCGCTGCCCAGGTCGTACGGTTTCCCGGCCGGCCCGGGCGGGGTGGTGCTGCTCGGCGACGCCGCGCACGCCATGCCGCCGCACCTCGGCCAGGGCGCCTGCCTCGCCTTCGAGGACGCGGCGACCCTCGCCTCGCTGCTGCGCGAGTCCCGACTGCCCGACGCCGTGGTCGCGTACGACCGGGTGCGCCGTCCCCGCGCGGCGACGGTGGTCCGGCAGACCCGCCGGATGTCGGCGGTGCTGAAGGCCCGGGGCCCGCTGGCGCTGCGCGCCCGCGACGCCGCCCTCGGCACGATCACGCCCCGCCTGCTCTCGACCGCCGCCACCACGGCCGCCCAGTGGCGCCCCCCGACCTGACCCGCCCACCCCGCTCCGCCAGGGCGGGCGTCAGGGGGTGACGGGGGCGGGCTCGGCGATGCAGGCGGTGCCGACGCGGCGGAAGCCGACGCGGAGGTAGACCCGGGCGATGTCCTCGCTGCCGGCGGAGAGGAAGACCAGGTCGGTGCCGGCGGCGAGCAGCGCGCGGGCCAGCGCGGCCGTGACCGCCGCGCCCAGGCCGCGGCGGCGGGCGGCCGGCAGGGTGGCGATCCCGGCGATCTCGGCCACGTCGCCGACCCGCATCGCCATCCCGCTGGCCAGCGCGCCGTCGGCGGGCGTGCCGGCCAGCGCCGACAGTCGCCGACCGTCGGCGATCCGGGCCCGCTCCTCGTCCAGCGCCGCGTCGTCCAACCCGGCCACGGCGGCGTCCCGCTGCGCCGGGCCGGCCTCGCCGCGGTCGGTGCCGGGCGCGGCGAACCCGACGGCGGCGACCGCTCGCTGCGCGGCCACGTCCGCCGCGAAGCCGGATCCCGCCGGGTCGAGCAGCCGCACCGGCACGTCAGTGAGGGCGCCCCGGTCGGGCAGGGCGCCCGGGTCGAGCACCATCAGCGGAGCCTCCAGCACGGACAGGCCCGCCGAGCGGGCCACCGCGAGCAGGTCCGGGGTCGTCTCGTGCACCCACTCGAGGGCCTCGGGCAGGCCGAGTTCGCGCTGCCGTTCGCGCACCGCCGCGACGTCGGCCAGCGACGGCGGCTCGGTGGCGTCGAGGCGGGGCCGCGCGTAGAACGGCCAGCCGATCCCGTTCCGGACGAACAACACGAGTGCGCCGTGCTCCTCCGTCCGGGCGACGTCCCGGGGCACCGCGTCGTAGAAGCGTTCCAACCGGTCGAACAGGTCCTTCGGCAGGCGATCCACCGGGCGAGACTACACGTCCCAGAGTCTGGAAGGTGTGATCAATCTGCACTGGCCTTGCGCGTCGGACCCTAACGTAGACTCAATAGACCCCTGAGGGCCGACGTCGTCCCGATCCAGATCCATCCTGAGTGACGACAGGAGGCCCGGTGGCCTTTCCGTACCCTCACCGCAGCCCCCAGCAGGCCCCGCACCTCGGCCCGGGAGCGCCCGCGGCCGGGCTCTACGACCCCGCCCAGGAGCACGACGCCTGCGGTGTGGCCTTCGTGGCGGACCTGCACGGACGGCGCTCGCACGCGGTCGTGGTCAACGGCCTCGACGCGCTCTGCCGACTGGACCACCGGGGAGCCCGTGGCGCGGAACCGAACACCGGCGACGGCGCGGGGATCATGATCCAGGTGCCGGACGCGTTCCTGCGCGCGGTGGTCGACTTCCCGCTGCCGCCCGCCGGAGAGTACGCCACCGGCCTGGTGTTCCTCCCCGACGACGACGCCGCGGAGGCCCGCGCCCGCCGCGTGGTGGAGAAGTACGCGCTGGTCGAGGGGGCCGACCTGCTCGGCTGGCGGGACGTGCCGGTCGACCCGAGCGGCCTCGGCGAGACCGCCCTCGCGGCGATGCCCCGGGTCCGGCAGCTGTTCCTCGCCGCGCACCGGCTCACCGACTCGCCCGCCGGGCCGGCCGGGTCGCCGCTGGGCGGCATCGAGCTGGAGCGGGTGGCGTTCTGCGTTCGCAAGCAGGCCGAGCGGGAGAGCGCCGAGCGGGGCGTGCCGGCGTACTTCCCGTCGCTGTCCGCGCGGACCATGGTCTGGAAGGGCATGCTCACCCCCGACCAGCTCCCCGCGTTCTACCCCGAGCTGACCGACGAGCGGGTGGAGAGCGCGATCGCGCTGGTGCACTCCCGGTTCTCCACCAACACGTTCCCGTCCTGGCCGCTGGCGCACCCGTACCGGCTCATCGCGCACAACGGCGAGATCAACACCATCCGGGGCAACCGGAACTGGATGCAGGCCCGCGAGGCGCTGCTGCGGACCCCGGAGCTGTCGGGCAACATCCGCCGGGTCTTCCCGGTCTGCACCCCCGCCGCCTCCGACTCGGCGAACTTCGACGAGGTCCTCGAACTGCTGCACCTGGCCGGGCGGAGCCTGCCGCACGCGGTGCTGATGATGATCCCCGAGGCGTGGGAGAACGACCCGGACATGGCCCCCGACAAGCGGGCCTTCTACCGCTTCCACGCGAGCCTCATGGAGCCGTGGGACGGGCCGGCCTCGGTCGCCTTCACCGACGGCGAGATCGTCGGCGCCGTGCTCGACCGCAACGGGCTGCGCCCGGGCCGCTGGTGGCGGACGGACGACGGCCTGGTGGTGCTCGGCAGCGAGGCCGGCGTGCTCGACCTCGACCCCGCCCGGGTGGTCGCCAAGGGCCGCCTCCAGCCGGGGAAGATGTTCCTGGTCGACACCGTCGCCGGGCGGATCGTGCACGACGACGAGATCAAGGCGGAGCTGGCCGCCGCGCAGCCGTACGCCGAGTGGCTGCACGCCGGCCTGATCGAGCTGACCGACCTGCCCCCGCGCGAGCACATCGTCTACACCCACGACTCGGTGCGCCGCCGGCAGCAGACCTTCGGCTACACCGAGGAGGAGCTGAAGATCCTGCTCGCGCCGATGGCGCGGACGGGCGCCGAGCCGCTCGGCTCGATGGGCACCGACACCCCGATCGCCCCGCTGTCCACCCGGCCGCGGCTGCTCTACGACTACTTCCACCAGCTTTTCGCGCAGGTCACCAACCCGCCGCTGGACGCCATCCGCGAGGAGCTGGTGACCAGCCTGACGTCGACGATCGGGCCGGAGGGCAACCTGCTCGACCCGGGCCCGGCGAGCTGCCGGCAGATCGTGCTGCCGTACCCGGTGATCGACAACGACGAGCTGGCCAAGATCCTCTCCATCGACGAGGACGGCGACCTGCCGGGCTTCAAGGCCGTCCGGGTCTCCGGGCTCTACCGGGTCCGGGAGGGCGGCGCCGGGATCAAGGCACGGCTGACCGAGATCTGCCGGCACGTCTCCGAGGCGATCGAGGACGGCGTACGGATCCTGGTGCTGTCGGACCGGGACTCCAACGCCGACCTCGCCCCGATCCCGTCGCTGCTGCTCACCGCCGCCGTGCACCAGCACCTGGTCCGCGAGCAGACCCGCACCCAGGTGGCGCTGGTCGTCGAGTCCGGCGACTGCCGCGAGGTGCACCACGCGGCCGTGCTGATCGGCTACGGCGCGGCGGCGGTCAACCCGTACCTGGCCTTCGAGTCGGTGGAGGACATGATCTCCACCGGCGCGCTCGTCGGCGTCGAGCCGGTGAAGGCGGTCCGCAACTACGTCAAGGGCCTCGGCAAGGGCGTCCTGAAGATCATGTCCAAGATGGGCATCTCGACGGTGTCGTCGTACTGCGGGGCGCAGGTCTTCGAGGCCGTCGGGCTGGACTCCCGGCTGGTCGAGCGCTACTTCCGCGGCACCCCGAGCAAGATCGGCGGGATCGGGCTGGACGGCATCCACGCCGAGGTGGCCGCCCGGCACGCCGTGGCCTGGCCGGAGCCGGGCGCCGAGTCCTCCGGGCGGCTGGCGGTGGGCGGCGAGTACCAGTGGCGCCGCGAGGGTGAGCTGCACCTGTTCAACCCGGAGACGGTCTTCCTGCTCCAGCACGCCACCCGTAGCCGCCAGTACGACGTCTTCCGCCGGTACACGGCGAAGGTCGACGAGCTGGCCGCGAAGGCCGGCTCGCTGCGCGGGCTGTTCACCCTGCGGACGGGAGTGCGGCCGGCGGTGCCGATCGAGGAGGTCGAGCCGGCCACCGAGATCGTCAAGCGGTTCGCCACCGGCGCCATGTCGTACGGGTCGATCTCGGCGGAGGCGCACGAGACCCTCGCGATCGCCATGAACCGCCTCGGCGGCAAGTCCAACACCGGCGAGGGCGGCGAGGACGTCGAGCGGCTGCACGACCCGGCCCGCCGCTCCGCCGTGAAGCAGATCGCCAGCGGCCGGTTCGGGGTGACCAGCGAATACCTGGTCAACGCCGACGACCTCCAGATCAAGATGGCCCAGGGCGCCAAGCCCGGCGAGGGCGGGCAGCTGCCCGGCAACAAGGTCTGGCCGTGGATCGCCCGCACCCGGCACGCCACGCCGGGCGTCGGCCTGATCTCCCCGCCGCCGCACCACGACATCTACTCCATCGAGGACCTCGCCCAGCTCGTCCACGACCTCAAGTGCGTCAACCCGTCCGCGCGGGTGCACGTCAAGCTCGTCAGCGAGGTCGGCGTCGGCACCGTGGCGGCGGGCGTGGCGAAGCTCAAGGCGGACGTCATCCTGATCTCCGGCCACGACGGCGGCACCGGCGCGTCCCCGCTGAACTCGCTCAAGCACGCCGGCACCCCGTGGGAGCTGGGGCTGGCCGAGGCGCAGCAGACGCTGCTGCTCAACAAGCTGCGCGACCGGGTCACCGTGCAGGTCGACGGCCAGCTCAAGACCGGCCGGGACGTGCTGGTCGCGGCGCTGCTCGGCGCCGAGGAGTTCGGCTTCGCCACCGCCCCGCTGATCGTCGAGGGCTGCGTGATGATGCGGGTGTGCCACCTGGACACCTGCCCGGTCGGCATCGCCACCCAGAACCCGGTGCTGCGGGAACGCTTCACCGGCCGGCCGGAGTTCGTGGAGAACTTCTTCCTCTTCCTCGCCGAGGAGGTCCGCGGCTACCTGGCCGAGCTGGGCTTCCGCTCGATCGAGGAGGCCATCGGGCACGCCGAGCTGCTCGACGTCGCCCCGGCGATCGCGCACTGGAAGGCCGGCGGGCTCGATCTGACGCCCGTGCTGCACCTGCCGGAGCTGCCGGCCGGCGCCGCCCGCCGGGGCGTCCGCGCCCAGGACCACGGCCTGGACCGGGCGCTGGACAACGAGCTGATCGCCCTCGCCGGGCCGGCGCTGCGCGACGGCACGCCCGTACGGGTCGAGGTGGCGGTGCGCAACGAGCACCGCAGCGTCGGCGCGATGCTGGGCGGCGAGGTGACCCGCCGCTTCGGCGGGGCCGGCCTGCCCGCCGACACGGTCGAGTTCACGCTGCGCGGCACCGCCGGGCAGTCGTTCGGCGCGTTCCTGCCGCGCGGGGTCACCCTGCGGCTGCACGGCGACGCCAACGACTACGTGGGCAAGGGCCTCTCCGGTGGGCGGCTCATCGTGCGGCCGGACGCCGCCGCCCCCTTCGTCGACGGCGACGCCGCACCGGGGGAGCGGGCCGAGGACCAGACCATCGCCGGCAACACCATCCTCTACGGCGCCACGGCGGGCGAACTCTTCCTGCGCGGGCGGGTGGGGGAGCGGTTCGCGGTGCGCAACTCCGGCGCCGTGGCCGTCGTCGAGGGCGTCGGCGACCACGGCTGCGAGTACATGACCGGCGGGACCGTGGTGGTGCTGGGGCCGACCGGCCGCAACTTCGCCGCCGGCATGTCCGGCGGGACCGCGTTCGTGTACCGGCTGGACCGCCGTCGGGTCAACGCGGAGCTGGTCGACCTGGCCCCGCTGTCCGACCAGGAGCAGGCCGTGCTGCACGAGCTGGTGCAGCGGCACTTCGCCGAGACCGACTCGGCGGTCGCCGAGGAGCTGCTCAAGCGCTGGCCGGAGGCGGTGGCGGAGTTCACCGCGGTGGTGCCCCGGGACTACCGCCGGGTGCTGGAGATCATGCGGGCCGCCGAAGCCGCCGGCCGCGACGTCGACGACGCGGTGATGAGCGCGCTCTCCGCGCCCGCCGCGAAGTCCATGCCGACCATGCCCGCCCCGCGGGCGGCGGTCCAGGAGGTGGCTCGTGCCTGACCCGAACGGTTTCCTGCGCTACGACCGGCGGCTGCCGGCGCGCCGCCCGGTGCCGGTGCGGATCAGCGACTGGCGGGAGGTCTACCCGCCGGCCGGCGAGGAGCTGATCCGCGAGCAGGCCACCCGCTGCATGGACTGCGGCATCCCGTTCTGCCACGACGGCTGCCCGCTGGGCAACCGCATCCCCGACTGGAACGACCTGGTCCGTACGGGCGGCTGGGACGCGGCGGTGGAGTCGCTGCACGCCACCAACAACTTCCCGGAGTTCACCGGCCGGCTCTGCCCGGCGCCCTGCGAGGCGGCCTGCGTGCTCGGCATCGGCGGCGGCCAGCCGGTCACCATCAAGCAGGTCGAGGTGGAGATCGCCGACGCGGCCGTCGCGCGGGGCGGCCTGCTGCCGCGCCCGGTGCCCGCGCCGACCGGCCGGTCGGTCGCCGTGGTCGGCTCCGGGCCCGCCGGCCTCGCCGCCGCGCAGCAGCTCGCCCGCGCCGGTCACGCCGTGACGGTGTACGAGCGCGACGACGCGATCGGCGGCCTGCTCCGGTACGGCATCCCCGACTTCAAGCTGGAGAAGGCCCACATCGACCGGCGGCTGGCCCAGCTCGCCGCCGAGGGCGTGCGCTTCCGCACCGGGGTGAACGTCGGCGTCGACGTCACCGCCGAGCAGGTGCGCGCCGAGCACGACGCGGTGCTGCTCGCCTGCGGCGCGTTGCAGGGCCGGGACACCCCGGAGACCCCGGGCCGGCACCTGCGCGGCGTGCACCAGGCGATGGAGCACCTCGTCGCGGCCAACCGGGTGGTCGCCGCGGCGGCCGGCGGCCGGCCCGACACCGCCGTGCTGCCCGACGGCACGCCCATCGACGCGGCCGGGAAGCACGTGGTGATCATCGGTGGCGGCGACACGGCGGCGGACTGCCTCGGCGTGGCGCACCGGCAGGGTACGGCCGGCGTACACCAGCTCGACCTCTACCCGCGGCCGCCGCAGGCCCGCGACGAGGCCCGGGACCCGTGGCCGACCTGGCCGTGGCTCCTGCGCAGCTACCCGGCGCACGAGGAGGGCGGCGAGCGGGTCTTCGCCGTCGCGGTGCAGGAGTTCGTCGACGACGGCACCGGGCAGGTGCGGGCGGTGCGGATCGCCGAGGTGAGCGTGGAGAAGCGGGACGGGCGGCGGATCGTCACCCCGCTGCCGGGCTCGGAGCGGGAGCTGCCGGCCGACCTGGTGCTGCTGGCCATCGGTTTCGAGGGCACCGAGGCGCAGCCGCTGCTCGACCAGTTCGGGGTCGTCCGCAACGCGCGCGGGGCGGTCGACGCCCGGCCGGACTGGCAGACCGACGCCGACGGCGTCTTCGTCGCCGGTGACATGCACCGGGGCGCCTCGCTGATCGTCTGGGCGATCGCCGAGGGGCGGGCGGCGGCCGCCGCGATCCACGCGTACCTCGGCGGGGTCGGAACGCTCCCGGCCCCGGTGGACCCGGCCCGGCAGCCGCTCGCGGCGCGCTGACCACCCGCTCGGACCCGACGTGGTCCCGGCCTGCGCCTGGCAGGCCGGGACCACGTCGCGTGAGCCGCCTCACGAAAGACGGCAAATAGGTTTAATTGCCGCCAGACTTGGCGGCTGCCGCGCACCGCCACCCGGGTTCGGCACCGTCATGTCGCCGTCCCACGGGGGAATCAGTCGTGTTCGCCGCGCTGCGTCACCGGAACTACCGGATCTGGGCCGCCGCCGGGTTCGTGTCCGTCGTCGGGACCTGGATGCAGGTCCTGGGCGTGAACTGGTACGTGCTCGCCGAGACCGGCTCGGCGACGTCGATGGGCTTCACCGTTCTGCTCCAGGCCCTGCCCACGCTGCTGCTCAGCGTCTGGGGCGGGGCGCTGGCCGACCGGTTGCGCGCGAAGCCGCTGCTGATCGTCGCCCAGGCGCTCCACGCGGCCCTGGCGGCCGGGCTGGCGCTGGTCGCCGTCACCGGCGTGGGCGGCCTCCCGGCGATCTACGCGATCTCGCTGGTGACCGGAGCGGTCTCGGCCATCGAGGGCCCGGTGATGGGGCGCTGGTGCTCGACCCTGGTGGACCGGGAGAGCCTCGGCAACGCCCTGGCGCTCGGCTCGCTGACCAACTCCGCCGGCCGCATCCTCGGCATGAGCGCCGGCGCCGTCCTGGTCGCCGCCGTCGGCCCCGCGCTGCTCTTCGCGGTCAACGCCGCCAGCTTCGTCGCGGTGGTGGTGGCCCTGTTCGCCGTACGCGAGCGGGAGCTGCACGCGGGGGAGCCGGCGCCGGCCGACGCGGAGCCGGCGGACCGCGGCATCGTCGCCGGGTTCCGCTATCTGCTGCGCCAGCCGGTGGTGCTCGTCGCGCTCGCCCTGTCGTTCGTGCTCGGCAGCCTCGGCCGCAACTACCAGGTGACCATGGCGGCCATGAGCGACGGACCGCTGGGCGGCGGTGCCTCCGGCTACGGGTTCCTCTCCACCGTCTTCGCGGTCGGCACGGTGCTCGGCGCCCTCGTCGCGGCCCGGCGGCGTGAGCTGGGCTACGGGATCCTGCTCGCGGCCGGCCTGCTGGCCAGCGTGCTGCAGATCGTCGCCGGGCTGGCCCCGGGCACCCTGAGCTTCGCCGCGGTGATCCTGCCGGTCGCCGCCGCGGCCGTGGTCATCGACACCACCGTCGGCGCCCGGGCCCAGCTCGACACCGACTACGCGATGCGGGGCCGGGTGCTGGCCGCGCTGGCGGTCACCGGCTCCGTCTCCGCCGCGGTCGGCGCGCCGCTGCTCGGCTGGCTCTCCGAACACGCGGGCCCCCGGGAGACCCTCGTGCTGGCCGGGACGGTGACGGCGATCGCCACCGTGGTGGCGGGGATCGGGCTCGACCGACTGCGTGGGCGCCCGCTGCGCCGGCGGGTCGCCCTGGCACTGGCCGTGCCGGCGGTGCGGCGTCCGGTGCGTCGGGTCGCCTCGACGGCGGCCCGCGTCGTCCGACCGGCGTCGAGCGCGGTGCGCTCCGTTCGGCCCGTCCGCGCCGTCGCACGGATCGTCCGACCGGCGGGAGGCGACGTCCCGGCCGGCCGTCCCGTGCTGCCCCGGCCGGCCACCGGTCGACCCCGGGCGGGCCGGGAGGCGCACGAATGCGCAGCCTGCGCGCCGCGCCGGGCCCGCCGCCGCTCCCGCCTGACCGGCACGGCACGCCCGCTCGACCAGCCGGCCGAATGCCCCCGCTCCGGTTGACCCCGCACGGGCGGGGCCCGGTCGGGTGCCCGCCCGGTGGCGCGGGCACCCCGTCCGGGTCGGTCAGCGCGCGAGCAGCTGGTGCGCCTCACGCAGCTTCGCCCAGGACCTCGGCTCGGCCGGTGGCGCCGCCTTCCGGGTGGCGCCGGCCGGCTCCGGCCGGCCGGGGGTGAGCAGCCAGGTGGTGAAGAAGTCGGCCAGGTCCAGGCCGGAGATCCGTTCGGCGAGGGCCTGGAACTGCGCGGTGGTGGCGTTGCCGTGCCGGTGCGCGGCGGTCCAGGCCGGCAGGATCTCGAAGAACGCGTCGTCGCCGACGGTCAGCCGGAGCTGGTGCAGCGTCATCGCCCCACGGTCGTAGACCGCGTCGTCGAAGATCCGGCCCGGGCCCGGCTCGCCCGGCGGCACCTGCCAGAACTCGTCGTCGGCCGGATAGTTCGCGTACGTGAAGTCGAACAGCTCCTGCGCGGTGCCCTCGCCCTGCTCCTCCGACCAGAGCCACTCCGCGTACGAGGCGAAGCCCTCGTTGAGCCAGATGTCGCTCCAGTCGGCCACCGAGACCGAGTCGCCGAACCACTGGTGGGCGTTCTCGTGGACCACCACGTAGGTGTTGGCGCCCCGCCGCCAGAAGCTCGGCCCGTACACCGGGCGGGTCTGCGTCTCCAGCGCGAAGCCGATGCCGTCGATGGGCCCGGCCACGCCGCCCTGCGCCTCGAAGGGGTACGGACCGAAGATCCCGCTGCCCCACTCGACGATCTCGGCGGTGCGCTCGATGCTGGCCCGCGCGGCCGGCCCGAGCTCGCCCAGCGTGGTGCTGTACGCGTTGACCACCGGCTGGCCGTTCGGCGCGGTGTCGGTCACGAGGTCGTACTGGCCGACGGCGAGGAAGGCCAGGTAGGTGGCGGTCGGTGAGGTGGTCCGCCAACTCCACCGGGTGCGGCCGCCCGCCTCGGGCAGCGGCGCGCGCGGCTGGACGCCGTTGCTGACCACCTCGACGCCGGTCGGGACCGAGACGGAGACGTCGTAGGTGGCCTTGTCCAGCGGGTGGTCGTTGCTGGGGAACCACCACCAGGCCGACTCCGGCTCGTTGACCGCCATCGCGCCGTCGGCGGTGCGGGTCCAGCCGGTGTAGCCGTCGACCAGGGTCTCCGACGGCACGCCCGAGTAGCGCACGACCACGGTGAGCTGCTGGCCGGCGGTGATCGCGCGGCGGGGCGTGACCGCCAGCTCGTGCACGCCCTCCCGGGTGGCCGTGGCCTGCCAGCCGTTGACCCGCACGGAGTCGACGTCGAGCAGGAAGTCGAGGTTGAACCGGGACAGGTCCTGGGTGGCCCGGGCCAGGATGGTGGTGGTGCCGGTGAGCCGGTCGGTGTCCGGGTCGTAGCGCAGCCGGACGTCGTAGTGGGCGACGTCGTAGCCGCCGTTGCCGTAGTCGGGGAAGTAGCTGTCGCCCAGTCCGGGGCCGCCGGGTTGCGGCGCGGCGGCGGGGACGGCGGGGCGCCCCCAGCCCGGTGGGGCGGCGTGGCCGGGGGTACCGGCGACCAGGCCGCCGGCGGTGGTGACGGTCAGGGCGGCGATGGCCGCCGTGAGAGCGCGTCGCACGGGGTGGACTCCCTCCGTCGGGGTGTACGCACCGGCCAACCTAATCGACACTTGTGAACCTGTTTGGTCCCGTCGGCGGGCGTGGACCGATTCCACCGATGCGAATGTTTCGACAGCATTACGTCTGGTCGCCGGGCCGGGCCGGATCGTCCGGCCGACGCGCCCGCCTCGCCACTGTCCGGGTGTCGCCCGTGTCCGTTAGGGTCCTTGAGGACCAGGCGGGCAACGGCGACGGGAGCAGAGGGTGGGCAGGCTCGCGTCGGCGTACGGGCAGGCGGTCGCGGCGCACCGCGCGGCCCGGTCCCACCTCGACACCGCCCGTCGGGCGCTCGCCGGGCACGCCGCCCCGGCCGTCCCGAACGGCGCGGGCGCGCTCGTCGCCCGGCTCGCCGAACTCGGCGGCGCGCTCGCCACCCCGACCCCCGGGGCCACCCCGGTCGCCGTCGCGCCCGTCCCGGTGCGCGTCGGCGAGGCGTCCACTCCCGACGGCGCCTTCCCCGTCCTCGTGCCGCTGGGCGGCGGACACCACCTCGCGGTCGACGCGGACGCCCGCGACCCCCGGGTGGCCGGCCTGCTGCGGGCGCTCGTGCTGCGGCTGCTCGCCACGGCGCCGCCCGGCGGGGTCCGGGTCGCCGGGATCGACACCGCCGCGCTGGGCGCCACCTTCGGGCCGCTGCGCCCGCTGGTCGACGCCGGCGTGCTCGACCCGCCCGCCACCGGCGAGGCCGAGGTGGCCGCCCTGCTCGACGCCGCCGAGCGGCACGCCCGCGCCGCCCGGCACGCCGACCGTCCCGACCAGGAGCTGCTGCTGGTCGTCGCCGCGTCGGCGCCGCCGCCCCGCGAGGCGGCCCGGCTCGCTGCGCTCACCCACGCCGGGCCGGCCGCCGCCGTCTGCGTCCTGGTCGCCGGCCAGCCGTCCGCCGCGTCCGCCGACCCGCCGCCGCAGCTCGGCGCCACCACCACGGTCCGGCTGACCGAGCGGTACGCCCACGTCGGCGACCCGCCCGGCGCCCCGTTCAGCGTCGACGGCACCGGCCTGGCGGCCCCCGTGCTGCTCGACGGCGACCCGCCGGCCGCGTCGGTGGCGGCCCTCGCCGCCCATCTCGGCGCCGCCGCCCGGCGCGGCGACGCGGTGGGCTTCGCCGAGCTGCTGCCCGAGCGGCGGTGGGCCGAGGCGGCGGGCAACGGGCTGCGCACCGTGGTCGGCCGCGCCGGCCGGGACCGGGTCACCATCGCCTTCGACGACGCCACCCCGCACTGGCTCGTCGGCGGGCGCACCGGCGCCGGCAAGACGGTCTTCCTGCTCGACGTCCTCTACGGGCTCGCCGCCCGCTACTCGCCCGCCGAGCTGCAGCTCTACCTGCTCGACTTCAAGGAGGGGGTGAGCTTCACCGAGTTCGTCCCCACCCCCCGCGACCCGTCCTGGCTGCCGCACGCCCGGGCCGTCGGCATCGAGTCCGACCGGGAGTACGGCGTCGCCGTCCTGCGGGAGCTGCGCCGCGAGCTGTCGCGGCGGGCCACCGCGCTCAAGCGGCACGGCGTCACCAAGCTCGCCGACCTGCCCCGCGACACGCCGGTGCCCCGGATCGTGGCGGTGGTCGACGAGTTCCACGTGCTGCTCGCCGGCAACGACGCGCTGGCCCGCGAGTCGGTCGACCTGCTCGAGGAGCTGGCCCGCAAGGGCCGCTCGTACGGCGTGCACCTGGTCCTGGCGAGCCAGAGCATGACCGGCGTCGAGGCGCTCTACGGGCGGGCCGAGGCGATCTTCGGTCAGTTCGCGCTCCGGGTGGCGCTGCCCGGCGGCGGCGGGGTCCTCGACCCGCTGAACGAGGCCGCCCACACCCTGCCCGTCGGTTCGGCCGTGCTCAACACCGCCGCCGGGGCGGTCGGCGCCGACACCGTCGTCCGCTTCCCCGACGCCCACGCCGCCGCGGCCGAGCTGGCCGCGCTGCGGCACGAGCTGTGGCAGGCGCGGCCGGCGGGCGCGCGCCCCCCGTCGGTGTTCAGGGGCTACGAGACCGCGCGCGTCGAGGACGACCCCACCTTCGCCGGGCTGCGCCCGGGCGGGCGTCGCCCGCTCGCCCTGGTCGGGCGGACGGTCGACGTGGACGGCACCTCCGCGCTGTTCATGCTGGACGCCACCCCGGGCCGGCACCTGGCCGTGGTGGGCACCTCGGCCACCGGCGCGGAGGTGCTGCGGGCGGCCACCCTGAGCCTCGCCCGCCAGCACGCCCCGGGCGACGCCCGGTTCCTCCTCGCCCCGCTGGTCGCCGCCGCCGAGCCCGCCGCCGACGACACCACCGCCACGCTGGTCGCCGCCGGTCACGCCGTCGACCGCCTCGACACCGCCGGCCTGCGCCGGCACGTCGCCACCCTCGCCGCCGGGCTGTCGGCCCCCACCACGCCGTCCGGCACGGCGCCCACCACGCAGTCCGGCACGGCCGCCCCGGGCCGGCCGGAGGGCGGTGCCGCGCCGGACACCGGCCGCACCTACCTCGTCGTGTTCGGGATGGACGCCGCCAGCGCGGCGCTCGCCGCCACCGACCCGGAGACGTTCCGCTCCGGCCACGACGACCTGGGGGCGCTGCTGCGCCAGGGCCCCGCGCGGGGCGTGCACCTGCTCGGCTGGTGGCGCGGGCTGCGCCGGCTCGCCGACGACCTCGGCGGCGCGCACAACCGCGACGACGTCGCCTGTCTGGTGGCGCTGAACGTGCCCGGCACCGACCTCGGGCTGCATCTCGGGGTGCACGACCTCGCGTACGCGCCCCGGCCCGACCGGGCGCTGCTGGTCGACCGGCACGACCAGCGCACCCGGCTCATCGTGCCGTTCGCCCGCGACGGGCACGGCCCGGACGGGGAGGACTGAGGCGGTGTCCGACTACTCCGAGTACGCGGCGCTGGCCCGCCAGCTCGCCGAGCGGCGTCGGGCCGGTGAGCGCGGCGCCGCCGCCGAGGCCGAGCGCCGGCGCAACCTGCACGCCGCCGCGGACTACCTCCAGCACCGGCTGACCGCCCAGGGGCAGCGCCTCGACCAGCTCGGCCAGGCCATCGGCGTCCCGGCCCCCGGCGTGCCCACCGGCCCCGCGCCCGCGCCGGCGACCGTACCCGCGGGCCCCGTCACCGGGCCGGCCGCCGTGCCCGGCGCCGGGTCGGTCGGTGACGGCGGTCCGGGCGGCGCGCCGGCCGGCGGGGCCGGACCGGGGGCGGGGGAGTCCGCCGGCGCAGCCGGCGCCCCGGGGCGGCCGGGGGTCGGGGCGTATCCCCAGGTCGGGGTGGGGGAGACGAAGCTCGCGCTGCCGCCGGGGGCGGGCGGGGTGCCGGGCCCGCGCCCGGCGGAGACCGACCCCACCACCGAGCTGGAGCTGGCCCGGCGCTACGCCGACGAGTCAGACCGGCACGGGCAGCAGGCCGAGTTGCTCGCGCAACGCCCCGCGCTGCTGCCGACCTGGTCGCCGGTGGCCCGGGCGCTCGCCGTCTACGCCGGCTGCGCGGCCGTGGCGGCGGTGCTGATGGTGGTCATGGTGCTCGCCTCCGGCGTCGGCCTGGTCGACGGTTTCACCCTCGGCGCCTGGATCTGCGCCGGCCTGCCCGCGCTCTCGTTCTTCGCCGGCTACCTGGTGCTCGGGCGCTGGGGGCGGCCGGCCATGGTCGCCGGCGCCCCGCCCCGCTACGTGCACCTTGGCTTCCTGATCTGCTTCGTCGCCGTGCCGGTCGCCTACGTGGCCTATCTGCTGCTGTTCCGCCTCCTCCGCTGATCGGCCGCCTCCTCCGCCGACCGGCCGTCGCCGGGGCGCCCGGCCTCCGCGACCGGTGGAACACCGTGGACGTCATCGGCGCCCGGAGACGGCCGCGTTGTTCCACCGGTGGTTCCGCTACCGCGCGACGTCGGTCGGCACCGGCTCGACCACGACGACGGGGATCTCCCGGCCGGTCCCCTGCTGGTAGCGGGCGTAGGTCGGGAAGACGCCGGTCATCACCTGCCACAACCGGGGCCGCTCCTCGGCGGTGGCGGTCCGCGCCCGGCCCCGGAACCGGTCGGCCCCGACCTGCACCTGCACCTCCGGGTCGGCGCACAGGTTGAGGTACCAGGCCGGGTGCCGCGCCGCACCGCCGTTCGACGCCACCAGCAGGTAGCTGTCGCCGTCCCGGCCGTAGATGAGCGCCGTCCGCCGCAGCTTGCCCGTCCGGCGCCCCCGGGTGGTGATCAGCAGGGCGTCGTACCCGTGGAACTTCCGGCCGTCGGCGCCGTCGGTGGCCAGGTAACGCTCCACGTGGCTGGCCACCCAGCCGACCGGACTGTCCTCAATGGTCTCCGCCATCGGAGCAGCGTAGCCGCCTCAGCGGTAGTCGTCGGCGCGTCGGACGGCGCCGAAGCGCGGGAAGATCCGCTCGACGGTGAACTCGTGCTCGTCGGCGGCGAAGCCGGACATCGCGTCGGCCACGAACTCCAGCTCGTAGCCGTGGTCGCTGGCCGCGCGGGCGGTCGACTCGACGCCCATCGTGGTCACCAGCCCGGCCAGCACCACGGTGTCGACCCCGCGCCGGCGCAACTGCTCGTGCAGGTCGGTGCCGTGGAACGCGCCGACGGTGCGCTTGACGACCACGACGTCCTCCGGCTCGACCAGCCCCTCGGCGAAGTCGCTGCCCGGCGGCTGCTCGGCCACCCCGGGTCGCTCGACCCGGACCTGGACCACCGGCCGGCCCCGGGCGCGGAACACGGCGGCGAGCCGGCGGCAGCGGTCGAGGACATCCTCGCCACGGTGCGGGGCCAACTCCAGCGCGATGATCCGCGGCATCAGGTCGATGAGCACGAGGGCCGTCGTCACGAAGATGATCATAGCTGGCGGGGCGTGGTTGGTGGCCTCGTCGCCGCCGTGCGGGAGGGCTCGATCGGCACGCCGCGCGAATTGCCGGTTCGTGCGTACGGCGCGACAAGAGGTTACCGCTCCGTAACATTCTATTGACGTCCGTGAATTGTTGCCCGCATCATCGTCCCACGATCGATCGGATCCCCCACCCGCCGTCCCGGCTTCCCGGGTACCGCCCGCCGGAGGTGCAGCCATGCTGCTCCGAAAGATCCTCGTCACCGCCACGGCGGTCGCCGCGCTCCTCGTCCCGGCCACCGCCGCGACGGCCGCCCCGGACCGTCCCGCCACCCCCACGGCCGCCACCGCCACCGCCAACCCGGTCATCGTCGTCGGCGGCCTGATCGGCCTGTCCATCGCGTACGAGCCGATCGCCGCCCGGCTGCGCGCCGACGGCTTCCGGGTCTTCGTCTACCAGTTGCCGGGCCTCGGCTTCGGCGACATCCGCGACTCCGCCCGCGCCTTCGCCGCGTACGTCGAGCAGGTCCGGTCCGTCACCGGGGCGTCCCGGGTGGACGTCGTCGGCCACTCCGAGGGCGGACTGGTCTCCCGCTGGTACGTGAAGTTCCTCGGCGGCGAGTCGGCCGTCGGCCGCTACGTCAGCCTCGGCAGCCCCCAGCAGGGCACGTACGTCGCGAACATCCTGCGGGTCGTCGGCCTCGGCAGCTGCGCCGGCGTCGTCGCCTGTCAGCAGATGTCGATCGGCTCCGACTTCCTCGCCGACCTCAACGGCGGCGACGACGCCCCCGGCGCGGTCCGCTGGACCACGGTCCGGACGTGGCAGGACGAGCTGGTCCGGCCGGTCGACAACGCCTCGCTCGCCGACGGCGCGACCAACGTGCTGATCCAGGCGGCGTGCCCGCTGCGGGTCGTCGGGCACCTCGGGCTCGTGCTCGACGGCACCACGTACACCGTGGTCCGGCAGGCGCTGCGCGACACCCCGCTCCACCCGGACTGCCTCGCCCCGTAGCGGACGTGGCCCTGGCGTGGACGGGGGCCGTGCGGGGGAAAGGGCGCAGCCGGGCGGCAACCGGGCGGGGCGGGGACGGAGTTGACCGGAGCGCCCGTGCGGACCGCCCGCGCGTGCGACGCTGGGCCCGTGCCGGTCGGCGTCGACCACGGGTCGCCGCGCAACGCGACGCGGGAGGGAGCGCCCATGACGGGAGTGCCGCAGGTCGACTTCGCGCTCGACACGTACGAGTGCATCGTGCTGTATCCCGGCGCGGCCGGGCGGGCGCTGCCGGCGGAGACGGTGCAGCGGTTGCAGGCCGAGCACCTCGCGCACATGCAGGCCCTCCAGCGGCGGGGGATCATCCTGGTCGCCGGCTCGGTGGACGGCCAGGCCCGCGAGCCGGACCCGCCGATCGGCTTCGGTCTGGCCCGGACCGGCTCCGTGGACGATGTGCGCGGCGTGATGGAGGCCGACCCGGCGGTGCAGGCCGGGCTCTACCGGGTGGACGTGATGACCTTCCTCTGCCCGGCGGGCTCGCTGGAGTTCCCACTGGTCAAGACGCAGACCTGAGCGGTTCCGCCGGACGCCCGGCGCACGGTGGCACGCGGCGCGGGCCGTTGTCCCGGCGTGCACCGCCGGCCCCGCGGCGGTCCGGCCCTGGCGCGCGAGCGACCCGGTCGGGCACCCGCGACCGGGGAACGGCATCGTCACCATCGCGCCGGCACCCTCCGGCGCCACCAGCGGAACCCGTCGGATCGGCCGGGGGAGCGGGTCGGGCGTGCGGGCCGGGCCGCCGCGGGTCGGGCGGGGCGGGTGTGCGTGGGTCGGGCCGGGCGGGCATCCGCGCGGCGGGTGTGCGGCCAGGGCGCGGCACGGCGTGGAGCAGCCATCGACGGCGGGCGTGCCGGCCGGGAGCACCCGGGTGCCCGGTGGCGCCGGGGGCGTACGATTCCGGCGCGCGGTCGCCGTTGCCCGCCGCCTCAACGTTCCGGCGTGGGTTCCGCCCGCCGGCTGCGCGCGTGACGCGCGTCGTTGGACAATTTTCCGCAGCCCGCGAGGGGTCGGCCCGCAGTCCGACCCGGAGGAGAGACTAGCCTGATGGGCGTGACACGCCGCGCGAAGATCGTCTGCACTCTTGGTCCTGCCACCTCGTCTCCGGAGCGGATCCGGGGGCTCGTCGAGGCCGGCATGAACGTGGCGAGACTCAACTTCAGCCACGGCAGCCACTCCGACCACGAGGCGGTGTACCGGCTGGTCCGCGAGGCCGCGGAGGCGGCCGGGCGCCCGGTGGCCGTGCTCGCCGACCTGCAGGGTCCGAAGATCCGGCTCGGCCGGTTCGCCGACGGCCCGCACGAGTGGCGCACCGGCGACTCGGTCGTGATCACCGGCGACGACGTTCTCGGCACCAAGGACCGGGTCTCCTGCACCTACCGGAAGCTTCCGCAGGAGGTCAAGCCCGGCGACCGGCTGCTGATCGACGACGGCCGGGTCGCCGTCGAGGTCACCGACGTCACCGGCAACGACATCCGCTGCCTCGTCACCGAGGGCGGCCCCGTCTCCAACAACAAGGGCGTCTCGCTGCCCAACGTGGCGGTCAGCGTCCCCGCGTTGTCCGAGAAGGACGCCGAGGACCTGCGCTTCGCCCTCGGCCTCGGCGTCGACCTGATCGCGCTCTCGTTCGTCCGCTCCGCCGACGACATCAAGCTGGTGCACGGCATCATGACCGAGGTCGGGGTGCACCGGCCGGTGCTGGCCAAGGTGGAGAAGCCCGAGGCGGTCGACTGCCTGGAGCAGATCGTGCTGGCCTTCGACGGGGTCATGGTCGCCCGCGGCGACCTCGGCGTGGAGCTGCCGCTCGACCAGGTCCCGCTGGTGCAGAAGCGCGCCGTGCAGCTCTGCCGGGAGAACGCCAAGCCGGTCATCGTGGCCACCCAGATGCTCGACTCGATGATCGAGAATTCGCGCCCGACCCGCGCCGAGGCCTCCGACGTGGCCAACGCCGTGCTCGACGGGGCCGACGCCGTGATGCTCTCCGGCGAGACCAGCGTCGGCAAGTACCCGGTGCTCACCGTCAGCACCATGGCGAAGATCGTCACCACCACCGAGTCCGGCTCGATCGGGGTGCCGCGCCTCCAGCACGACCCGCGTACGCACGGCGGCGCGCTCACCGTCGGCGCGTCCTCGATCGCCCGGGCCATCGGCGCGAAGGCCCTGGTGGCGTTCTCGCAGACCGGCGACACCGTGCGGCGGCTGTCCCGGCTGCACTGCGACCTGCCGCTGCTCGCGTTCACCCCGGTGCCCGAGGTGCGCAACCAGCTCGCCCTCTCCTGGGGCGTGGAGACCTTCCTGATGCCGTTCGTCGAGCACACCGACGACATGTTCCGCCAGGTCGACCAGGCGTTGCTCGGGCTCAACCGGGCCAACCCCGGCGACCACGTGGTGATCGTCGCCGGCAGCCCGCCCGGCACCCCCGGCTCGACCAACACGCTGCGCGTACACCAGCTCGGGTCGTTGGTCGACGCCGCGTCCGCGCGAGCGCTTCAGTGAGTGCCGGGGAGGTCGCGGTCGGCCAGGCCGCGGTCGACCAGCTCCTCGAGGTGCTCGACCTGGAGCACACCGGCGAGATGACCTTCCGGGGGATGAGCCCGCCGGTCGGCCCCCAGCGGGTGTACGGCGGCCAGGTCGCCGGCCAGGCCCTGGTGGCCGCCGGCCGGACGGTCGACCCGGCGCGCTTCGTGCACTCCCTGCACGGCTACTTCGTGCGCGCCGGCGACCCGAGCGAGCCGATCGCGTACGAGGTGGAGAACATCCGCGACGGCCGCTCTTTCTCGGTACGCCGCTCCGTGGCGCTCCAGCACGGCAAGCCGATCTTCTTCATGTCGGCGTCGTTCCACCGTCCCGAGGAGGGCCTGGACCACCACGCGCCCACGCCGCCCGACGTGCCGGGGCCGGACGAGGTCCCGACGATGACCGACCGGCTCTCCCGCTACCCGGAGCGGCTCGGCATCTGGGCGCAGATCCCGCGCCCGATCGACGTGCGCTACGTGGGCGAGCCCGGTTGGGTGCGCCCCGGCGACCGGCCGGCCGACCCGCACCAGCGGGTCTGGATGCGCATCGACGGCAAGCTGCCCGACGATCCGCTGCTGCACGCCTGCGCGCTGACGTACGCCTCCGACCTGACCCTGCTCGACTCGGTGCTGTCGGTGCACGGCGAGGTCTGGGGCCCCGGCGGGGTGGTGGGGGCCAGCCTCGACCACGCGCTGTGGTTCCACCGGCCGTTCCGCGCCGACGAGTGGTTCCTCTACGACTGCTGGAGCCCGTCCGCCTCCGGCGCGCGGGGGCTCGCCACGGGTCGCCTGTTCACCACGGACGGCCGGCACATCGCCAGTGCCGTGCAGGAGGGGCTGCTGCGCCGCGTCGGGGAGTGACGCCGAGCCGGGGCGGCACATCGCCGTCGGCCGATCGGCCGAGGGGTGATCGGCCGGCCGGGGTGACCAGCGCGTTAACCTTGCCGGCATGCGCCTCTCCGCCCGGGTCGACTACGCCCTCCGTGCGGTCGCCGAGCTCGCCTCGGTGACCGGCGGTGCCGGGGCCGGGCGTGGTCGGCCGGTGACCGCCGAGCAGATCGCCCGCGCCCAGGAGATCCCGCCGAAGTTCCTGGAGAGCATCCTGCTGCAACTGCGCCGGGGCGGCATCGTGCACGCCCAGCGCGGCCCCGAGGGCGGCTACTGGCTGGCGCGGCCGGGAGGGGAGATCTCGCTGGCCGAGGTGATCCGGGTGATCGACGGCCCGCTCGCGCACGTACGCGGGCAGCGGCCCGAGGAACTCGGCTACCACGGCGCCGCCCGCTCCCTCCAGGAGGTCTGGATCGCCCTGCGGGCCAGCGAACGCCAGATCCTGGAGCTGGTCACCGTCGCCGACGTGGCCGCCGGCACCCTGCCCGAGCGGGTCACGGAGCTGGCCGCCGACCCCCGCGCCTGGACCTGACCGGGCCGAACCGGCCGGCGTAGGGGCTCGCGGGCCGGCGGTCGACGCGTCGCCCCGCCGCCCGGACCGCCGTTCCCGCCGCCCGGACCGTCGTCACCGTCGTCCCTGTCGCCGGCCCGCGTCACTGTCGTCTCACTGACCGGTCGGAGTCTTGACCCCGGTACCCCGCGTGCCGCATTGTCGACCAAGTCGATAGGAGATGCCGAAAAGTCAGGGGGCGCTCGTGCGCAAGCTGCTGGTCCTCGCACTGGTCGGGCTCGCCGCGCAACTCGTCGACGGCGCGCTCGGCATGGCGTACGGGCTGACCTCCTCCACGCTGCTGCTGCTCGTGGGCGTCGCCCCGGCCGCCGCGTCGGCGTCGGTGCACCTGGCCGAGATCGGCACCACGCTCGCCGCCGGGGTGGCGCACTGGCGGTTCGGCAACGTCGACTGGCGGGTGGTGGCCCGGATCGCCGTCCCCGGCGCGGTCGGCGCGTTCGCCGGCGCGACCTTCCTCAGCGCGATCTCCACCGAGTCGGCGGCCCCGTGGATGGCCGGCATCCTGTTCACGCTCGGCGCGTACCTGTTGGTGCGCTTCTCCCGACCGCTGCGCACCGACCGGCGGGCCGGTCGGCTGCGGGGGCGCTTCCTCGGCCCGCTCGGCCTGGTCGCCGGCTTCGTCGACGCCACGGGCGGCGGCGGGTGGGGGCCGGTCGCCACGCCGGCCCTGCTGGTCAGCGGCCGGCTGGAGCCCCGCAGGGTGATCGGCTCGGTGGACACGGCCGAGTTCGTGGTCGCCGGCGCCGCCAGCATCGGCTTCCTCATCGGCCTCGGCGCGGAGGGCTTCCTGCTGCCCATGGTGGCCGCGCTGCTCGTCGGTGGCCTGATCGCCGCGCCGGTCGCCGCCTGGCTGGTCCGGATCGTCCCCGCCCAACTGCTCGGCGCGGCGATCGGCGGCGTGATCGTGTTGACCAACGCCCGCACGCTGATGCGCGCGGCCGACCTCGGCGGCCCCGCCCGACCGGCGGTCTACGCGCTGCTCGCCGCCGCCTGGGTCGCCGCCCTGGCGCTGGCCGTCCGGGCGCTGCTGCGGACCCGCCGGGCGCGGGCCGTCGCCGCGGCGGCCCTCGCCGCGACCCCGGTCCCGGCCCCGGCGGCCATCTCCGGCACGAGCACCCGGATCCCGGTGCCGACCGCCGGCACGGCCGACCCGCGCTAGCGGGGGAGTGGTGGGTCAGCGGGGCAGGAGGGCGGTCGCGGCGTCGCGGAGCAGCGACCACGCCTCGTCGACGTGGGCCTCGGTGGTCTGCGGCGAGCCGACGGCCAGGCGCAGCGTGTAGCGGCCGTTCACCCGGGTGTGCGTCAGGTGCACCCGACCCGTGGCGTTGACCCGGGCCAGCAGTTCCGCGTTGACCTCGTCGTCGGCGCGCAGCCGGAAGCAGACCAGCGAGTACGGGTGCGACCCCACCAGCGCGAACCGGTCGTCGGCGCGGACCCGCTCGGCGAACCGGGCGGCGAGCGCCACCCCGGACCGGATGTGCGCCCGCAGCCCCTCGGCGCCGTACCAGCGCAGCACGAACCAGAGCTTCAACGCCCGGAACCGGCGGCCCAGCGGCACCTGCCAGTCCCGGTAGTCGATCACCGCTCCGGATTCGGTGGCGGCGTTGCGCAGGTACTCCGGCAGCACGGTCAGCGCCTCGATCAACTCCGCGGTGTCGGCGACCCAGAACGCGTCGCAGTCGAAGCCGGTGAGCAGCCACTTGTGCGGGTCGAAACAGTACGAATCGGCGTACTCCAGGCCGGCGTGCCCGAACCGCAACTCCGGGCAGACCGCCGCCGCCCCCGCGTACGCGGCGTCGACGTGCAGGAAGACGCCGTACTCGGCGCAGATCGCGCCGATCTCCGGCAGCGGGTCGATCGCGGTCGTGGACGTGGTCCCGACGGTGGCCACCACGATGGCGGGTACCACGCCGGCGGCTCGGTCCGCCTCGATCGCCGCGCGCAGCGCCGCCGGGGACATCGCCTGCGTCTCGGGGGCCACCTCGATCGGTCGTACGCCGTCGGCGCCCAGCCCGGCGATCCGCGCGGCCTTCTCGATCGAGGAGTGGCCCTGGGTGGACGTGTAGGCGCGGTACCGGCGGTCGACGCCGGCCTCGCGCCACCGGCCGCCGCCGGCCCGGTGCAGCGCGACGAGGGTCGCCACCAGCGTCGCCGAGGACGCGGAATCCTGGATCACCCCGCCGCCGCCGGAGCCGGCGCGGAACCGCTTCGGCAGCTCCAGCAGGTCGGCGAGCCAGTCCAGCATCACCGTCTCCAGTTCGGTGCACGCGGGCCCGGTGGCCCAGAGCATGCCCTGCACGCCCAGTCCCGAGCTGACCAGGTCACCCAGCACGCTGGGCCCGGAGGTGTTGGCCGGGAAGTAGCCGAAGAACCCGGGGTGCTGCCAGTGGGTCAGGCGCGGGGTGATCAGCCTGTCCAGGTCGGCGAGGACGGCCGCCACGGGCTCGCCGTGCTCGGGCGGGCCGGCCGGCAGCCCGGCGGCCACCGCGCCGGGCGGGTCCTGCGACGTCACCGGGCGCTGCCCCACCGTCGCCCAGTAGTCGGCGATCCAGTCCACCACCGCGTGCCCGGCGCGTCGGAACTCGTCCGGGGTCATGTGCTCAGCCACGCCCTGAGTTGATCAATAATCCGGGCCGGCGGCAAGGAAACGGCGGATCGTATCGAGACGCGGCGCTGCCGGCGCCCGCCCGCCCGGCGTCGGGGCGGGAGCGGGACAGGTCGGGGGCGTGGCGGCGGGACAGGCCGGAGGCGTGGGTGAGTCCGGGGCGTGGGGCGGTCCGGGGCGTGGGGCGGTCCGGGGCGTGGGGTAGGCACCGGGCCGCAGCCGCGGAATCCGCACAGCCGCGGCCCGGTGCCCCACACCGCGGCATCCCCGACCCGTCCCGACCGGGGATGCCGTACCACCACCGGGGACAAACCTAGGCGGCCCGCGCGTCTCCCCGGTGACGGCGACGTGAAGATCGTGTTTCAGCCGTCCCGGCGCAGGCCACCGGCCACCTTCGCCGCGATCAGCTCGTACGAGCGCACCCGGTCGGCCACGTCGTACACCAGCGTGGTCAGCATCAGCTCGTCCGCGCCGGTACGCGCCAGCAGCTCGCCGAGCTGCCGCCGTACGGTCTCCGGCGAGCCCATCGCCTGGCCCTCCCGGCGCTGCCGCACGAACTCCCGCTCGACCTCGGTGTACGGGTACGCCGCCGCCTCGTCCGGCGTGGCCAGGGGCCCCGGTCGACCCGAGCGCAGCCGCAGCAGCGACAGCGCGCTCGGCCCCGCCAGCCACTCCGCCCGCTCATCCGTGTCCGCGCAGACCGCGTTGACCGCCACCATCGCGTACGGCTCGGCCAGCCACTTCGACGGCCGGAAGCTCTGCCGGTACAGCGCCAGGGCGGGCAGCGTGTGCTGCGAGCTGAAGTGGTGCGCGAACGAGAACGGCAGCCCCAGCATCCCCGCCAGCTGGGCGCTGAACCCGCTGGAGCCGAGCAGCCAGATCGCCGGCTGCTGCCCGCGACCCGGGGTGGCCGTGATCGGCCCCGGCCGCTCGCCGGTGAAGTAGTTCATCAGGTCCGCCAGCTCCCGGGGGAAGCCCTCCGCCGACAGCCCCTCCATGGTCCGGCGCAGCGCCAGCGCGGTCACCTGGTCGGTGCCCGGGGCGCGCCCGATGCCCAGGTCGATCCGGCCCGGGTGCAGCGCGTCGAGGGTGCCGAACTGCTCGGCCACCACCAGCGGCGCGTGGTTGGGCAGCATCACCCCGCCCGAGCCCAGCCGGATCGCCGACGTGTGCGCCGCCAGGTGCGCGAGCAGCACGGCCGGGGCGGAACTCGCGATCCCCGGCATGTTGTGGTGCTCGGCCACCCAGAACCGGTGGTATCCGAGCTCCTCGGTGCGGCGGGCCAGTTCGGTGGTGTGCCGCAGGGCCTCGCCGGCCGTGGCGCCGGCCGCGACCGGGGCAAGGTCAAGAACAGACAGCGGTACGTTGATCACACGGCTGGCCAACCCGCCCGGCCCCCGAATTGTTCCCTGGGGCAACCAAGCTCACGCGGTGCGTCGCGCCGGGTGCTCAGCCCAGGCCGCGGGCCTGTTCGAAGATCAGGCTCGTCTGGGTGTGCAGCACCGCCGGGTCCACCGCCAGGTGGTCCAGTACGAAGTCGCGCAGCGCGTCTGCCGAGGCGGCCCGCACGTGCAGCACGTAGTCCTCCGCGCCCGCCACGTGGAACACCGAGACCACGCCCGGCAGCCGCACCGACCGGGCCCGGAACGCGTCCACCGCCGCCCGCTCGTGCGCGGTCAACCGCACCGACACCAGCGCCTGCAGCGGCAGCCCCAGCGCCGCCGGATCCACCTCCGCGTGGAACCCGCGGATCGCACCGCACTCGCGCAGCGCGCGGGTGCGGGTCAGGCACGTCGAGGGGGCCACCCCGACCCGCTCGGCGAGGGCGTTGTTCGGCAGCCGGCCGTCCGCGGCCAGCTCGGACAGGATCGCCCGATCGGTGTCGTCCAGGGCCGCGAACCGCCGCACATCGTTCGTCGCAAGGGGCATGGAGACATCCTCCGTCGAATCACCGCGCCAATCAAAGGAATCTAGCCGAATCATCTTCGGAACTATTGCTCCCTGCTGGCTTGATGTTCGATCCTTCCGGCATGACGACCGTGGACACCCGAGCCGTGCACGCCGGCCGCGACGACCTCGCCGCCCTCGGCGTCCACGTGCCGCCCATCGACCTCTCCACCACCAACCCCCTGCCGTCCGTCGACGCCGGCGGCGACGCGTACGAGACCCTCGCCACCGGGGGCACGCTCCCCGCCGGCGGCAGCGCCGTCTACCAGCGCCTGTGGAACCCCACCGTCGCCCGCTTCGAGGCCGCCCTCGCCAACCTCGAAGGCACCGGCGACGCCGTCGCCTTCGCCAGCGGCATGGCCGCCCTTACCGCCACGCTGCTCGCCGCCACCCGGGACGGGAAGCGCCACCTCGTCGCCGTCCGCCCGCTCTACGGCGGCACCGACCACGTGCTCGCCACCGGCCTGCTCGGCACCACCGTCACCTGGGCCTGCGCGGGCGAGGTCGCCGCCGCCGTCCGCCCCGACACCGCCCTGGTGATCGCCGAGACCCCGGCCAACCCCACCCTCGACCTGGTCGACATCGCCGCCCTCGCGCAGGCCGCCGGCGACGTCCCGCTGCTCGTGGACAACACCGTCGCGACCCCCGTGCTCCAGCAGCCCACCCAGCACGGCGCCGCCCTCGTGCTGCACAGCGCCACCAAGAGCATCGGCGGACACGGCGACGTGCTCGCCGGAGTCGTCGCCTGCGACGCCGACTGGGCCGCCCGCCTGCGCCAGGTCCGCGCGCTCACCGGGGCGATCCTGCACCCCCTCGGCGCGTACCTGCTGCACCGCGGCCTGCAGACCCTGCCGGTGCGGGTCCGCGCCCAGCAGGCCGGCGCGGAGAAACTCGCCGCCTGGCTCGCCGCCCACCCCGCCGTCACCCGGGTTCACCACCCGTCGCTGCACGACCCGGCCGGGCTCGTCGGCCGGCAGATGGCCGGCCCCGGCAGCCTCCTCGCCTTCGAGGTACGCGGCGGCGCGCCCGCCGCGGCCGCCGTCGCCGGCGGCTGCCGGCTGATCACCCACGCCGTCTCGCTCGGTGGGGTCGACACGCTCATCCAGCACCCGGCCTCGCTGACCCACCGGCCCGTCGAGGAGGAGGCCAAGCCGGTCGGTGGGCTGCTGCGCGTCTCCGTCGGCCTGGAGGACCCGGAGGACCTGCGCGAGGACCTGGCGCGGGCGCTCGCCGAACTCGGCTGAGCCGGCACCTCCGCGCGCCGGACGACTGGGTGCCAGCCGCCGGGCCGGTGGGCGGCGGCGGTGTCGTCGGTCGCGGAGGACGATCGCCCGCTCGTGTTCACGCCCGGCCCGTGCTGCGGAACCAGCCTCGCCGTGGTCCGGGCTGTTCGTGGCGGTCCGGGTGGCGCGCTTCAGGCACGGTCGGATAGCCGACATCGGGCGAGCAGCGGGCGACGGTGCCGGTCACGATCGGTTCGGGCCGGTCGACGCACCAGCGCCAGACGGTGGTGCGGGGCCAGCGCGCGGGCAACCGACCGGATGTCTCCGCCTGCTGCACGACCGCGTGCTGGTGCGGATGGAGGGGAGCGTTGTCGCCTCGGGCGCGGAGGGCGCGGGCACGGGCCCGCATCTCGCGGTGCACCGCGCATCAGGGAACAGCGGTGTGACAGGAGTGCCGGGAGCGGGATTCGAACCCGCAAGCCCTTTCGGGCAGAAGTGTTTGAGACTTCCGTGTATGCCGTTCCACCATCCCGGCGAGTGCCGCTTACTGTACCCGACTACGCTCGTGCGGGAGCATGGGTGGTAGCCGTGCCGGGAACAATGGTGGGAGTGGCTCGTGGCCGAGACGCAGACGGACGTCGAGCGCAGGCGCGTTCTGATCGCCGAGGACGAGGCGCTCATTCGGCTGGACCTCGCCGAGATGCTGGTCGAAGAGGGCTACGAGGTGGTCGGGGAGGCCGGTGACGGCGAGACCGCCGTCCGGCTCGCCGAGGAGCTCAAGCCCGATCTGGTCATCCTCGACATCAAGATGCCGATCATGGACGGGCTGGCCGCCGCCGAGCGGATCGCCGGCGCCCGGATCGCCCCGGTGATCATCCTGACCGCGTTCAGCCAGCGCGACCTGGTGGAGCGGGCCCGGGCGGCCGGCGCGATGGCGTACCTCGTGAAGCCCTTCCAGAAGAGCGACCTGGTGCCGGCGGTGGAGATCGCCCTGTCCCGCTACTCGGAGATCGCCGCGCTGGAGTCGGAGGTCGCCGGGCTGACCGACCGGCTGGAGGTCCGCAAGACCGTGGAGCGCGCCAAGGGCGCGCTCATGACGACCTACGGGATGACCGAGCCGCAGGCGTTCAAGTGGATCCAGCGCACGGCGATGGACCACCGGATGACCATGAAGGAGGTCGCCGAGCGGATCCTCGCCGAGACCGCAGGCGGCGAGGTCGCGCAGCCCGCCTCCTGACCCGGGGCGCGACACGCCAGCCGCTCGGATCCCGCGCCGGGCCCTCCGTCGCGGTCGGCTGGGCGGGCACGGGAACGACGCCGCGGGGCGGCGCGACACGCCAGGCCCGTGCGACGGGCTCCCCGCCGGGCCGGCCGATCGATAACATCTGATCCCATGTGGTCCCGGCGGCTGGTGGCGGTGTTCGGTGTCGTCGCCGCGCTGCTGGCCGGCTGCGACCGGGCCCCGGCGGAGCCCGCCGCCGAGTCGCTGCGCCCGGCGTGGCAGCCGCTGACCCTGCCCGCGCCGCCGGGCGCGGCCGGCCGGCCGCTGTTGCGCGATGCCGTGGCCTGCGCCGGCCGCTGGTACGTGGTGGGCGGGCTGGCCGACGCGGCGGGTGAGACGCGGCCGGCGGCCTGGAGCAGCGCCGACGGCGGGGCGTGGTCGGCGCTGCCGGTGGCCGCGTCGAGCTTCTACGGCCGCCAGCACGTGCTGTACGCGGCCGCCTGCCGGGACGGGCGGCTGGCGGCGCTCGGGGCGAAGAACGGCGGCGTGCACGGCAATCCCCGCACGGGCACCTGGGCGCAGGCCCCGGACGGCGCGCTGCGGGAGGTGCCGGCCCCTTTCGAGCTGTACGCGGGGCCGCGGGCGGTGAGCGTGACGCGGTTGGCCGCCGGGCCGGCGGGTTGGCTGATCGCGGGGGCCCGGGTCGACGGCGCGGCGGTCTGGACGTCCCCCGACGGTGAGCGGTTCACCATCCGGGAGGGCGTGCCGGAGCTCGCCGGCGACGGGCGCGGCCGGACGGTGGCGTACGACGCGGTGGCCGTGCCGTCGGGCTGGTGGGTGGTGGGGGCGGTGCTGCCGCCGGGCGCGACCGCGCTGGCGCCCCTGGCGTGGGCCTCGGCTGACGGCCGTGCCTGGCGGCGGGTGGCGTTGCCGGCGGCGGACGGGCGCGGCCAGGCCCAGCGGGTGGCCTTGGTGGGCGTCGGCGGGCTGGTGGCGGTCGGGCCGGTGCGCGAGGGGTTCGCGGCCTGGCGGCTGGCCGGGGACGAGTGGCGGCGGGTCGGCGGGTTCGGCGTGCCGGGGCCGGGGGTGTCGTCGGTCGACGGTCTGGTGCCGGCCGGGCGTGCTCTGGTGGCGGTGACCGGGGACGGCGGCGGTCACGGACTGTGGCTCTCGGTCGATTCGGGGGATTCGTGGCGGACGATGGCGATGCCTGCCGTGGTGCCCGACGGCGGCAACGCGGCGGTGGCGGTGGCGGCGCAGGGAGATCGACTGGTGTTGGTCGCCGATGACGGCCAGGCGTCGCGTGCCTGGTGGGCGGGGCTGTCGGTCGTCGATCGGTAGGGAGTGGGCCCTGACCTGCCCGTTACCGATGAAACGAAGGCGAGGGGCATTCATGGCCGACGGTTCTTACAGCGATCGTTTCCAATCCGCCACGGCGTGTAACGGTTCGGTCAACCCGCTCCGCTGGGGCTTTCGTCACAGCTGAAAGGTGGGATAGCGTCCGGCCCCAGACCGGCGACGACGGTCTGGTTCGTCCGCCCCCGCAAGGGCCAATAGGCAGCGGGTGGTTCGGACCATGGGACGGAGGAGGGTTCGGGCCTTGAGGCAGAAGCTCGCGCGCGTTATCGGTGGGGTGGCCATGCTGGCGCTCGTCGCCGGCGGCACCGCATGCTCCAGTGGTGGCGACGACACGGCGTCCGGTGGGGAAGCCTGTGGCAACAAGATCGCGTTCTTCGGTGCGCTGACCGGCAGCTCGGCGGCGCTCGGCATCAACGAGAACAACGGCGTCAAGCTGGCCGTCGACAAGTACAACAAGGAAAACGCCGACTGCAAGGTCGAGCTGGTCTCTCTGGACTCGCAGGGCAGCCCGGACCAGGCCCCGGGTCTGGCCCAGAAGGCCATCGACGACGCGAAGATCCTCGGCATCGTCGGCCCGGCCTACTCGGGTGAGTCCGAGGCCGCCGGTCCGCTGTTCAACGAGGCCGGTCTGGTGACCATCACCCCCTCCGCGACCCGCCCGAGCCTCGCGGAGCAGGGTTGGAAGACCTTCTTCCGCGCGGTCGGCAACGACTTCAGCCAGGGCCCGGCGGCCGGCAACTACATCAAGAACGTCCTGAAGGCCGACAAGGTCTATGTCATCGACGACCAGTCCGCGTACGGCGCCGGCCTGGCCGACGAGGTCAAGAAGCTGCTCGGCCCGGCGGTCGTCGGCTCGGACAAGGTCCAGGGCGAGGGCAAGCAGACCGAGTTCTCCGCCGTCGTCACCAAGGCCAAGGCCGCGAACGTGAAGGCCATCTTCTACGGCGGCTACTACCAGGAGGCGGGCCTGATCCGCAAGCAGCTCAGCGCTGCCGGGGTCACCGCTCCGCTGATCGCCGGTGACGGCGTGAACGACGCCGCGTACATCACCTCCGCGGGTGCGGCGGCGGCCGAGGGCACCATCCTCACCTGCCCGTGCGCGCCGGCCGCCGAGGCTCGGGGCACCTTCGTCCAGGAGTACAAGGCCCTCAACGGCACCGACCCGGGCACCTACAGCGACACGGCCTACGACGCGGCGAACATCCTGCTCGCCGGCATCAAGGCGGGCAAGACCACCCGTGCGGGCCTGCTGGAGTTCGTGAAGGGCTACAGCGGCGAGGGCGTCGCGGCGAGCTACAAGTTCGTCGAGGGCGGCGAGCTCGACCCGGCGCAGGTCAAGGTCTGGGCCTTCAAGGTCGTCGGTGGCAAGGTCGTCCCGGATCAGGAGATCCCGAAGTCCTGACGCCGGTCGCTGCTACAGCGATTGAGTTGTGATCGCGGGTGCGGCCGGGAGCTCGCTCCCGGCCGCACCCCCTTTTTCTCTCCAGACCCTGATGGAGCGTCCCTCCCTTGAACTTCGACGGACTGTTCTCCAACTTCGGAGAACTCACCACGACCGGCCTGACGCAGGGTGCGATCTACGCCCTGGTCGCGCTGGGTTACACGCTGGTCTACGGCGTGCTGAGACTCATCAACTTCGCCCACTCCGAGGTCTTCATCGCCGGCGCGTTCGCGGCGATCTGGACCTGGAACGGATTCGGCCTCAACCAGGACTCGCAGGTCAGCGGGCTCGGCTCGATCATGTTCTACCTGCTCGTGGCGATGATCGTCGCGGCGATCGCCTCGGCGGGCACCGCGACGGTGATCGAGCGGGTGGCGTACCGGCCGCTGCGTAAGCGCAACGCGCCGCCGCTGGCCTTCCTGATCACCGCGATCGGCGCGTCCATCGCCATCTCCGAGGCGTTCGGCGTGTGGACCCGCCGCCGCCCGGAGGGCGCCCCGGCCCTGGTCAGCCCCAAGCCGCTGTTCGAGATCGCCGGCGTGCCGATCGACGCCGTTCAGCTGCTGACCCTCGGGTCCGCGCTGGTGATGATGATCGCGCTGGATCTGTTCATCAACCGCAGCCGGGTCGGTCGAGGCATCCGGGCGGTGGCGCAGGACGCCAACACCGCCGCGCTGATGGGCGTGAACAAGGACCGGATCATCCTGATGGTCTTCATCGCTGGCGGCAGCATGGCCGGCGTCGCCGGTCTGCTCTACGACGTGCGGATCCAGACCCTCACCTACAGCGTCGGCTTCCTGCTCGGTCTCAAGGCGTTCACCGCCGCGGTGCTGGGCGGCATCGGCAACCTGCGCGGGGCGCTCGTCGGCGGCCTGCTGCTGGGCGTGATCGAGAACTACGCCTCCGGCCTGTTCGGCACCCAGTGGAAGGACTTCGCCGCGTTCGCGGTGCTGGTGGTGCTGCTGATGTTCCGGCCGACCGGTCTGCTGGGTGAGTCGCTGGGGAGGGCGCGGGCATGACGACCGTCCTGGAGAAGGTGCGCTCCGGCCGCGAGGCGGCCGGGGAACGGTGGCGCGGCGCGCCGCGTTGGGTGCGCTGGGCGCTGCTCGCCGCGGTGATCGTGTTCTTCTACGCGCTGCCGAACAAGGAGTTCTACCAGTACCTGGGGCCGATCCCGACCCCCGGTGCGAACTTCACCCAGGTGATGTTCACCGTCTCGATCTACGTGCTGCTGGCCGTCGGCCTGAACATCGTGGTCGGCTTCGCCGGCCTGCTCGACCTCGGCTACTTCGGCTTCTTCGCTGTCGGCGCGTACACCGTGGCGGTGCTGACCTCGCCGAGCAGCGACATCAAGACGCTGTGGCCGTGGCTGCTGGCGGTGCCGGTGGCGATCGCCCTGACGATGGTGTCCGGCGTGATGCTCGGTACGCCGACCCTGCGGCTGCGCGGCGACTACCTGGCGCTGGTGACGCTCGGCTTCGCCGAGATGATCCGGATCGGCGCGGTCAGCTCGGAGTTCCTCAAGGGTCAGCGGGGCTTCAACCAGATCCCGCACCCGCCCGGCCAGTACGCCGACGGGAGGCCGGTCTTCGGCGTGCTCGACGCCCGGCCGTACTACTGGCTGGTGCTCACGGTGATCATCCTGGTGGTGATCGGGGTGCGGAACCTGACCCACAGCCGGGTCGGGCGGGCCTGGATCTCGATCCGCGAGGACGAGGACGCGGCGCAGCTGATGGGCGTGCCGACGTTCAAGTTCAAGCTGTGGGCGTTCGCGGCGGGTGCGGCGATCGCCGGGCTGGCCGGTGCGCTCTTCGCGGGCAAGCAGAACTTCGTCAACTCGCAGAACTTCGAGCTGCTGAACTCGATCATCATCCTGGCCGCGGTCATCTTCGGTGGCTCGGGCAACATCGTCGGCGCGATCGTCGGCGGCGGCCTGGTGGCGTACATGATCGAGCGGTTCCGCGGCATCGAGCTGTTCGGCGTCGAGCTGTACGAGTTCCGGTTCCTGTTCTTCGGCCTGGTGCTGGTGATCATGATGATCTTCCGGCCCGAGGGCCTGATCCCGAACCGACGACGTGCGGCGGAGTTCAAGGACCGCCGCAAGGAGGTGACCGTCGGTGAGTGACACCGAGCAGACGCCGGCCGTCCCGGCGCAGGCCGGCGCGCCGGCCGTGGAGGCGGTGCCCACCCGGGAGCCGCTGCTGGAGGTCGACAACGTCACGCTGCGCTTCGGCGGCGTGGTCGCGTTGAACGAGGTGGACTTCACCCTCTACAAGGGGGAGATCCTCGGTCTGATCGGGCCGAACGGCGCCGGCAAGACCACCTGCTTCAACGCGATGACCGGCATCTACCAGCCCACCGAGGGGCAGATCCGGTTCCGTGGCCAGAAGATCAGCGGCAAGAAGCGGCACCAGATCACCAAGATGGGCATGGCGCGGACGTTCCAGAACATCCGCCTCTTCCCCGAGATGACCGCGCTCGAGAACGTCCTGGTCGGCGCGGACGCGCACCACAAGACCAGCGTCATCTCCGCGCTGTTCCGCCTGCCGCGGTACTGGAAGGAGGAGCGCGAGGGCCGGGAGAAGGCCGAGCGCCTGCTGGAGTTCGTCGGCATCCGCAAGCGGATGCACGAGTTCGCCCGCAACCTCTCCTACGGCGAGCAGCGGCGGCTGGAGATCGCCCGCGCGCTGGCCACCGATCCGGTGCTGCTCTGCCTGGACGAGCCGGCCGCCGGTTTCAACCCGGCGGAGAAGGAGGAGCTGCTCCAGCTCATCCGGCAGATCCGGGACACCGGCGTGACCGTGCTGCTCATCGAGCACGACATGCGCCTGGTCATGGGGGTCACCGACCGGATCGTGGTGCTGGAGTTCGGAAAGAAGATCGCCGAGGGGCTGCCCGCCGAGGTGCGGGAGAACCCGAAGGTGATCGCGGCGTACCTGGGGGTGCCGGACGATGCTGCTTGAGATCGACGACGTGAGCCTGCTGTACGGGCGGATCCAGGCGCTGCACGGCATCAGCCTGACGGTGGACGAGGGCGAGATCGTGGCCCTGATCGGCGCCAACGGCGCCGGCAAGTCGACCACCATGCGGGCGATCTCCGGGATCCGGCCGGTCGCCAGCGGGAGCATCCGGTTCAACGGTGAGGACATCACCAAGCTCCGGGCCGACCTGCGGGTCAGGCGGGGGCTGTGCCAGGCGCCGGAGGGCCGGGGCATCTTCCCGGGCATGACGGTGCTGGAGAACCTGGACATGGGCGCCTACACCCGGCGGGACCGGGCGGGCATCGCCCAGGACCTCGACCGGGTGCTGAACCTGTTCCCGCGCCTGGCGGAGCGACGCAAGCAGGCCGGGGGTACCCTTTCCGGCGGCGAGCAGCAGATGCTGGCCGTCGGCCGGGCGCTGATGAGCCGACCGAAGCTGCTGCTGCTCGACGAGCCCTCGATGGGTCTGGCACCGATGCTGATCCAGCAGATCTTCGACATCATCACCGAGATCAACGAACAGGGCACCACCATCCTGCTGGTCGAGCAGAACGCCCAGCAGGCCCTGGCCCGGGCGCATCGGGCGTACGTGCTGGAGACCGGCCGGATCGTCAAGAGCGGGACCGGTGCGGACCTGCTGCACGACCCGGCGGTCAAAGAGGCCTACCTCGGCGTGGCCTGACCGGCCGCCACCCCTCATCGCAAGGAGAACGACATGTTCCACATCTCTGGTGGCCGCCGGGCCGTGCTCGGCGCCGCGGGTGCCGCGCTGCTCGCCCTCTCGCTCGCCGGTTGCGGCGAGAAGGAGAGCACCGAGCAGCCCGGCGCCGGACCCAGCGTCACCGCCGCCGCCGACTCGGCGCTGGCGGCGAAGGTGCCCGACGCCATCAAGGCCGACGGCGTGATCAAGGTCGGCACCGACTCGACGTACGCCCCGGCGGAGTTCCTCGACGCCGACGGCAAGACCGTCGTCGGCTTCGACGTCGAGCTGTTCAACGCCGTCGCGCAGAAGCTCGGCCTGAAGGCCGAGTACGAGTCGGCGCCGTTCGACTCGATCCTGCCCGGCGTGGACTCCGGCAAGTACGAGGTCGGCGTCTCCTCGTTCACCATCAACGCCGAGCGGATGAAGACCGTCAACATGGTCAGCTACTTCTCCGCCGGCACCCAGTGGGCGACGAAGGCCGGCAACCCGGCCAAGATCGACCCGAACGACGCCTGCGGCAAGAAGATCGCCGTGCAGGTCGGCACCGTGCAGCTCGACGACATCACCGCCCGGTCGAAGAAGTGCACCGACGCCGGCAAGCCGGCGATCACCATCGACCAGTACCAGGCGCAGAGCGACGCCACCGCCGCCGTGGTCAGCGGCAAGGACGACGCCATGCTGGCCGACTCGCCGGTCGGCGCGTACGCGGTGAAGCAGAGCAACGGCCAGCTGGAGCTGCTCGGCGACATCTACGAGTCCGCCCCGTACGGCTACGCGGTGAAGAAGGACCAGGCCGCGTTCGCCGAGGTGCTGAAGGAGGCCGTGCAGGCGGTCATCGCCGACGGCAGCTACGAGACCGCGCTGAAGAAGTGGGGCGTCGAGGGCGGCGCCATCACGACCCCGGCGCTGAACCCGACCAGCTGACCCATGTCGGTCCAAACAGACACACCCGAGCGGGCACGGCCGGAACCCATCCAGGCCGTGCCCGTGCGGCATCCCGGGCGGTGGGTCGCCGTCGCCGTGATCGGGGTGCTGGTGGCCATGTTCGTCCACCTGCTGGTGACGAACAAGGCATTCAACTGGTCGTTCATGGTCGACGAGATGTTCCGCCCGCCGATCATGGAGGGGGTGCGCGGCAGCATCGCGCTGCTCCTGACCGCCATGCTGATCGGCATCGTGCTGGGCATCGTCCTCGCCATCATGCGGCTGTCGGAGAACCCGATCCTGCGCGGCGTCGCCTGGGCGTACACCTGGTTCTTCCGGGCGGTGCCCCGGCTGGTGCTGGCGATCCTCTTCGGCAACCTGGGCATCCTCTGGGCGCGGATCGAGTTCGGGCTGCCCTTCGACCGGCAGATCGGCGCCCTGTTCGGGGTCGACGACTTCGAGGCGCGGCTGTTCGGCTTCTCCTCCGTGGACCTCCTCACCGGGTTCGTCGCCGGCATGCTGGCGCTCGGCCTGTCGGAGGCCGCCTACATGGCGGAGATCGTCCGGGCCGGCATCCAGTCGGTCGACGAGGGGCAGACGGAGGCCGCGCAGGCCCTCGGCATGCGGCGCGGGCAGATCCTGCGCCGCATCGTGCTGCCCCAGGCCATGCGGGTGATCGTCCCGCCGACCGGCAACGAGACCATCGCCATGCTCAAGGACACCTCCCTGGTGGCCTTCGTGCCCGTCTCGGCCGAGCTGTTCTTCCAGCTCAGGGCCGTCGGTAGCCGGACCTTCCAGGTCTTTCCGATGCTGGTCGCGGCGACCCTGTGGTACCTGCTGCTGACCAGCGTGCTGCTGGTCGGGCAGTACTACCTGGAGCGGCACTTCTCCAGGGGCGTCGGGCGCAGCGGGCGGGCGAAGACGAAGCTGCGCGGGATCGCCGCGGAGGCGGGCGGCGCGACCGGGAAGGTGGACGGCGTATGACCAAGGTGACGGCGCCGGCCCAGGCCGGCGCGCCCACGGCGGAGTCCGGGCCGATGGTCCGGGCCGAGCAGGTGCACAAGTCGTTCGGGTCGGTCGAGGTGCTCAAGGGCATCGACCTGGAGGTCCGCAGCGGCGAGGTCTGCTGCCTGCTGGGCCCCTCCGGCTCCGGCAAGTCGACGTTCCTGCGCTGCATCAACCACCTGGAGAAGATCAACGCCGGTCGGATCTGGGTGGACGGCGAGCTGATCGGCTACCGCGAGCGCGGCGGGAAGCTGCACGAGATGCGGGAGAAGGAGGTGGCCGCCCAGCGCCGCTCGATCGGCATGGTGTTCCAGCGGTTCAACCTCTTCCCGCACATGACCGCCCTGCAGAACGTCGCCGAGGCGCCGGTGCTGCTGGGCCGGGCGAAGAAGGCCGCCGCCCGCGACCGGGCCGCCGCCCTGCTGGAGCGGGTGGGGCTGGGCGACAAGCTCGGCAACTATCCCGGTCAGCTCTCCGGTGGCCAGCAGCAGCGGGTGGCGATCGCCCGGGCGCTGGCCATGCAGCCGAAGCTGATGCTCTTCGACGAGCCCACCAGCGCGCTCGACCCGGAGCTGGTCGGCGAGGTGCTCGACGTGATGAAGGACCTGGCCCGCGACGGCATGACGATGATCGTGGTGACCCACGAGATCGGCTTCGCCCGCGAGGTCGGCGACTCGCTGGTCTTCATGGACGGCGGCGTCGTGGTCGAGTCGGGCAACCCGCGCGAGGTGATCGCCAACCCCCGGCACGACCGGACGAAATCGTTCCTGGCCAAGGTGCTGTGACGGGGACGCCGGCGCGGCCGTACGGGCCGCGCCGGCGTCCGCGCCGGGCCGATGGCGGCCGTGCCGGTGTCCCGAACTGTCGGGGCGGGCGGCTAGAGTCGCTCGCGTGACAGCTACGACGCCGCGCCTGCTCCTCGTCGACGGACATTCCCTGGCATACCGGGCGTTCTTCGCCCTGCCGGTGGAAAACTTCTCCACCACCACGGGTCAGCCGACCAACGCGGTCTACGGCTTCACGTCCATGCTGATCAACGTGCTGCGCGACGAGCAGCCGACGCACATCGTCGTCGCCTTCGACGTCTCCCGCCGTTCCTTCCGCACCGAGAAGTACGCGGAGTACAAGGCCGGCCGCAGCGAGACCCCGACCGACTTCAAGGGCCAGGTGAGCCTGGTCAAGGAGGTCCTCGCGGCGCTGCGCATCCCGGTGGTGGAGAAGGAGGGCTACGAGGCCGACGACATCATCGCCACCCTCGCCTGCCAGGCCCGCGACCAGGGCATGTCGGTGCTGATCAGCACGGGCGACCGGGACGCCTTCCAGCTCGTCGGCGACCGGATCACCGTGCTCTACCCGCGCAAGGGCGTCTCCGACCTGGCCCGGATGGACCCGGCGGCGATCGAGGCGAAGTACGGCGTCGCCCCCGAGCGCTACCGCGACCTGGCCGCCCTGGTCGGCGAGACCAGCGACAACCTGCCCGGCATCCCCGGCGTCGGCCCGAAGACCGCCGCGAAGTGGATCAACACGTACGGCGGGGTCGACGGGGTCATCGCGCGGGCCGACGAGATCAAGGGCAAGGCCGGCGACAGCCTGCGCGAGCGGCTCGCCGACGTGATCCGCAACTACGAGATCAACTGCCTCGTCTCCGACCTGGAGCTGCCGCTGCGCCCCGAGGACGCCCGCTGGGAGGGATGGGACCGCGAGGCGGTCCACCAGGTCTTCGACACCCTGGAGTTCCGCATCCTGCGCGACCGGCTCTACCAGTACCTGGAGGCCGTGGAGCCGGAGGCCGAGTCCGGCTTCGACCTCACCGGCGAGGTGCTCACCGCGCCCGGGGCCGTGGCCGGGTGGCTGGAGACGCACGCGCCGACCGGCACCCCGGTGGGCGTGGCGGTGAAGCTCGACACCGGGCCCAACCGCCGGCACACCGCCTCCGTGACCGGCATGGCCCTGGCGACCGCCGGCGGCGCGGCGGCCTGGCTCGACCCCGCCACCCTGGACCCGGCCGACGAGGCGGCCGTGGCGGCCTGGCTGGCCGACGAGGCACGGCCCAAGGTGCTGCACGACAGCAAGCCGGCCGTGCTCGCGTCCGCCGCGCACGGCTGGCGCCTGGAGGGCATCCTCCGCGACACCCAGATCGCCGCCTACCTGGCCCGCCCCGACCAGCGCTCCTACGACCTGACCGACCTGGCCCTGCGCTACCTGCACCGCGAGCTGCGGGTCGACGCGCCGGAGACCGGCCAGCTCACCCTCGACGGCCTCGGCAACGACGGCGAGGCGGAGCAGAACCTCATGCTCCAGGCCCGGGCCACCCTCGACCTCGCCGACGCCATCGACGCCGAGCTCTCCCGCGACGGCGAGCAGTCCGCCCGGCTGATGGCCGGCGTGGAGCTGCCGCTGATGCGGGTGCTCGCCGGCATGGAGCGCACCGGCATCGCCGCCGACACGCACTACCTCTCCGAGCTGGAGGCGCACTTCGCCGCCGAGGTGAAGGCCGCCGCCCAGGGGGCGTACGCGGCGGTGGGGCGCGAGTTCAACCTCGGCTCGCCGAAGCAGTTGCAGGAGATCCTCTTCGGCGAGCTGGGCCTGCCCAAGACCAAGAAGATCAAGACCGGCTACACCACCGACGCCGACGCCCTGCAGTGGCTCCACGCGCAGAACCCGCACCCGGTGCTGGCCCACCTGCTGCGCCACCGGGACGTGGCCAAGCTCAAGACCACCGTCGACGGGCTGCTCAAGTCGGTCTCCGACGACGGGCGCATCCACACGACGTTCAACCAGACGGTGGCGGCCACCGGCCGGCTCTCCTCGACCGAGCCCAACCTGCAGAACATCCCGATCCGCACGGAGGAGGGCCGGCGGATCCGCCGCGCCTTCGTCGTCGGGGAGGGCTACGAGTGCCTGCTCACCGCCGACTACAGCCAGATCGAGATGCGCATCATGGCGCACCTGTCGTCGGACGACGCGCTCATCGAGGCGTTCAACTCCGGCGCCGACTTCCACGCCGCCACCGCCTCGTCGGTCTTCGGGGTGCCCCTCGACGAGGTCACCGCGGACCAGCGGCGCAAGATCAAGGCGATGAACTACGGCCTGGCGTACGGGCTGAGCGCGTTCGGCCTCTCCCAGCAGCTCGGCATCACCGCCGAGGAGGCGCGCGGGCTGATGGAGGACTACTTCGCCGGCTTCGGCGGGGTGCGCGACTACCTCCAGGAGATCGTCTCCCGGGCCCGGCACGACGGCTACACCTCGACGATCCTGGGTCGCCGGCGCTACCTGCCCGACCTGGTGAGCGACAACCGGCAGCGCCGGGAGATGGCCGAGCGGATGGCGCTCAACGCGCCGATCCAGGGTTCGGCCGCCGACATCATCAAGGTGGCCATGCTGCACGTCGACACCGCGCTGCGCGAGGCCGGCCTGCGCTCGCGGATGCTGCTCCAGGTGCACGACGAGCTGGTGTTCGAGGTCGCGCCGGGCGAGCGGGAGGCCCTCGAGGCGCTGGTGCGGCGGGAGATGGGCGGGGCGTACCCGCTGTCGGTGCCGCTGGAGGTGTCGGTCGGCGAGGGGCGGGACTGGAACAGCGCCGACCACTGAGCGTCTTCGTGGTGGGGTTCCGGGGCAGCCCGAGCCGCTGCCGGCGGTCAGGCTTGATCCCTGCGCGGGTCGGGCTGCCATGGAACCGTCGCGGTCGGCGTCGTCCCGAGACCCACATCGGCTCGTGGTCCTACGCGCTGGCCCGGTCCGGCGTACCACCCCTGCCGGGCGTCGTGGCCGGGTCCGGTTCAGCGTCCCGGCCCCCGGCGGGCCTTCGGAGGGGCGCCGTGCCGCTCCAGGGCCTTCCGGGACGGTCCGCCGGGCGGCGGAAGCGGGGCCTTGACGGGATCGTGACCCCAGTTCATCAGGGAGTACCGCCACCGGGTCTGGCGCACGTCGCCGCTGGGTCGCTGCGCCATGTGCCGCCGGACGTACCCGACGACCTTGCGCATGTGCCGGTAGTCGGCCTCCGAGAGCTGGTCACGCCTGCGCCGCAGCAGGTCGATGATCTTCCGGCCGGACTCGTGCCCGACGGACTCGCCGCCCTTGGTGCCCTTGCGCCACCCGACGTGCTTGGACTCCTCGGTCTCCAGCCACGTCGACAGCTCGCCCGGCTTCATGTTCACCGCCTCGGTGAACTCCCGGTAGACGTCCCGGCCCTCGTCACCCCCGCTCACGGCGCAGCACCTCCGGTCGGTGGGCGACGTCCCGGCCCGAGTCGTCGTTGCGGATCCGGTACTGCGGGTGCTCCGGGGACGCGTTCACGGCGTGCCCGCGCACGTGCGTCCGGTCGATCAGCTTCTCCTTGACCACGCCGTACGCCCGGCCGCTGTGACTGGCCCAGGAGACGTGGTCACCCTTGCGGAACTCGTTCTGCTCGGCCATGCCGGGTGGGTACCCGGCGTCGATGCCAGGAAACGGGGGGACCGGCTACGGGGTGATCTCGGCGATCGGCAGCTTGATCTCGAACGGCTCGCTGAGTTCGACCAGCTCGGCGCTGTCGGTGATCAGTTCGTACTGCCGCTCTCCGCCCGGCCCGAGCCGCTCGCCCCGGCGGTAGGCGTGCAGGTGCACGGGATCCTGTTCGATGCGCCAGTAGAACGGGATGCCCGCGGCGGCGTACTCACCCGGCTTGGCGAACCTGTCGGTACGCCGCGTACCCGGGGACACCACCTCCACGGCGAGGATGACGTCGTCAGGCACGAGCAGTGACCGGTCGGGGGTCACCTCGGCCCGGCGCAGGAGCACGTCCGGCTGTCGACTGGTGTTCGCGTTGAGGGCCACGCCGACGGCCTGAGCGGCGCGGAGGTGGGCGGGGGCGTGGGTCCGCAGCCACAGCCAGAGCAGGCTGGAGATGTCCTGGTGGCCCAGGGTGGGGGAGGGTGTCACCTGGATGACTCCGTCGACGAGTTCGACGCGCGGGGCGTCGTCCGGCAGGTTGAGCAGGTCCTCCAGCGTGTAGTCCGCACGCTGCTGCCGGATCGGGTCAGGACACCAGGGGCCAGGTGGTGTCGCGATCGGCTCGGCGCTCACCGGCTCAGCGTAACCCTGCCGGCGGCCCCGGACGTCGCACCGACTGTCCGGCTCATCAGGCGGGCTTCTCGGCGACGAAGATGGCAGTGCCGGGGAAGAGGCGGCCGCGCAGCGGGCTCCACTGCCCCCAGATCCCCTCGTGCCCCTCGGGCCACTCCGGCTCGACCAGGTCGACCAGGTCGAACCCGGCGCCCACGATCTCCCGGACCCGGTCGCCGAGCGTGCGGTGCTGCTCGACGTAGGTGGCCGCGCCGGTCTCGTCCTGCTCCACATAGGGGGAGCGGTCGAAGTACGAGTGCGTGGCGGTCAGCCCGCCCTCACCCGGGTCGTCGAGAAAGATCCACCGCATCGGGTGGGTCACCGAGAACACCCAGCGACCGCCGGGGCGCAGCACCCGGAACACCTCGCGCATCACCGCCGCCGAGTCGGCCACGAACGGGATCGCCCCGAACGCCGTGCAGGCGGTGTCGAACGCCGCGTCGGCGAAGGGCAGCGCCAGCGCGTCGGCCTGCACCAGCGGCACGCGTACGCCGGTGCGCGCGGCGGCCAGGGCGGCGTGCCGCAACATGCCGGCGGACAGGTCCATGGCGACCGGCCGGGCGCCCCGGGTGGCGAGCCACCGCGCGGCGGCCGCGGCGCCGCAGCCGACCTCCAGCACCCGCCGCCCGGTCAGGTCGCCCAGCAGCCGTACGTCCGCCTCGCGCACCCCCTCCGGGCACCAGACGAAGTCGAGGTCGCCGAGGAAGCCGCCGTGTTCGGCCTGGTAGTCGTCCGCGTCGGTGTCCCACCAGTGGCGGCTGGCGCGCCGGGCCTCGGCGTCGCCCACCCGGCGCCGGGTCACCCGGCTGCTGTCGTCGTCCACCCGCTCACGCTAGTGCCTCTCCTGTCGGGCGCGACGGGGCGGCGGGCCCCCGGGCGCGGCGGAACGGGAGTGGCGCTACGGTTTCCGGTGGTGCCCTTGTGACGGACGCGACAGGTGGGGCAGCTTCCTACCGAAATCTCCGCTTTCGCAGGTGGCGAGGCGGCGAGAGGGCGGGAGGCCTTGCACGCTGTGGTAATGCAGCGGGTAGGCTAGACGATGCGCTCGCGGATCGTGTGCCTCGGCAGGGAGCAGGTGCGCGGTCTCCGGGACCACTGGCGGAGTTACCTCCATGATCTCACTCGATCTTCGGTGTGCCCGGCGACGGATCCGCTGGCGCGAACAGGTCACCGCGACACCAGCCTGCTGTGACACACCATCCGACCGGAGCAACCGCCCACATGACGAGCAGCATCGAGGCCCCCTCGAGCGCCACCCGGGTCACCCACGACGATCTCGGTTCCGAGGAGGCTTTCCTCGCCGCGATCGACGAGACCATCAAGTACTTCAACGACGGCGACATTGTCGAAGGCACCGTCGTCAAGGTCGATCGGGACGAGGTCCTGCTCGACATCGGCTACAAGACCGAGGGCGTCATCCCCTCTCGGGAGTTGTCGATCAAGCACGACGTGGACCCGGCCGAGGTCGTTTCGGTTGGTGATCACATCGAGGCCCTGGTCCTCCAGAAGGAGGACAAGGAGGGGCGTCTGATCCTCTCCAAGAAGCGGGCGCAGTACGAGCGGGCCTGGGGCACCATCGAGAAGATCAAGGACGAGGACGGCGTCGTCCGCGGCTCGGTCATCGAGGTGGTCAAGGGCGGCCTCATCCTCGACATCGGGCTGCGCGGCTTCCTGCCCGCCTCCCTGGTCGAGATGCGTCGGGTGCGGGACCTGCAGCCGTACGTCGGCCGCGAGCTCGAGGCCAAGATCATCGAGCTGGACAAGAACCGCAACAACGTGGTCCTGTCCCGCCGGGCCTGGCTGGAGCAGACGCAGTCCGAGGTGCGCACCGAGTTCCTCAACAAGCTGCAGAAGGGCCAGGTCCGCAAGGGCGTCGTGTCCTCGATCGTCAACTTCGGCGCGTTCGTCGACCTGGGCGGCGTGGACGGCCTGGTGCACGTCTCCGAGCTGTCCTGGAAGCACATCGACCACCCGTCCGAGGTCGTCGAGGTGGGCCAGGAGGTCGAGGTCGAGGTCCTGGACGTCGACCTGGACCGCGAGCGGGTCTCGCTGTCGCTGAAGGCGACCCAGGAGGACCCGTGGCGGCAGTTCGCCCGCACCCACGCGATCCAGCAGATCGTGCCGGGTAAGGTCACCAAGCTGGTGCCGTTCGGCGCCTTCGTCCGGGTGGACGACGGCATCGAGGGCCTGGTCCACATCTCCGAGCTGGCCGAGCGCCACGTGGAGATCCCGGAGCAGGTCGTCCAGGTCGGCTCCGAGGTCATGGTCAAGGTCATCGACATCGACCTGGAGCGCCGCCGGATCTCGCTGTCGCTCAAGCAGGCCAACGAGGGCTTCGTCGAGGGCGAGGAGCACTTCGACCCGACCCTCTACGGCATGGCCGCGACCTACGACGCCGAGGGCAACTACATCTACCCGGAGGGCTTCGACCCGGAGACGGGCGAGTGGCTCGAGGGGTACGACAAGCAGCGCGAGACCTGGGAGAACCAGTACGCCGAGGCCCGTCAGCGCTGGGAGGCCCACACCAAGCAGGTGCAGACCTCCCGCGCCGCCGACGCCGAGGCCGCTGCCAACCCGGTTCCGGCCGTCACCGGTGGCACCACCACCTCGACCAGCGCGGCCCCGAGCCGGCAGGCCGAAGAGCCGGCCGGCACCCTGGCCACCGACGAGGCGCTCGCCGCTCTGCGGGAGAAGCTCGCCGGCGGCAAGTGACCCGCTGAACGACGGACGAGGGCCCCGTCCCCGCGATCGCGAGATCGCCGGGGGCGGGGCCCTCGCCGTTGCCCGCCCCTCCCGGCCCCCGCTCCGGCGGGCCGGCCGCTCGGCGCCGTTCCGGCGGCCCCAGGCACCGGCCGGTTCGTTCCGGTGGGGCCGGGCCCGTCCGTGTCGGTGGGGCCCGGAGGCCGGGCCCATCCACTCGGCGGCCAGCCAGACCGTGGCCCAGCCGGCCACCGTCCGGCGTGGTGGGCGTGCCGGGCGCGGGCACCGGCCCGGTTTGGCGGGGCGGGGAAGATCGGGTTGACTGGTCCGGTGCTGATGGTGGGGTTGACCGGGGGGATCGGATCCGGCAAGAGCGCGGTGGCGTCCCGGCTGGCCGAGCGGGGCGCGGTGGTCATCGACGCCGACCAGGTGGCCCGGGAGGTGGTGGCGCCGGGCACCGACGGACTGGCCGAGATCGTCGCGGCCTTCTCCGACCGGGTCCTCGACGCCGGCGGGGCCCTCGACCGGGCGGCGCTGGGCGCGGTGGTCTTCGCCGACGAGGCGGCCCGGCGCCGGCTGGAGGGGATCATCCATCCCCGCGTACGGGCCCGCACGGCCGAACTGGCCGCCGCGGCGGTGCCCGACGCGATCGTGGTCAACGACGTGCCGCTGCTGGTGGAGGTGGGGCTTGCGCCCACGTACCACCTGGTGGTCGTGGTGCAGACGGCGGTGGCCACCCGGTTGGCGCGGCTGGCCCGCGACCGCGGGATGGACCGGGCGGAGGCCGAGCGGCGGATCGCCGCGCAGGCCGACGACGCCCGACGCCGGGCCGCGGCGGACGTGGTGCTGACCAACGACGGCAGCCTCGCCGACCTGCACGCGGCGGTCGACGCGCTGTGGCAGGAGCGGCTGCTGCCCTACGAGGCGAACCTGCGCGAGCGGCGACCGGTGCGACCGCACCGCGTCGTGCTGACCGAGGCCGATCCGACCTGGCCGCAGCAGTACGCGCGGCTCGCCGCCCGGATCCGGCACGCGATCGCCCCCGCCGACCTGCGGATCGACCACATCGGTTCCACCGCGGTGCCCGGCCTCGCCGCCAAGGACGTGATCGACATCCAGCTCACCGTGCCGACCCTCGCCGACGCGGACGGCCCGCTGGCCGAGCGGCTCGCCGCCGCGGGCTTCCCGCGCCTGCCCGGCGACTGGTGGGACAACCCCCGACTGCCCGGCAGCGGCCGGTGGGAGAAGCGGCTGCACGGCAGCGCCGACCCGGGCCGCCCCGTGTACCTGCACGTCCGCGCCGTGGACTCGCCCGGCTGGCGGTACGCGCTGCTGATGCGCGACCACCTGCGTGCCGACCCGGACCAGCGGGCGGCCTACCTGCTGCTGAAGCGGGAACTGGCCGCCTCGGCCCCGGACAGCGCCACCTACACCACGGCGAAGGACCCATGGTTCGACGAGGAGCACCTGCGCGCCGAGGAATGGGCGGCGCAGACCGGCTGGCGCCCCTGACCGGTCCCCGGCCGCCGTCGTCGGCGCGTCGGGTCCTGATGTCGCCCCGGCGGCGACCCTGACCCCGGTCGGTCACCGCCCGGCGGCCGGCGCTTCCGGGCGCTGCGGCGCCGGCCGGGCGGCGGGCCACCGGGGCACCGCGCCGGGGGTCAGGTCGAGCTGGGCCCAGGCGCCCGACCGGGTACGCAGCTCCACCCGGCGCAGCACGCCGGACCGGTCGATCCAGTAGCGCAGCAGCGCCCCGGACGGGCGCAGCTCGACCACGTCCACGGTCCTGCCGGAGAGGCTGTCCCCGCGCACCCGGAGGGTGGCGCCCCGCGACGCGGTCGACCGGGCGGCCCGCAGCGCCGCGTCGAGCAGCAGGCCCAGGTCGTCGGCGCGCGTCGGGTCGGCCCGCCAGCCCCGGGCGGGCGGCGGCAGCGGGGGCGGGCCGGGTGCCTCCACCGTGCCGGGAACCGTCGTGGCGGGGACCTCCGCCCGGGTCACGTCCGTCCCGTCGACGCGCAGCAGCGCCCGTCGCTCCGGTGCGCCGAGGTCGGTGACGGCCACGTACGCGGCCCGGCCGGCCCAGCTCACCCAGCCGGCGCCGCGCAGGTTGGTGTCGGCGGCCAGGGGCGCGGTGAGGGTGACGGCGGCGCCGCCGGCGGCGCGGAGCCGGGCGGGCAACCGGTCCAGCCGGTTCCGCTCCCCGGCGGTCAGGGCGCGGGGCTGCCCGGGCCGGCCGCCGAGCGCGTCGACCGGCCGCAGCGTCGGCCGGTCGGTGCGGATGAGCTGCACGGTGACCGGACCGACGCCGGGCAGTCCGGTCTCCAGCCGGTGCAGGCGGGCGTCGCGGTCCAGCCAGTAGCGCGGGTGGTCGCCCGTCGCCGCGGACGCAGGTGGCGATGGCGTGCCCGGGGCCGACGGCGCCTGGAGGATGTCGACCGGCTCCGCCCCGACGGTGGCGCGGCCCACCCAGCGGGCGGCCTCCGAGGGCTGCTCGGGGCGGTCCGCGCCGAGCCGGAAGAGCAGGTCGAGCACGGCGGCGACCCCTCGCCCGCCGGACGGGTCGTGCAGCCGCCAGCGGTCCGCCGGCGGCACCAGCGGAGGCGGTGCGGCGGTGGGCACCGCCGACGGGTCGGGCCGCAGCACGGCCACGGTCGGCGTGGCCTGCAGCAGGCCGCGTTCGGCGCCCGCGCCGGGCCCGCCGACGTCCAGGTAGACCAGCGGCCGCGACCAGTCGACCCAGCCGACCAGTTCGGTGCGGTCGGACCCGGTGCCCGTCGTCACCCGCACCCCGGCCCGCAGGTCGCGGTGGTTGGTGACCCGCATCGCGGCCAGCCGCTCGCGCTCGTCACCGGTCAGCGCCCGGGACGGCTCCGACCGGTCGGGCGACCAGCTCAGCAGCCCCGCGACCAGCGCCGCCGCGGAGAGCACGGCCACGACCGCGAGCACCAGCAGGGTGGTGCGCCGGCGGCCGGTCAGCACCCGCGGGACGGCCTCGGTGTGGGCGTCGTCGTGCGGCGGGTGGTCCCGCGGCGGGGAGGTCTGGTCGGGACGGGCGGCCCGGGCGGCGGAGGTGTCCACGGATGGTTGAACGGGATTCACCGTCGCAGGGTGACGAGCAGGGGCGCTCGCGGCGGCCGGTCAGCGCCTCGGGCGCGACCACGTCGGGTGCGCACGCCGGGCGTGCCGGGTGCTGCGACCCCTGTGCCGGGGCGGGCCGGCCGCTGAGGGCCTGGCCGCCTGCCCGGTCGGCCGCCGCGAGCGGCCTACACCGAGAGCGTAGTCCCGTGAGATCGGCCACACAATGGCAATATCGAAGCCGATCAGGGACCGTCCGTAGTCGGCGCGGGGTGTCGGACCCCCGGCGTACCGTTGAGGTCATGGCGCTCGACATTCCCCGGCTCGACGGCCGCTTCCAGGTCGTCAGCGACTTCCAGCCGGCCGGCGACCAGCCGGCGGCCATCGACGACCTGGAGCGTCGGGTCCGACGCGGCGACCGCAACACGGTGCTGCTCGGCGCGACCGGCACCGGCAAGAGCGCCACCACGGCGTGGCTCGTCGAGCGGTTGCAGCGGCCGACGCTGGTGCTCGCGCCCAACAAGACGCTCTGCGCGCAGCTGGCCAAGGAGTTCAGCGAGCTGCTGCCGCACAACGCGGTGGAGTATTTCGTCTCCTACTACGACTACTACCAGCCCGAGGCCTACATCCCGCAGACCGACACCTACATCGAGAAGGACTCCTCGATCAACGAGGAGGTCGAGCGGCTGCGGCACTCGGCGACGATGTCGCTGCTCACCCGGCGCGACGTGGTGGTGGTGGCCACCGTCTCGGCGATCTACGGCCTGGGCACCCCGGAGGAATACCTCGACCGGGCCGTGCGCGTCGCCGTCGGGCAGGAGCTCGACCGCGACCAGCTGCTGCGCCGCCTGGTCGACATCCAGTACTCGCGCAACGACATGGCCTTCAACCGGGGCACCTTCCGGGTCCGGGGCGACACGCTGGAGATCATCCCGGCCTACGAGGAGCTGGCCGTCCGGATCGAGCTCTTCGGTGACGAGGTGGAGAAGCTCTACTACCTCAACCCGCTCACCGGCGACGTGGTCCGCGAGGTCGACCACCTGCTGATCTTCCCGGCCACCCACTACGCGGCCGGCCCGGAGCGGATGGAGCGGGCGATCCGCGACATCGAGGCCGAGCTGGGCGAGCGGTTGGCCGAGCTGGAGCGGCAGGGCAAGCTGCTGGAGGCCCAGCGGCTGCGGATGCGCACGACCTACGACATCGAGATGATGCGGCAGGTCGGTTTCTGCTCCGGCATCGAGAACTACTCGATGCACATCGACGGCCGGCTGCCGGGCAGCCCGCCGCACTGCCTGCTCGACTACTTCCCCGACGACTTCCTGACAGTCGTCGACGAGTCGCACGTGACCATCCCGCAGATCGGCGGCATGTACGAGGGCGACGCGTCACGCAAGCGGATGCTGATCGACCACGGCTTCCGGCTGCCCAGCGCGGCCGACAACCGGCCGCTGCGGTTCGACGAGTTCCTGGAGCGGGTGGGCCAGATGGTCTTCCTGTCCGCCACGCCCGGCCCCTGGGAGCTGGAGCAGGCCCAGGGCGAGTTCGTCGAGCAGGTGATCCGGCCGACCGGCCTGATCGACCCCGAGGTCGTCGTGAAGCCCACCAAGGGCCAGATCGACGACCTGATGCACGAGATCAAGCTGCGCACCGAGCGCGACGAGCGGGTGCTGGTCACCACGCTGACGAAGAAGATGGCCGAGGACCTGTCCGACTACCTCCTGGAGAACGGCATCCGGGTGCGTTACCTGCACTCCGAGGTCGACACCTTGCGCCGGGTGGAGCTGCTGCGCGAGCTGCGTAAGGGCGACTACGACGTGCTGGTCGGCATCAACCTGCTCCGGGAGGGCCTCGACCTGCCCGAGGTGTCGCTGGTCGCCATCCTCGACGCCGACAAGGAGGGCTTCCTGCGCAGTGGCCGGTCGCTGATCCAGACCATCGGCCGGGCGGCCCGCAACGTCTCCGGCCAGGTCCACATGTACGCGGACAAGATCACTCCGTCGATGGCGGACGCGATCGAGGAGACCAACCGGCGGCGGGCCAAGCAGATCGCGCACAACGAGGCGCACGGCATCAGCCCGGAGCCGCTGCGCAAGAAGATCCACGACATCCTCGACGACATCTACCGCGAGGCGGAGGACACGGAGAACAGTCGGGTCGGCGGGGCGGTGCGGCAGATGTCCCGGGGCAAGGCGCCGGTGAAGGAGACCCGCAGTCGCGGCCGGGCCGGCGGCGCCGGGCCCGCGCGGGAGGGGATGGCCCGGGCCGAGCTGGCCCAGCTCATCCAGGAGCTCAACGACCAGATGCTGGCCGCGGCCCGGGAGCTGCAGTTCGAGCTGGCCGCCCGGATCCGCGACGAGGTCGCCGACCTGAAGAAGGAGCTGCGCGGCATGGACGCCGCCGGCGTGAAGTGACCGCCCGGCGACGGGCTGGCGGCTCCGTCGGCTCCTCGCCGTGCGGTTCGGCCACGGGCCGGCCCGTCGCCGAAGACCACCGCGCGCTTCCACCGGGCGTAGGCGGTACCCGGGCGCCGGGCCCGGTCACGCCCGGGTACCGCACCGCCCGGGACCTGGCAGGCGACGTCTGCGCGTTCGGCGCGTACCGGCCCTGACGGGCGGCCGGCGGGGCCCGGCCGGCAACGGGGGCGACTAGCCTCGATTGCGGTACGCGAGCAAACTATTGCGCTGGGTGATCGTCGTGCGTACTCTCCCTCGGTGGGGAGGCGGGGATGCCGTTGCCAACGAGTCCGGTCATTCGACGCGCACGCTTGGGCGCCGAGCTGCGCCAGTTGCGCAGGCGGGAAGGGCTGACACTGGAGCAGGTCTGCGACCGGCTCGGCTGGGCGTCCACCTCCAAGCTGTCCCGCATCGAGCTGGGGCAGAGCCGGCCGGATCTCGCCGACGTCCTCGATCTGCTCGACGTCTACGAGGTGCCGCCGCCGCAGCGGGAAGCGCTCATCGTCATCGCCCGCGACGCCGCGACCAGCCGGGGCTGGTGGAAGGCGCTGGGGGAGATGGGGGAGCGGCAGCGCACCTACGCCGAGCTGGAGGCGGGAGCGGCGGCCATCGTGGACTGGCAGCCCGCCGTCGTGCCGGGGCTGCTCCAGACCCCGGCGTACGCCCGGTTGCGGATCGCCGCCGGCCGGCTGCTCGACCCGACCGTCGACGTGGAGGCCGACGTGCGCGCCCGCGCGATGCGGCACGAGGTGCTGCGGCGCACCGATCCGCCCCGCTACACGGCGGTGATCGCCGAGGCGGCCTGCGAAGCCGACGACATCCCGCCGCAGGTGCGGCAGGAGCAGCTGCGGTTCCTGGTCGACCTGGCCGGCCTGCCGCACGTGACGATCCGGCTGCTGCCCCGGGGTGTCGCCGCGCGGGGCGGGGCGCAGCCGCTCACGCCGTACTCCTGCTACTCGTTCCCCGACCCGGCCGACCCCCGCACCGTGATGCTGGAGGCGTTGACCACCGACGTGCGCCTGGCGACGACGGCCGACGTCGACCGTTACGACCAGCTCACCGGTTGGCTGCTGGACGCGGCGCTCAGCCCTGAGGAGACGAGCGCGGCGCTGAGCCGGCGTGCCGCCGGGTGATCCCTGCCGAGGCGGCGATGCCTGCCGACTGACCCGGCCGCGGGCGAGCAGCGCGGCCGAGGCGCCGCCCGCCGGATATCGCCGCGCGGCCACCGGGCCCGGCGCCCCCGAGCCCGTCGGGACCGGCAGCCGGCGCGTGCACCGCGCAGGGTAGGTCAGGGGTATGACAACCTCAGGCCGGCACGTCCACGAAGTGCTCGACCAGCGGCGGGTTGGCGAAGTACGGGCCGATCAGCGCCCGCCACTGCGTGAAGCGCTCGGTGCCCCGGAAGTTGTCGTTGTGCGCCTCGACCGAGTCCCACTCGACCAGCAGCACGAACCGGGACGGGGACTCCACGCCCCGGGTCATCCGCACCGACCGGCAGCCCGGCGTCCCGGCGAGCACCGGGTGCCCCTTGGCGTACGCGGCGGCGAACTCGTCCTCGTGTCCCGGCAGTACGTCGATGAGCGCGACCTCAAGCACCATGGCCGCAGCCTTTCACGTCGCCCCGGCGGCCCGCCGTCGCGGGGGCCTGTTCCCGGTGGTCGGGCGGATCTAGGGTGGGCGCGCGGAAAGGGGAGAGGCATGATCGACTGGCTCACCGGCACGGCGTTCACCGTGGCGGGCACCGGCACCACCCGCGCGGAGCTACTGGGCTTCGCTACCGGGGTGCTCAACGTCTGGCTGGTGGCCCGGCAGCGGATCGCCAACTGGCCGGTCGGCATCGCCAACGTGCTGCTGTTGATGCTGCTGTTCTGGACCGCCGGCCTGTACGCCGACGCCGGCCTCCAGGTCGTCTACGTCGTCCTGGGCCTGTACGGGTGGTGGGCGTGGCTCTACGGCGGCGAGCGGCGCAGCCGGCTGACGGTCCGCGGGACGAGCCGCCGGGAGTGGTGGGCGCTGGGGCTGGCCGGGGTGGCGCTGACCGGCGCGCTGTGGGCGCTGCTGGACCGGGCCACCGACTCGACGGTGCCGCTGCCGGACGCGCTGACCACCGCCCTGTCGCTGCTGGCCACGTACGGGCAGACCCGCAAGCGGGTGGAGAGCTGGTGGCTGTGGATCGCGGCGGACCTGATCTACATCCCGCTGTACGCCTACAAGGGCCTGTACCTCACGGCGGCGCTCTACCTGATCTTCCTCGGCCTCTGCGTGCTCGGGCTGCGCGAGTGGCGGGCGGACCTGCGGCGCGGCGCCGGCGCGACCCGGGCGCCGTCCGGTCCGGCCCCGGTGGCGGCGTGACGGGCCCGGCGCCGGCCGACGAACGCCCGGCGGCGGGCGGCGGCGCGGCCGGGCCGGCGGCGCCGGAGTTCCGGCACGGGCTGGTGGTGGGGAAGTTCTATCCGCCGCACGCCGGCCACCACGCGCTGATCGAGGCCGCCGCCGCCCGCTGCGCGGCCGTCACCGTGGTGGTGGCGCCGTCGCGCCGGGAGTCGATCCCGCTCGCGCTGCGGCTGGACTGGCTGCGCGAGGTGCACGCGGCCACCCCGTGGGTCCGCTTCGTCGGCCGGTACGACGACCACCCGGTGGACTACGCCGACCCGGCCGTGTGGGACCTGCACTGCGCGGTGTTCCGCGAGGCGCTGGGCGGGCGGCGGGTGGACGCCGTCTTCTCCTCCGAGACGTACGGCGAGGAACTGGCCCGGCGCTTCGACGCTGTCGGCGTGTGCGTGGACCAGGGGCGGCGGCGCGTGCCGGTCTCCGGGACGGCGGTGCGCGCGGACCCGGCAGGCCACTGGGACCGGCTCAGCGCGCCGGTGCGGGCGTGGTTCGTGCGGCGGGTGGTGGTGGTCGGCGCGGAGTCCACCGGCACCACCACGATGGCCGCCGCCCTCGCGGAGCACTACGGCACCCGGTGGGTTCCCGAGTACGGCCGGGAGCTGACCGAACGGAAGCTGGCCCGGCTGCGCGAGCGGGACCCGGCGGCCACGATCTTCGACGTGACCTGGGACCGCGACGACTTCGCCGAGGTGGTTCGGGAGCAGCAGGCGGCGGAGGACGCGGCGGCCCGGTCGTGCGGCCCGCTGCTGTTCTGCGACACCGACGCCCGGGCCACCGCGGTGTGGGAGGAGCGCTACCTCGGGTCGGCGTCGGCGGAGGTGGGCGCGGCGGCCCGGCGGCCCGCGCTGTACCTGCTGACCGACCACGTCGGGGTGCCCTTCGACGACGACGGGCTGCGCGACGGGGAGCACCTGCGGGCGTGGATGACCGGGCGGTTCCGGACGGAGTTGGCCGGGTGCGGGGCGCCGGTGGTCGAGCTGACCGGCCCGCATCCGGAGCGGCTGGCCCGCGCGGTGGCCGCCTGCGACGCGCTGCTCGCGGCCGGCTGGCCGCTGGCCGACCCGCTGGTGCCCGGCGGGTCGCCGGCGGAGCCGCGCGGCCCCGCCATCCAGGAGCACCTAGCCTCCTAGGACGCTCTACGCAGAGTGCGCTCAGCCTCACCGGGACGGTCGGCGGCTGCCGGTGGGCGAAGACACGGGCAGCCCGGGGTGCGGTCGCTGGGCGCGGTGGGCAAGAATGGCGGACGAGGAGGGGAGTATTCCCCCGTGACGGAGTCGTCAGCACGGTCGAGCATCGGTCCCCGGTGCGCGACCCGGCCCCGTCGGTCACCGCCCGCAGGACGGTGACGGAAGAGACCTCCGACAGTCACCAGAGTCAGCGTCGCCGGCACACCGCGCCCACCGAGGGCGTACGGTGTGCCCGTCGTTGCGTGTCTGCCGGAGGAATGAACCTTGGACGTGTCGGGACTGGTCTGGGCGGCGACCCTCGTCGTACTGACCGCGATCCTCCTCGTGGATCTGCTGATCATCGGTCGGCGCCCCCACGAGCCGAGCGTGCGTGAGTCGAGCCTGTGGGTCGGCTTCTACGTGGGCCTGGCCCTGATCTTCGGCGCCGGCGTCTGGCTGACCTCCGGGGCGAGCGCGGCCGGGCAGTTCTACACCGGCTGGCTGACCGAGTACAGCCTCTCGGTCGACAACCTCTTCGTCTTCGTGATCATCATGGCGCGGTTCGGGGTGCCCCGGCAGTACCAGCAGAAGGTGCTGCTCATCGGCATCGTGCTGGCGCTGATCATGCGGGGTGGGTTCATCGCCGCCGGCGCGGCCCTGATCACCCAGTTCTCCTGGGTGTTCTACATCTTCGGGGCGTTCCTGATCTACACCGCGATCAACCTGGCCCGAGAGGGCGAGCCGGACGAGGACGAGTTCAACGAGAACGTGCTGATCCGGTGGAGCCGCAGGGCGCTGCCGATCTCGAAGGACTACGACGGCGCCAAGCTGACCACCCACTCGCCGAAGGGCAAGCGGATGTTCACCCCGATGCTGATCGTCATGATCGCCATCGGCACCACCGACCTGATCTTCGCGCTCGACTCGATCCCGGCGATCTTCGGCATCACGCAGGAGCCGTACCTGGTCTTCACCGCCAACGTCTTCGCGCTGATGGGTCTGCGGCAGCTCTACTTCCTGCTCGGCGGCCTGCTGGACCGGCTCATCTACCTCACCTACGGCCTGGCCGTGGTGCTCGGCTTCATCGGCGTGAAACTGGTGCTGGAGGCGCTCGCCGACAACAACCTGCCGTTCGTCAACGGTGGGGAGCCCGTCTCCTGGGCCCCGCACATCCCGATCTGGCTCTCGCTGACGGTCATCCTCGGCACTCTCGCCGTGGCGACCGTGGCCAGCCTGGTCAAGTCCTCCCACGACCGGCGCCGCCTGCTGTCCGACGCCCGCCGCTGAGGCGTACCCGCGCGACGAGGGGGCGCTCCCGGTCCGGGAGCGCCCCCTCGTGCCGTACGCGGGTCAGACCCGGTGCGCGCCGACCAGGGTGGCGGTGCGTTCGGCCGGCAGCCGCTCCTCCAGCACCCGGCGCTGCAGGTAGCAGGCATGCAGCATCCGCCGGTCGTCGCCGGGACGCGGGTCGGCGGTGACGATGCCGATGTGGTGGATCTTCCGGCCGGGCCGGGCGAAGAAGTAGAGGTCGCCGGGGCGTTCCGTGCCCAACGGCACCGGCGTGGTCGCCGCGGCCTGGTCGTCGGCGTCGCGCGGCAGCAGCACGCCGAGCCGCCGCCAGGCCAGGTGGACCAGGCCGGAGCAGTCGATGCCGTACGCGGACACGCCGCCCCAGATGTAGACGACGTCGACCAGCCGCTGGGCGACGGCCAGCACCTCCCCGGCCGACGGGGGCGTGGTGGGCACCGGCACGGCGTGGGCGGCGGGCAGCCAGAGCGGGTCGGCGTGACCGGGCGCGTGCACGGGGCGCCAGCCGTCGACCGCCGGGCCGGCCGGGGCCAGCCGGGTGCCGAGGACCACCCCGGGTACGACCTCGGCGCCGCCCGGGGCGGTGCGCAGGGCGGTGACGGTGGCGTCGACCACGAGCGGCTCGGCGTCGGCGGGGCCCGCGCCCGGGGCGAGCTGCTCGGCGGGGAGCCAGCCGGGGTAGCCGCGCGGGTGCAGCCCGGGGGCCGGCTGCTCGACGGCCACCACCTGCGCCCAGCCGTCCGGGCGCACGTCGGTGACGAGCACCCGCTCGCCGAGCAGCAGTTGGCTCAGCACGCAGTCGCCGACCTGCTGGTCGGTGTCCATCCCGGAGATCCAGGCCGCGATGTCGGTGCGCGCGGCCAGGGCGGGACCGTCGACGGGTCGTACCGCCTCGGGGGCGGTCCAGAGGGTCGCGACGGCGACCCGGACCACGGCCTCCCGGCCCGGTTGCAGCTCCACGTCCACCCCCAGCTCGATCGTTCCCGCGACCCTATGAAAGTTTCCGCCAGTCATCAATCACGAGTCTGCATCTTTGCTTCAGTCACGGAGGTCACGCCGAGGCCCGGCGCGTCCGGCAGCACGACGGTCGCGCCGTCGTACCGGAGGCCGTCCCGCACCGGCGACCGGGCCAGCCACCACGCGGCGTCCAGGTCGGCGACGGCCGTGGTGCCGTAGGCGGCGACCAGGCTGGCGGCGGCGCCGATGCCCACCTGGCTCTCCATCATCGACCCGACGACGGTGCCGAGGCCGTGCGCGGCGGCCAGGTCGAGCAGGGTCCGGGCGGGGTGCAGGCCGCCGCACTTGGCGAGCTTGACGTTGACCATGTCGGCGGCCCGGCGGCGGATGACCTCGACCAGGTCGCGGACGCCGAAGACGGACTCGTCGGCGAGGACCGGCACGTCCACCCGGTCGCTGACCCAGGCCAGCCCGTCGAGGTCCCAGCGCGGGACCGGCTGCTCGACCAGCTCCACGTCCAGCCCCGCGTCCTCGACGCCGCGGATCACCCGGACCGCCTCGCGCGGGGTCCAGCCCTGGTTGGCGTCGAGCCGGATCCGCACGTCCGGGCCGACGGCCGCCCGCACGGCGCGGACCCGCTCCAGGTCGCCGGCCGCGTCGGTGCCCACCTTCATCTTGAGCACGCCGAAGCCCTCCGCCTGCCGCTGCCGGGCCGCCGCCGCGAGGTCTACCGCGTCGCCCGCGGCGAGCGTGACGTCCGTGGGGACCCGCAGGGCCGTGCCGCCGAGCAGCCGCACCAGCGGTACGCCGAGCCGCCGCGCCGCCAGGTCGTGCAGGGCGACGTCGACGGCCGCCTTCGCCGCCTCGTTGCCGGCGACCGCCCGTTGCACCTCGGTGCAGCGGGCCACCAGGTCGTCGGCGTCCCGCCCGGTGAGCGCCGGGCCGAGCAGGTCGCGGACGCACGCCTCGGAGCCGGCCACCGACGCCCCGGTCACCTGCCACACCTGTGGCGCCTCGCCGTAGCCGGAGCGGCCGTCGGTGTCGACGACCTCCACCACCAGGGTCTCCACGGTGGTGGTGCGGCGCAGCGCGGTGACGAACGGGGTGTGCAGGGGGGCGGAGAGCCGGTGGGTGCGCACCGCGGCGATCGTCATGTCCGGCACCCTATACGGACACGCACGGGCGAAGGGGAGGCCGGCATGAGCGAGCGTAGCGAGCGAATCATCGGGTGCGGTGCGGTGGTGCCTCATGGTGGCACGGAGCGGAGCGGAGTGCCGGCATGAGTGAGCGTAGCGAGCGGAACTGGGACCTGGTGGGCGCGCCGAACGCCCGGGACCTCGGCGGGCTGGTCGGCGTGGACGGCCGGCGGGTGCGGCCGGGCGTGCTGATCCGCACCCCGGCGCTGGGGCGGCTGGCCGACGAGGACTTGCCGGTGCTGGCGAAGCTCGGCCCGGCCTGCGTGGTCGACCTGCGGGACCGCTCGGAGATCGTGGTCGCCCCGCCGGACCGGCTGCCGGGTGAGCCGACCGTGGTGCACCTGCCGGTGCACGACGCCGAGCACCCCGTCTTCACGTACGTCTCGGCGGTGCTGCTCGGGCACGACCTGGGCGCGTACGCGGCCCTGGCCGAGCAGGGCACCCCGGCGGCGATGGCGGCGATCTACCGCTGGTTCGTCACGGGGGAGTCGGCGCGGGAGAGCTTCGGCGCGGCGGTCCGGCTGGCCGCGGAGGCGCGGAACCTGCCGCTGGTCTACCACTGTTCGGCCGGCAAGGACCGCACCGGCTGGTTGACGGTGCTGCTGCTCAGCGCGCTCGGCGTGGACGAGACCGCGATCCGAACGGACTACCTGGCGAACAACGCGCTGACCGAGAGCCTGCGGGAGGTCCTCCTGGAGGCGATGCGCCGCCGGCAGCCGGGGCTGGACGTCGCGGCGGTGCGCCCGGTGCTGGAGGTGCGCGAGGAATACCTCGACGCCGCGTACGGCGAGGTGCGCCGGGTGCACGGCTCGTTCGGGGCGTACCTGCGCGACGGGCTCGGGATCACCGACGACGTCGTGGCGGCGCTGCGGGCACACCTGCTGGAGTGACGGCTCACGGCAGCCCGTACGCGTCGGCGAGCGCGTCGATCTCGGCGCGGAGCAGGGTCGCCGGCGCGAAGCCCATCCCGGCGAAGTGGCCGACCGCCTCCAGTCCGATGACGCCGTGCAGGCGGGTCCAGACGGTGACGGCTGCGGCCAGTGCCGCCCCGGCGTCGGCCTCGGGCGCGTACGCCCGGACCCAGGCGGCCACCTCGGGCGTGTCGGCGGACCACCGGGTGAGCTGGTCGCGCAGGGCGGTGGCCCGGGGAGCGGGCCGGCCCTGGGCGAGGACGCCGAGGAACGGGCCGAGCACCGCCCGGGCCCGGTCGACGGTGTCGGGCGGGGCCTGGTAGGTGGGGCTCGGCGGGCCGGTGAGCAGCAGGTAGGTCTGCGGGTGGGCGACCGCCCAGGCGTGGAATGCCGCCGCGAGGGCGTGCAGCCGGTCGCGGGCGGGCTGCCCGGCCGATGCCTCGGCGGCCTCGGCGACGGCGGCGGCGACGTCGGCGTACCCGTCGAGGATCAGTTCGGTGAGCAGTTCGTCGCGGCTGCCGAAGTACTTGTAGAGGGCCGGACCGGAGACGCCGAGCCGTTTGGCGATGGCGTTGAGCGCGACGGCGGCCGCCCCGCCGGCGGCGACCTGGTCGAGGGCGGCGCGCTTGATCTCGGAGCGCACCTGGGCGCGGTACCTCCCGCGCGGGCCGTCGTCGGTCTTCGGCACGTCGTCTCTCCGTCCGGTCGGCCGCGTGACACGCGGCACTGTTGACAGATCATAACTCCGGTTAGAGGATCTAACCAACGCGATGACCTATAACAATTAGGAGTCGAGATGTCCGGAGAACTGCACGTCGTCCTGGGTGCCGGGCCGGCCGGCACCACCCTCGCCGCGCACCTGGCCGGCCAGGGCCGTCGGGTCCGCATCGTCAGCCGGCGCGGCGAGGCCGCCGTGCCGGGCGCCGAGCGCCTCGCCGCCGACCTCACCGACCCGGGGCAGGCCATCGCCGCGCTGGCCGGCGCCACGGTCGTCCACCACTGTGCGAACGTGCCCTACGCGCAGCAGGTCGAGGTGATGCCCCGCATGCAGCGCGCCGTGCTGGCCGCGACTGCGGCGGCGGGCGCGCGGTTGGTCGTGCTCGACACGCTCTACCCGTACGGGCCGACCGGCGGGTCGGTGATGACCGAGGAGACGCCGTGGCGGGCGGTGAGCCGCAAGGGCAGGATGCGGGCCGACCTGGACGCGGCGTACCTCGACGCGCACCGGCGGGGTCAGGTGTCCGTCGTGATGGGCCGCTCGGCGGACTTCTTCGGGCCCGGCGTGTTCAACTCCAGCCTCGGCGGCACCGTCTTCCCGGCCGCGCTGACCGGCGGCACCGCGCTGGCGCTGGGCGACATCGACCTGCCGCACAGCTATAGCTACCTGCCCGACGTGGCGGACGGCCTGGCGCTGCTCGGCGACCACCCGGAGGCCGCCGGGCGGGTCTGGCACCTGCCCGCCGCGCCGGCGCCCACCACCCGCGAGGTGCACCGGATCGTCGAGCGTCTGGTGGGCCGCCCGTTCGCCGTCGACGTGCTGGACTCGCCCCGGCCGTGGGGGCCGTTCGACGAGGCGTTCATGCGCGAGTACGCCGAGTTGTTCTACCAGTACCGGGAGCCGCAGGTGATGGACTCCACGGCGTTCGAGACCCGGTTCGGGGTCCGGCCCACGCCGCTCGCGGAGGCGTTGGCGGCCACCGTCGACTGGTTCCGCGCGGCGCTGGCCCCGGCCGGCTGAGCGGCCGTCACAGGTCGTGTCGGGCGGCCCAGGCTGCGGCGGAGATCCCGGCGATCAGCCGGCACGCGTCGTCCTCCGCCTCGTCGCCGTCGGGGCCGCCGTCGGCGAGGTCGGTGGTGGTGCAGGCGACGACCGCGTACGCCGGCGCGTCGTCGGGGAAGACCACCCCGGCGCCGTGCCGCACGCCGTGCACCCAGCCGTTCTTGTGCGCGATGCGGGTGCCCTCGGGTAGCCCGGCGGCGAGGTCCTCGCGGTGTTCCTGGGCGAACAGCACGTCGAGCATGGCGGCGCAGCCGGCCGGCGAGGCGAGCGGCCCCGGGGTGTCCGCCCCGGTGGCCAGCGCGCCGAGCAGGGCGGCCAGGTCGGCGGCGGTGACCAGGTTGGTGATGCCCGCCTCGCGGGCCGCGAAGTCCTCGATGCCCCGCCCGGTGACGCTGTGCCGGGCCCCGGCAAGCGCCCAGACCTCCGCCACCGCCGGCAGGCCGACGTGGCCGATGACGATGTTGGTGGCAAGGTTGCTGGAGCGGACGATCATCCGGTGGGCGAGCCAGCGCAGCGGCGCGCTGTCGCCGACCCGCTCCCAGACGGCCTCGTCGTTGTCGTAGTGGCGGGCGCAGCAGAACCGGGGCGCGCCGGGCAGCGCCGAGTCGAACTCGTTGCGCACCGGCACCGGGGTGTCCAGGTCGAGGGTGCCGGCCTCGGCGGCCCGGTGCAGCGCGACGAGCACCGCCGCCTTCATGGTGCTGGCCGCGTAGTGGGTGGCGTCGGCGTGCCGGGTCCAGGCGGGGTCGGCGCCGGGCCGCCCCACGTACGCCGACACGGTGCCGGGCACCCCGTCCAGGTGGGCGTCGAGCTCGTCCCAGGTCATGCGGCTGACCGTAGCGGATCACCGGCGGGTCGGCGGGACGGGGCGATCGGTCGTACCGTGCGGGGATGACGGTTGCCGCCTACGACGCGCACGCCGACTGGTACGAGGCGTTCGCCGCCGACACGTCCAGCGACTACATGACCCGGGTCCGCGGCCGGTTGCGCGACCTGCTCGGCGCCGGCGCCGGCCGCTGCCTCGACCTGTGCTGCGGCACCGGCCTGCAGGCGGCGGAGCTGCGCCGGCTGGGGTGGCACCCGGTGGGGGTCGACCTGTCGGGCGGGCAGTTGCGGCACGCCCGGCTGCGCCTGCCGGTGGCCCGCGCCGACGCGGCGGCGCTGCCGGTCGCCGACGGCTCGGTGCCGGCGGTGGCGTGCGTGCTGGCCCACACCGACGTGCCCGACTACGCGGCGGTGCTCGCCGAGGCGGCCCGGGTGCTCGCGCCCGGCGGGCGGTTCGTCCACGTCGGAGTGCACCCGTGTTTCGTCGGCGCGTTCGCCGACCGGTCCGACGCGGAGCGGATCGTGGTCGACGGCGGCTACGGCGACCGGGAGCGCAGCTTCCGGGCGTGGACGCCGCACGGGGTGCGGGTGCGTGTGGGCGCGTGGCACGTCCCGCTGGCCGACCTGCTCAACGCGGTCACCGACGCCGGCCTGACCCTGGTCCGCACGGCCGAGTCCGGCTCCGGCCCGGTGCCCGACCTCTTCGCCTTCCTCGCCATCCGCCCCGCCTGACCCGGGCGTCGTGAACGGGCGGAGCCCGGACCGCGCGGGGCGGTCCGGGCTCCGGGACGGCTGCGGTCGTACGTCAGCCGGCGTGCTTGCGGCGGGCGGCGGCCCGGCCGCGGGCGGTCTGGTCGAGCACCACCTTGCGGATCCGGACGGCGGCCGGGGTGACCTCGACGCACTCGTCCTCGCGGCAGAATTCGAGGGCCTGCTCCAGCGACAGCTTGCGCGGCGGGATCAGCTTCTCGGTCTCGTCGGCCGTGGAGGAGCGCATGTTGGTCAGCTTCTTCTCCTTGGTGATGTTGACGTCCATGTCGTCGGAGCGGGAGTTCTCCCCGACGATCATGCCCTCGTACACCTCGGTGCCGGGCTCGACGAAGAGCTGGCCGCGCTCTTGGAGGTTGGTCATCGCGAACGCGGTGACCGCGCCCGAGCGGTCGGCGACCAGCGAGCCGTTGTTGCGGGTGCGCAGCTCGCCGAACCACGGCTCGTACGACTCGAACACGTGGTGCAGGATGCCGGTGCCCCGGGTCTCGGTGAGGAACTCGGTGCGGAAGCCGATCAGGCCGCGGGCCGGGACCAGCCACTCCATCCGGATCCAGCCGGTGCCGTGGTTGACCAGCTGCTCCATCCGGCCCTTGCGGGTCGCGAGGAGCTGGGTGATCGCGCCGAGGTACTCCTCGGGGGCGTCGATGGTGAGCCGCTCGACCGGCTCGCAGGTCTTCCCGTCGATCTCCCTGGTGACGACCTGCGGCTTGCCCACGGTCAGCTCGAAGGACTCGCGGCGCATCTGCTCGACCAGGATGGCCAGGGCCAGCTCGCCGCGGCCCTGCACCTCCCAGGCGTCCGGGCGCTCGGTGGGCAGCACCCGCAGCGACACGTTGCCGATCAGCTCCTTGTCGAGCCGGTCCTTGACCATGCGGGCGGTGACCTTGGCGCCCTTGACCCGGCCGACCAGCGGCGAGGTGTTGGTGCCGATGGTCATCGAGATGGCCGGCTCGTCGACGGTGATCAGCGGCAGGGGCTGCGGGTTCTCCGCGTCGGCCAGGGTCTCACCGATCATGATCTCGGGGATGCCGGCGACCGCGATGATGTCGCCCGGGCCCGCCGAGTCGGCCGGCTTGCGCTCCAGGCCCTCGGTCATCAGCAGCTCGGAGATGCGGACCCGCTGGGTGCTGCCGTCGGTGCGGCACCAGGCCACCGTCTGACCCTTGCTGATGGTGCCCTGCCGCACCCGGCACAGCGCCAGCCGGCCGAGGAACGGGGACGCGTCGAGGTTCGTGACGTGCGCCTGCAGCGGCGCGTCCTCCTCGTACGCGGGCGGCGGGATGGTGTCGAGCAGGGTGCGGAACAGCGGCTCGAGGCTGTGGCTGTCGTCCGGGACCGCGCCGTCGGCGGGCTGGGTCAGCGAGGCGATGCCGTCGCGGGCGCAGGCGTAGACGATCGGGAAGTCGATCTGCTCCTCGTCGGCGTCCAGGTCGAGGAAGAGTTCGTAGGTGTCGTCCACGACCTCCTTGATGCGGGCGTCGGGACGGTCCACCTTGTTGATCACGAGGATGATCGGCATGCGGGCCTTGAGCGCCTTGCGGAGCACGAACCGGGTCTGCGGCAGGGGGCCCTCGCTGGCGTCCACCAGCAGCACCACCCCGTCGACCATGGTCAGGCCGCGCTCGACCTCGCCGCCGAAGTCGGCGTGGCCGGGGGTGTCGATGATGTTGATGGTCACCGGGTCGGAGCCGTCCGCCGGCAGGTACCGCACGCCGGTGTTCTTGGCCAGGATGGTGATGCCCTTTTCCCGTTCGAGGTCCATCGAGTCCATGACCCGCTCGGTTACCTCGCCGCGGGCGCCGTAGGCGCCGGCCTGCCGCAACATGGCGTCGACCAGGGTCGTCTTGCCGTGGTCGACGTGGGCGATGATGGCGACGTTGCGGAGGTCGGTGCGAAGCTGCATACGCTTCATACTCCTGTCTGCGGTTGCCGGGGCACGCGTCGGGGTCTCCCCCCAGATGGCCCGGATCTCTGCCGAAACTGATGTTCCGACCGTTTCAGCGCCTGGCATGCTGACCCCCGTGGGAATGGGGGCCCGATGCACGACCTGCTGACCTGGCTGCAGGGCCTGCCGCCCCTGCTGATCTATGTGATCGCCGCGATGATCGTCGCGGGGGAGACCGCCGTGATCTTCGGTCTGCTGGTGCCGGGCGAGGCGACCCTGTTGCTGGTCGGTTTCCTAGCGTACGCGGGGACGCTGCGGCTCGCGCCGGCCCTGCTGGTGATGATCCTTGCAGCCGTGATCGGGGACACACTCGCGTTCCGTGCCGGCCGGCGGTACGGGCCCCGGCTGCGGGCCGGCCGGCTCGGGGCCCGGGTGGGCCACGAGCGGTGGGGTCGGGCGGACGCGATGCTGGGCCGGCTGGGCGGGCGTGGCGTGCTGACCGCCCGCTGGGTGGCCTTCGCCCGCACCCTGGTGCCCCGGCTGGCCGGCGCGGCGGGGATGCCGTACCGGCGTTTCGCGCCGTGGAACCTCGCCGGCGTGGTGACCTGGGTGGGCGGTTCGGTGCTGGCCGGCAACCTGGCCGGCGAGTCGTACGAGACGGTCTCCCGGCTGCTGGGGCGGGCCACCGGCGCCGTGCTGGTGCTGGTGGCCGCGCTGGTCGCGGTGGTGCTGGCGGGGCGGTGGCTGGGCCGCAACCCGGACCCGGCGCGGGCGCTGGCGTCCCGGGCCGCCGGGCTGCGGCCGGTGCGCTGGCTCAGCGGCCGCTACGGCGTGCTGTTCTTCCTGCTCACCATGCACGTCGGGCCGGCCTGGACGTTGCTGATCAACCTGGTCGGTGGGCTGCTGCTGCTCTTCGTGGCGGGGTTCGCCATCGCCTGGGTGCTGGGGGCGGTGGTCCGGCACAGCGGGCTGGCGGTGATCGACGGGGCCATCGCCGACTGGTTCGCCGACCGGCGTACGCCGGGGGCGGTCGAGGTCACGCTGGCGGTCGTCTCGGCGCTGCGCGGGTCGGCGCTGATCGTGCTGGTGGCCGTCGTGGCCGCGGTGCTGGCCTGGCGCAACCGGCCCTGGCGGGCCGACCTGCTCAGCGTGGTCGGCACGGTGGGGGCGTTCGTGCCGCTGGTGGTGCTCGCCGTGGTGGTCGACCTGACGGGGCCGGCCGCCGGCGGCCCGGGGGGCCGGGACCCTGCCCTGTTCCCGACGCAGAACGCCGTGGTGGCGGCCAGCCTCTGCACCCTCGCCTGGTTGGTGTCGCGCGGGGCGCGCTGGCCGGTGGCGGTGGCCGCCTGGACCGGCGCGGCGGCCGGGACGGTCGGCATCGTCGGCGCCCGCCTCTACCTGGGGTGGAGCACCGCCAGCGGCAGCGCCACGGCGGTGCTGCTCGGGGTGGCGTGGACGGTGTTGTTCGTGGTGGCCTGGGCCACCCGCGACCGGGCGGTGGGCGACGCCGCGGCGGAACCGGAACCGGCGGCGGTGCGCGCCGACGCCTGACCCGGGTGCGTAGCCCCTGCCGGGGCCGTGACGTCGCCAATGGGTTACCCCGACCCGGCGGGCCAGGTCGCGCCACGGCCCCGGATCGCGTCGGTCAGTCCCGGGCCGCCGCCGGCTCCGGGTGGGCCGGGGCGTCGGCCGTGGCGGGCTCGGGGGCGATCCGGCCCGGCCACCAGAAGCGGTCGCCGAGCGCGAACGCCAGCGCCGGCACCAGGACCGTCCGGACGAGCAGGGTGTCCAGCAGGACGCCGATGCAGACGATGATCCCGATCTGGGTCAACAGGATCAGCGGCAGGACGCCCAGCACGGCGAAGACCGCCGCGAGCAGGATGCCGGCGCTCGTGATGACGCCGCCGGTTACCCGCAGGGCCGACAGCATGCCGTCCCGGGTGCCGGTGCGCCGCGCGTCCTCGCGGGCCCGGGTGACGAGGAAGATGTTGTAGTCGACCCCCAGCGCCACCAGGAACACGAAGGCGAGCAGGAGCACGCCGCTGTCCAGCGCGGGGAACCCGAGCACGTGGTCGAAGATCAGCCACGACGCGCCGATGCTGGCGAAGAACGACGCGATCACGGTGAGCACGAGCAGCACCGGCGCGATCAGGCCGCGCAGGAGCAGCACGAGTACGGCGCCGACGAGCAGCAGGATGACCGGCAGGATGAGCCGCAGGTCCCTGCCGTCGGCCTCGCCCGAGTCGTAGGTCGCGGCGACCGGGCCGCCCACGACGGCCCCGTCGAACGCGGCGGCGCCCTCGACCGCGGGCGGGGCGGAGCCGGGCACGGCGGCGACCGCGTCGCGCAGCGCCTCGACGGTGCGGTCGGAGGCGGCGGTGCCGGGCTCCGCGTCGAGCACGACGTCGACCTGGGCGACCCGCGCGCCCGCCTCGCCGGGCCGTGCCGAGGCGACGCCGGGCACGGCCGCGGCGGCGTCCGTGACGGCCCGTACCGCCGAGGGGGTGGTCAGGACCGCGACCGGCTGGGTCGTCCCGGCGGGGAAGGCGCGGGCGAGGGTCTCCGCGCCGGCCACCGCCTCGGGCTTGACCCGGAACTGCTCGGTTTCGGACAGGCCGGTGCGGATGCCGAGCCCGCCGAGGGCGAGCCCCGCGAGCAGCAGCGTCGCGAGCACGGCGACCGGCACCGGACGGCGTTCGACGGCGGCACCGAGCCGGCCCCACAGCCGGCCCTCGCGGACCGCGCCGCCGACCCGGGGCACGAACGGCCAGAACAGGCCGCGGCCGAAGATCACCAGTGCGGCGGGCAGGACGAACAGCGCGGAGAGCATGGCGAGGACGACGCCCGTCGCGCAGGCCACGGCGAGGGCCCGGTTCAGCTCCTGCTCGGACAGCAGCAGGGTGAGCACGCCGAGCACGACGGTGAAGCCGCTGGCGAGGATGGGCTCGGCGGTGCGGCGCAGCGCGGCGCGCATCGCGACGAAGCGGTCCTCCTCGCGGCGCAACTCCTCCCGGTAGCGGGCGATGAGCAGCAGCGCGTAGTCGGTGGCGGCGCCGAAGACCAGGACGCTGGCGATGCCGGTGACGGCGCCGCCGGGCAGGTTGATGCCGACCGCCGGGACGATCGTGTCGAGGGCGCGCAGCGTGAGCTGCTCGGTCGCCGCGACGACGACGAGCGGCACGATCCACAGGAACGGGCTGCGGTAGGTGATCAGCAGCAGCAGCGCGACGACGCAGGCGGTGACGACGAGCAGCGTGGTGTCGGCGCCGTCGAAGACCTTGGTCAGGTCGGTGGTGAACGCGGGCCCGCCGGTCACCTCGACGGTGAGCGTCTCGGGCACGTCGTCCAGGGAGGCGCGGAGCTCGTCTACCCGGCCGGCGACCTCCTCCTGCCCGCCGCCGGTGGGCAGCGGCACGGCGACGAGCGCGACGGTGCCGTCGGGGGAGACCTGCGGTGGGCTGACGCGACCGCCGGCGGCGAACCGGCCGAGGTCGCCGGACTGCCCGGTGAGCGCCGCGCGGTCGGCCTCGGTGAGCGGCCCGCCGTCGGCGCGGCTGACCACGACGATCGCCGGCTGGACGTCGCGAGAGGGCAACTGGTCCTGGAGGCGCTCCACCTGGGTCGACTGCCACTCGACGGACAGGCCGGTGGCGGAGACGGGAGCCGGGTTGTCGGGCTTGGGCAGCCCGAAGACGGCCGCGCCGAGGACGATCGCGGCGACCACGGTGAGCCACGCGGCCAGTCGTCCGCGGGCCACACGGGTGAACACAGACATCGGATGCCCTCACGGTCTCTCGACGGGACTGCTTCGACGCAAGACCTCGCCGCCACCGGAAGTATGCCGACCGCCGAGTATCTCGATCATCGAGATTATCGGCCGCTGAGCTATGCTGCAACCGCAGCGGCGGCGGGAGGAAGCGGGCGGACGTGACAGGCCACGGCATGTACCGGCGGCGCGACACCCGCCGCGAGAAGCTGATCGCCGAGATCGCGGCCGAGCTGCGCCGCTACTCCGTCGACGCGCAGCACGTCGGGCACGCCTTCGCCAACCTGCACGGGCTGGGCGCCACCGACCTGCAGGCGCTGATCGCGGTGATGGACGCCGAGCTGGCCGGCCAGCCGATCACCCCCGGGCGCCTCGGCGAGCAGCTCAGCCTCTCCTCCGGATCCGTCACCGCGCTGATCGACCGGCTCGAGCGCGCCGGGCACATCCGCCGCGACCGCGACACCACCGACCGGCGCAAGGTCTTCCTGCACTACGCCGAGCGGGGCGCGGCGCTGGCGACGGACTTCTTCCGCCCGCTGGGCCGGCGCACCGACGAGGTGATGGCCGGCTTCGGCGACGACGAGCTGGAGGTCGTGCACCGGTTCATGGCCGCGATGACCGCCTCGATGCGGGAGCACCGCGACACCGTCCGGGCCGCCCGCGACGAGCCGCCCCGGCGCGCGAAGGGCTGACGTCGTGCTCGACCGGCCGGCCGTCCGGCTCGCCGCCACCGCGCTGCGGCTGCCGCCCGCGCGCACCCGGCGGGTCACCGTCACCCGCGGCATCGCGGTGCGGGTCCGCGACGGTGTGCCGCTGCGCACCGACCACTACGCCCCGGACCTGCCGGGCGCGCCCACCGTGCTGATCCGCACCCCCTACGGGCGGGGCGGGCCGATGCGGCTGCTCGGCCGGCTGGCCGCCGAGCGCGGCTTCCACGTGGTGATCCAGTCCTGCCGCGGCACGTTCGGCTCGGGCGGCACCTTCGACCCGCTGGTGCACGAACGTGACGACGGCCTGGACACCCTCGACTGGCTACGCCGCCAGCCCTGGTGGTCCGGCGCGTTCGGCATGTTCGGCGCGAGCTACCAGGGCTTCGTGCAGTGGGCCCTGGCCGCCGACGCGGGACCGGAGCTGCGGGCGATGGTCGCGGTGGTGACCGCCTCGGGCACCCGCGACTCGACGTACGCCGGGGAGTCCTTCGCCCTGGACACGGTCCTCACCTGGGCGGAGCTGCTCCAGGCGCAGACCGTGCCGTGGCTGGCCCGGCAGTGGGAGCTCAAGCGCGGCCAGCCCCGGCTCACCGCGGCGCTGGCGCACCTGCCGCTGCTGGAGGCGGACCGCGTGGCCACCGGCGTGACGGTGCCGTTCTTCCAGGAGTGGCTGTGCCACCACACTCCGGACGCCGGCTACTGGCGCGACCGCGTCTTCGGCGACCGGATCGCCGAGGTCCGCGCCCCGGTGGCGATGGTGACCGGCTGGCACGACATCTTCCTGCCGGCGCAGCTGCGCGACTTCGCGGCGCTGCGCGCGGCCGGTGCCCACCCCCGGCTGACCGTCGGGCCGTGGACCCACGGCAGCCCGGGGTTGTTCGTCGCCGCCCTGCGCGAGGGGCTGGACTGGCTCGACGAGCACCTCGCCGGCCGCCCGCCGCAGCGGGCGGAGCGGCGGGGCACCGCCGCCGGCCGGGCGGCCCCGGTCCGGGTGCACGTCGGCGGGGCCGGTGGCGGCTGGCGTGACCTGCCGGACTGGCCCCCGCCGGCCGTGCCGGTCCGGTGGCACCTGCACCCGGGCGGCCGGCTGGGCACCGCGGCGCCGGTCCCGTCGGCGCCGGATCGCTTCCGCTACGACCCGGCCGACCCGACGCCCTCGCTCGGCGGGCCGCTGCTCGTCGCCCAGCGTGCCGGGCCGGTGGACAACCGCCCGGTCGAGGCCCGACCCGACGTGCTGACCTTCACCAGCGCCCCGCTCGATGCGCCCGTCGAGGTGATCGGCCCGGTCCGCGCCGAGATCCACCTCCGCAGCGAACTGTCCCACCTGGACGTCTTCGTGCGACTGTGCGACGTGGACCGGCGCGGCCGGTCCTGGAACGTCTGCGACGGGCTGGTCCGCGTCGCGCCCGGCCGGTACCCCACCGATCCGGCAGGCGCGGTGCGCGTGCCGGTGGAGCTCTGGCCCACGGCACACCGGTTCGCGTCCGGGCACCGGCTGCGGGTCCAGGTCTCCGGCGGCGCCCATCCGCGCTACGCGCGCAACCCCGGCACCGGCGAAGCCCTCGGTGCTGCCGTCACCCTCCGTGCCGGATGGCGAGAGATCCTGCACGACCCGCAGCGACCGTCCGCAGTGGTCCTGCCGATCATGGCGACCGCCACGCAGCTTTCTGCCAGTCGAGAAAACCCCTTCTGAGCTGGGCGTTCATTCATCGGTGGCGCTATGGTTGGGCCAACGCCCGGCGCTGTGCACCACTCGGCCGGGCCCGCGCGTGCGGCCCCACACCGCCTACGCGGTGTCACCGTCGTGCCCGGCCCCCGACCATCCGCAAGGGGGAATCCCATGACGCGGGCACCGGAGAACCTGTTGACCGTCCGCCGTCTGCTGCTCGACCACCTTGACATCGACCCCGACACCAGCCGCAGCCAGGACCTCGAACCCGCCGAGGTCGGCATCGTCGGCGACCCCGCCCACCGGGGCGGCTACCACTGCGGCTCCGACCGGGTGGTGACCAACGACTACTCCGTCGTCGAGTCGCCACGCGACTCTGCCGGCCTGACCCTCGACGCGGCGGCGCTCGACGTCGGCCTCTTCCAGGTCCGCTCCGGTGGCCGTACGCACGACCTGCGCACCTTCTCCAGCTGGTGCGTGGCGCAGTGCGTCGCCGACACCCCGGACAGCCGGGACATCAGGGAGATCATCTACTCCCCGGACGGCAGGGTCGTCCGACGGTGGGACCGCCTGCGCAAGCGAACGAGCGGGGACGACTCGCACCTGTGGCACACCCACTTCAGTTTCTTCCGCGACTCGATCAAGGCGGGACGCGACCAGACCCCGCTGTTCCGCCGCTACCTGACCGCCATCGGACTTCTGGAGGACGACATGAGCGCACAGGCCGAGAGCCAGATCAACAGCATTTACGCCGGCATGTTCTACGGCGGGTCGAGCATGGGGCGCAGCGTCGACCCCGACGCGGGCGGCCCCGAGAAGGCCAGCAACAGCATCGTGGCGAAGCTGGACTACACGATGCAGCGGCTCGACGCGCTCGTCGCGCAGCTCACCGCGCTGTCCGGCAAGGACTTCACCGACGAGCAGGCGATCGTGGCGGGCGTGCTCGCCACCCTCACCCCCGAGAAGATCGCCGCGGCGATCCCCGCCACCATGGCCGCGCAGGTCGCCGACGAGCTGGGCCGCCGGCTGGCCGCCTGACCCGCCATCGACCGACCGCCGTGACAGCGTGAGCGGGGTGTCGAACGCCCGCCGGGACGGAACCAGCAACGACAGTTGCGCAATAGTTCGTGCGCAACTGTCGTTGCTGATGTCAGAGTGGCGGCATGACGAACCCTGAGGTGCGCCAGGTCACCGACTCGCGGGTCCTCGCCGCGCTGTCCCACCCGCTGCGTCGCCGGTTGATGGACGTGCTCAAGGTGCACGGCCCGTCGACCGTCGGCCAGCTCGCCGAGCGGACCGACCAGGCCCCGGCGAACGTCAGCCACCACCTCAGGGTGCTGGCCGGCGCCGAGCTGCTCGAGGAGGCGCCCGAGCTGGCCCGCGACCGCCGCGAACGCTGGTGGCGCCTGGTCAGCCGGGGCGTGCGCTGGTCCCAGTCGGACTTCGACGCCGACCCCGCCGCCCGGGCGGTCGCCGACGCCGCCACCTCGCTCAACCTGGACCGGCACGTTGCCCTCGCCCGCGCCTGGCACGCCACCGACGAGGCCGGCCAGGCCGCCTGGCCCTCGGGGCCGTTCTCCACCGACCGCTGGCTGCACCTGACCGACGAGGAACTCGCCGAGCTGGGGCGCGAGGTGAACGACCTGCTCGCCCGGTGGGCCGACCGGAAGGTGCCCGACGACGGGCGGAAACGCGAACCGGTCTTCCTCTTCGCCTACGGCATTCCGGCCACGCCGTGACGCGGGCCGTCGGCGCCGCGCCGCCCCGTACCCCCGCCGCCGGCGAGACCCCGCCGGCGCCCGCGCCGCGCCCTGCGGGCGACCCGGGGGTACGACGCGGCGGCCTGCTGCGGCACCGGGACTTCCGGCTGCTCTGGGCCGGGCAGACGGCCAGCGCCGTCGGCAGCAACGTCACCACCGTGGCGCTGCCCCTGGTCGCGGTCACCGTGCTCGACGCCGGCGCCTTCGGCGTCGCGGTGCTCACCGCCGCCTCCTGGCTGCCCTGGCTGCTCGTCGGCCTGCCGGTCGGCGCCTGGGTGGACCGGCTGCCGCGCCGGCCCCTGATGATCGCCTGCGACCTGGTCTGCGCGGCGCTGTTCCTCAGCGTCCCGGTCGCCGCCCTGCTCGGCGTGCTGACCGTCGGGCAGCTGCTGGTGGTCGCGCTGGGCGCCGGCCTGGCCCGGGTTTTCTTCGAGACCGCCGACCAGGTCTACCTGCCCGTGCTGCTGCGACCCGAGCAGGTGCCGGAGGGCAACGCCAAGCTCCAGGCCACCCAGACCGCGAGCTACGTGCTCGGCCCCGGGCTCGCCGGCGGGGTCGCGCAGCTCGCCGGAGCGGTCACGGCGCTGCTGCTCGACGCGCTGAGCTTCCTGTTCTCCGCCGTCTGCCTGCTGCGCATCCGCGCCGTCGAAGAGCCTCCCGGGCGCGTGCGGCGGTCCCGGTCGCTGCGACGCGAGATCGGGGAGGGGATCCGGTTCGTCGCCCGGGACCCCTACCTGCGGGCGCTCACCGTCTTCGGCGCGGCCAGCAACGTCGGGCTGGTCGGCTACCAGGCCGTCCTGGTGGTCTTCCTCGTCCGGGAGGCGCGCCTCGCGCCCGCGTCGGTCGGCGGGCTGGTCGCGGTGATGAGTCTCGGCGGCATCGTCGGCGCGCTGCTGGCCACCAGGATCGGCCGGCGCCTCGGCACCGCCCGGGCCCTGCTGCTGGCAGGGGCGCTCAGCGGGCCACCGGCGCTGCTGATCCCGCTCGCCGGCCCAGGGGGCGCGCTGGTGCTGCCGGCGGTCGGCGGCATACTGCTCAGCCTCGGGGTGGCGGTGGGCAACGTGGTCAAGGGCAGCTTCCGGCAGACCTACACCCCGCACCACCTGCTGGGCCGCGTCACGGTGAGCATGCAGATGCTGAACTACGGCACGATCCCACTGGCCGCGCTGCTGGCCGGGGCGGTCGGCGCGGCGTACGGGACCGGCACCGCGATCGCGGTGACGACCGGCTGGCTGGCGCTCACCCCGGTGATCCTGCTGGTCGGGCCGCTGCGGCGGCGCCGGGACCTGCCCGCCGCGCCGGAGGCGCCCTGAAACGCGCTGCGGCGGCGGCCGGCTCCCGGCCGCCGCCACCGGCACGGATCTACATCGGGCGGACGTTGTCCGCCTGCGGACCCTTCTGCCCCTGGGTCACCTCGAACTCGACCTTCTGGCCCTCGTTCAGCTCCCGGTAACCGCTCGTCGCGATGGCCGAGTAGTGGACGAAGACGTCCGGTCCTCCGCCGTCCTGCTCGATGAAGCCGAAGCCCTTTTCCGAGTTGAACCACTTAACCGTGCCGGTTGCCATGCATCTCTCCCTGTTCCCAAGCGGGTGACCATCGGTGCTCGACCGATGATCGCCCGGTACCTCCCCGACAGTAACCGGCCGAACGCCGATCTGCTGGCCGAAGTGCCGTAGGCGGCGTGGTGAACTCTGGGGGCCACTGGGCGAAAGCCGCGCGGCGACCGGCCCGCTGGGGCATGCTTGCGCCGGTGAGAGGTGCCGCAGCCGTCGCGTTGACCGAACTGGAGCGCGAGATCGACGCTCCGGGCGGTGGCCTGGACCGGCTCCGGCTGGTGCGGGCGCCGTTCGTGCCCGAGGTGCGGCTGCACCTGGCCGAGGACGCCATCGTGTGGTGGGCCCGGATGGAGGCCCACGCCGGGCGCGCCCTGCCGCCGCCGTACTGGGCCTCGGTCTGGGCCGGCGGGCAGGCCCTCGCCCGTCACCTGCTCGACCACCCCGACCTCGCCGCCGGGCGGCGGGTGCTCGACCTGGCCGCCGGGTCCGGCCTGGTGGCGATCGCCGCCGCGCTCGCCGGCGCCGACCACGTGGTCGCCAACGACATCGACCCGTACGCGGTCGCGGCGGTGACCGTCAACGCCCGCGCCAACCGGGTGACGGTCGCGGCCACCGACGGCGACCTGCTCGACTCCGATCCGTCCGAGGTGGACCTGCTGGTGGCCGGGGACGTGCTCTACGACGAGGCGATGACGGCGCGGGTGCTGCCCTTCCTGCGCCGGGCCGCCGCCACCGGCGCCGACGTGCTCGTCGGCGAACCCGGGCGGGGGCACCTGCCGCCGGACGTGCTGGCGGCCGTGACGAGTTACGTCCTGCCGACCACCGAGCCCGCCGTCGACACACCCGTCCGGCGGGTCCAGGTGCTGCGCCCCCGGTAACCCCGGGCTCCTCAGGGTCGACCCCGACCCGGATACCAGGGGGCGGTGGGGGATCGGACCCGATGCCCGGGGTGGCCGGGCGGTCATAACGTACGGGGCATGGCGGATTGGCTGGCCCAGGTCGGAGAGCTTCCCACCACCCTGCTCATGGGGGTGCTCGGGGTGGTGATGCTCTTCGACGCCGTACCGCTGCTCGGCGTGCTGGTCCCGGGGGACGTGGCGATCCTGGCCGCCATGGGGGTCGGCGGCCCGGTCACCGGCGTCGCCACCTTCGCCGTCGTGGTGGCGGGCTGCCTTTCCGGGTGGTCGCTGAGCTTCCTCGCCGGCCGCCGGTACGGGGACCGGCTGCGCCGCAGCCGGATCGGCGGGTGGATCGGCGAGGAGCGCTGGGTGGCGGCGGAGGGGATCCTGCGGCGCGGGGGCGGCCGGATGGTGCTGATCGCGCCCTTCCTGCCGGTGTTCAACGCGCTGCTGCCGCTGGCGGCGGGCGGGCTGCGGATGTCGTACCGGCGCTTCCTGGGCTGCGCGACGGTCGGCGCGGCGGCGTGGGCCGGGCTCTACCTGGTGCTGGGGACCGCCTCGCGGTCGTTGGCCGGGCTGCTGCCCGGGGAGTCCAGCCCGATGCTGGTCACCATGGCGGTCGGGCTGCTGCTGGCGGGGGTGGTGCTGATGGGCACGCGGCGCCGGCTGCGGGCGGTCACCGGGGGCTGACCGCCGCCCAACGGGGGAGCGGGGCCGGGCGCGCGAGGTGCCCGGCCCCGCCGGTGCTCACCAGCCGCGGGCGCGCCACTGGGGCAGCGCCGGGCGCTCCGCGCCGAGCGTGCTGTCCTTGCCGTGGCCGGGGTAGAACCAGGTGTCGTCGGGCAACCGGTCGAACAGCTTGTGCTCCACGTCGTCGATCAGCGCGGCGAACCGCTCCGGATCCTTGTCGGTGTTGCCGACCCCGCCGGGAAAGAGGCTGTCGCCGGTGAACAGGTGTGGCGTCCCGGCCGGGTCGCGGTAGAGCAGCGCGATCGAGCCGGGGGTGTGCCCCTTGATGTGGATGACCTCCAACGCGCAGTCGCCCACCGGCACGGTGTCGCCGTCGGCCAGCGTCTCCGCCTCGATCGGCAGCCCCGCCGCGTCGTCGGCGTGCACCAGCGGGCGGGCGCCCGTCTTGGCGACCACCTCCTCCAGCGCCACCCAGTGGTCCATGTGCTGATGGGTGGTGACCACGGTGCCCAGCCCCGCGTCGCCGACCAGGTCGAGCAGGCGCGGGGCCTCGTTCGCCGCGTCGATCAGCACCTGCTCGCCGGTGGCCCGGCAGCGCAGCAGGTAGGCGTTGTTGTCCATCGGGCCCACCGACACCTTGGTGATGGTGAGCGCGTCGAGCTCGCGTACGGCCGGCACACCGCCGGGCGTGACGTCTCCGCTGTAGGTCATGGTCTGGCTATATCCATTCCGGTGGTTGCGGCAGGGGACCGTCAGGAGTGACGGCCAGCACGGTGCCGGGGCTGCGGCCGATCAGCCAGGCGGCGAGTTCCGGGGCGGAGCCGGCGACCGTGGGCGCGGCCGAGCGGTCGCCGACGACGAGCTCGTGCCGGCTGCCGTCGAAGCGCAGCACCATCGGCGGCACGTCGGCGCGGCCGGCGAGGTCGCCGGCGACCTCGTGCAGCAGCCGGTGGCCGAACGACTCGGGCCAGTCGGCCGGCCGGTAACCGGCGTCGAGGTCCACGTGGTGCACCTCGATCTCGCGCAGCCGGCCCCAGACCAGCATGGCCGTCGGCCACGGGCCGCGCCGGGTCTGGACCGTGCCCGCCCACGCCTCGACGGGCATCGCCGCGACCGCCTCGGCGAACCGGTCGGCCGAGCGGCGCAGGTCGTCGAGGTGGGCCTCGGGCGGCCGGGGAGCGCCGGCCTCGATGTCGGCCTCCCGGGCCGTCGCGGAGGCGTACATCGGGACGGGCTCGCCGGTGCGGGCCGCGGTGAACAGGTTGACGAAGCCGTCGGCATTGCGGGCCAGGTGTGCCAGCACGTGCCCGCGGGTCCAGCCGGGCAGCAGGGAGGCGGCGGCGATGTCCGCACCGTCGAAGGTGGCCGCGGTCCGCAGCAGGCGGTCCGTGGCCGCGTCCACCTCGCCGGTCAGCAGGAGTGGATCAGTGGTCACGTACCGACCCTAACCGTCGGGCCGCCCCGAGTCGCCGGGGAAATCGCTTTCGGCGCGTCGTCGCGCGCCCTACCGTCGGCGTCGGACGCGGCACCGGAAGTCGGGGAGGAGGTGGTGACGTTGCCGGTCGCAGCACGCGTGCACCACCCGCTCCGACACCGACAAGGAATGCCATGACCATCGATATCACCGCCCTCGGCTGGGACGCCGACCGGGCGGCACACGTACGACGGCGCAACGACCACCGCCCGGGCCGGGTGGCCCGGGTGGACCGGGGCGTCTGCACCGTGCTCTGTGCGGACGGCCCGGTCCGCGCCACCCTGGGCGGGGCGGTCCTCGCCGCCGCCGCCCGGGACCTGACCCGCCTGCCCTGCGCCGGCGACTGGGTGCTGCTGGGCACCTGGCCGGACCGCAACGTGACCGTGGAGGCGGTGCTGCCGCGGCGCACCGCCCTGGTCCGGCGGACCGCCGGCAAGGACGCCAGCGGCCAGGTGCTGGCCGCCAACCTGGACGCCGCCGCGGTGGTGGAGCCGGTGCACCCGGAGCCGGACATCGGCCGGATCGAACGGCTGCTGTCCCTGGCGCACGAATCGGGCGCCCGGCCGCTGGTGGTGCTCACCAAGGCCGACCTGGCGGCCGACCCGCAGGCGGTGGCACGCCAGCTCACCGCCGTCGCCCCCGGGGTGCCGGTGCTGGCTGTCAGCGCCGAGCGCGGCACCGGGCTGGAGCCGCTGCGCGCCGAGGTGGCGCCCGGCCGCACGCTCGGCCTGCTCGGCCCGTCCGGTGCCGGCAAGTCGAGCCTGGTCAACGCGCTGGCCGGGGCCGTGGTGATGCCCACCCAGGCGATCCGGCGCGTCGACGGCAAGGGCCGGCACACCACCACGTGGCGGGCGCTGGTCCCGGTGCCCGGTGGCGGGGCGGTGCTGGACACCCCGGGGGTGCGGGCCGTGGGCCTGCTGGACGGCTCGGCGGGGCTGGACCGGGCGTTCGCCGACATCGCCGAGCTGGCCACCGGCTGCCGGTACGCCGACTGCGGGCACGACGGGGAGCCCGGCTGCGCGGTGCGCGAGGCGCTGGAGAACGGCGAGCTGCCGGCGCGGCGCTGGGAGAGCTGGCGCCGGTTGCAGCGGGAGGTGGCGTACGAGAGCCGGCGGCGCGAGGCGCGGCTGGCCGCCGAGCGGCGCGGCGGCTGGCGCTCCGCCCGCCGGCGGGCCGCCCGCCCCTGACGGGGTCGTCGCGCGACAGCGGCCGGTCGGCGCGTGGCGCTCGACCGGCCGCGGGCGCTTCGCGGCGGGCGCTTCGCGGCGGGCGCTTCGCGGCGGGCGCTTCGCGGCGGGCGCTTCGCGGCGGGCGCTTCGCGGCGGGCGCTTCGCGGCGGGCGCTTCG
>NZ_JBEYTP010000012.1:130759-160337 GCF_040643125.1 Micromonospora sp. NPDC047465
GCCCGTGCCAGAGGGGGTGGGCGGCGGCGCGGCCGACCGGGCTGAGCTGGGGGAACGTGCCGGCGGGGAAAAGTGTCGTACCTCGGGGCTAGAGTTGCCGGGGCGCCTTTCCTGTGCGCAGACAACCGCTCAGACCAGCCTCAGAGCGGACATTTCCTCCTCATCTTCTTCACCCGGGAGTACACGGACAGTGGCCGACCGACTGATCATCCGTGGCGCGCGCGAGCACAACCTGCGTGACGTCAGTCTCGACCTGCCCCGGGATGCCCTGATCGTCTTCACCGGGCTCTCCGGGTCGGGCAAGTCGAGCCTGGCCTTCGACACGATCTTCGCCGAGGGGCAGCGCCGCTACGTCGAGTCGCTGTCGTCGTACGCGCGGCAGTTCCTCGGCCAGATGGACAAGCCGGACGTCGACTTCATCGAGGGCCTCAGCCCGGCCGTCTCCATCGACCAGAAGTCCACCTCGCGCAACCCGCGCTCGACGGTGGGCACCATCACGGAGGTCTACGACTACCTCCGGCTGCTGTTCGCCCGCATCGGCGAGCCGCACTGCCCGGTCTGCGGCGAGCGGATCTCCCGGCAGACGCCGCAGCAGATCGTCGACCGGGTCCTCGCCATGGCCGAGGGCACCCGGTTCATGGTGCTCGCGCCGGTGGTGCGCGGCCGCAAGGGCGAGTACGTCGACCTTTTCGCCGAGCTCCAGGCCAAGGGTTACGCCCGGGCCCGGGTCGACGGCGTGGTGCACCCGCTCACCGAGCCGCCGAAGCTAAAGAAGCAGGAGAAGCACACCATCGAGGTGGTGATCGACCGGCTCACCGTCAAGCCGAGCGCCAAGCAGCGGCTGACCGACTCGGTCGAGGCCGCCCTGGGCCTCTCCAACGGCCTCGTGCTGCTCGACTTCGTCGACCTGGCCGAGGGCGACCCGGAGCGCGAGCGGCGCTACTCCGAGCACCTGGCCTGCCCCAACGACCACCCGCTCGCCATCGAGGACCTGGAGCCCCGGGTCTTCTCCTTCAACGCGCCCTACGGGGCGTGCCCGGAGTGCACGGGCATCGGCACCAAGAAGGAGGTCGACCCCGAGCTGGTCGTCCCCGACCCCGAGCGCAGCCTGCGCGAGGGCGCCATCCAGCCCTGGTCGACCGGGCACAACCTGGAATACTTCCTCCGCCTGCTGGAGGCCCTCGGCGAGGCCGAGCACTTCGACGTCGACACTCCGTGGCGGGCCCTGCCGTCCCGGGCGCAGAAGACGATCCTGCACGGCTCCGACGACCAGGTGCACGTGCGCTACCGCAACAAGTTCGGCCGCGAGCGCTCCTACTACACCGGCTTCGAGGGCGTGGTGCAGTGGATCGAGCGCCGGCACACCGACACCGAGTCGGAGTGGTCGCGGGAGAAGTACGAGGGCTACATGCGGGACGTGCCGTGCGCGGCCTGCGGCGGCGCCCGGCTCAAGCCCGAGGTGCTCGCGGTGACCCTGGCCGGCAAGAGCATCGCCGAGGTCTGCAACCTGTCGGTCGGCGAGGCCGCCGACCTGCTCGCCGGCATCGAGCTGACCGACCGGCAGAAGATGATCGCCGAGCGGGTGCTCAAGGAGATCAACGCCCGGCTGAAGTTCCTGCTCGACGTCGGCCTGGACTACCTCTCCCTGGACCGCCCGGCCGGCACCCTCTCCGGTGGTGAGGCGCAGCGCATCCGGTTGGCCACCCAGATCGGCTCCGGCCTGGTCGGGGTGCTCTACGTGCTCGACGAGCCGTCGATCGGGCTGCACCAGCGGGACAACCACCGGCTCATCGAGACCCTGGTCCGGCTGCGCGGCCTGGGCAACACGCTGATCGTGGTCGAGCACGACGAGGACACCATCCGCACCGCCGACTGGATCGTCGACATCGGCCCGGGCGCCGGCGAGCACGGCGGCAAGATCGTGCACAGCGGCTCGGTGCCGGCGCTGCTGGAGAACCCGGAGTCGGTGACCGGGGCGTACCTGTCCGGCCGCCGGTCCATCCCGACGCCGCAGCAGCGCCGCCCGCAGACCCCCGGCCGGGAGTTGGTCGTGCACGGCGCGCGCGAGCACAACCTGCGCAACCTGACCGTGTCGTTCCCGCTGGGTCAGCTCATCGCGGTCACCGGGGTCAGCGGCTCCGGCAAGTCCACGCTGGTCAACGACATCCTCTACGCGGTGCTGGCCAACCAGATCAACGGCGCGCGGCTGGTCCCCGGCCGGCACACCCGGGTCTCCGGGCTGGAGCACGTCGACAAGGTGGTCGGCGTCGACCAGTCGCCGATCGGGCGTACCCCGCGGTCCAATCCGGCCACCTACACGGGGGTCTGGGACCACGTCCGCAAGCTCTTCGCGGAGACCACCGAGGCAAAGGTCCGGGGGTACGGTCCGGGCCGGTTCTCGTTCAACGTCAAGGGCGGCCGCTGCGAGGCGTGTTCCGGCGACGGCACCATCAAGATCGAGATGAACTTCCTGCCCGACGTGTACGTCCCGTGCGAGGTCTGCAAGGGCGCCCGCTACAACCGGGAGACCCTGGAGGTCCACTACAAGGGCAAGACCGTCTCCGACGTGCTGGAGATGCCGATCGAGGAGGCGGCGGAGTTCTTCTCCGCGATCCCGGCCATTTACCGGCACCTCAGGACGCTGGTGGACGTCGGCCTGGGCTACGTCCGGCTCGGCCAGCCCGCGCCGACGCTGTCCGGCGGCGAGGCGCAGCGGGTCAAGCTCGCCTCGGAGCTGCAGAAGCGCTCCACCGGCCGGACGGTCTACGTCCTCGACGAGCCGACCACCGGCCTGCACTTCGAGGACATCCGCAAGCTGTTGATGGTGCTGGAAGGGCTGGTCGACAAGGGCAACACGGTGATCACGATCGAGCACAACCTCGACGTGATCAAGTCGGCCGACTGGCTGATCGACATGGGCCCCGAGGGCGGTCACCGGGGCGGCACGGTGCTCGCCACGGGCACTCCCGAGGAGGTCGCCGAGGTGCCCGAGAGCCACACCGGGCAGTTCCTGCGGCAGGTGCTCAAGCTCGACGGCGAGGCCAAGGGCGCGGCGGCGGCCACCTCCCGGGCGGCCAAGGCCAACGGCGCGAAGTCCCGCGCGCGGAAGGTCCCGGCCGGGGCCCGCTGAGGCGCGCCGGCACCCGACCGGGCGGGCCGCCGGGCCCGTCCGGCCAGCCCGGTGCTCGCCGATCGGGTGAACCGTCGGGCACAGTGTTGCGTGTACCCGAGCGTGGCCGCGGATCATCACTGGGCGGCGGCAGCCGAGAGAGAGGCAAGGCATGAGTGACGAGCAGGAGCTGACCGGGCCGGCGACGCAGACCCGGCGTGCCCTTCTCACGGGCGCCGGCGCGGTCGGCGCGGCGGTGGTCCTGGCTGCCTGCGGCAGCGACGACTCCGGCGGCGGCGCGACCCCGACCAGCGGCGGCCCGGCGGTGCCCAGCAGCGGCGACGCCGGCGGCGGCGACCGCGCGGGTGCGCAGTCGTTGGCCCGCACCGCCGACATCCCGGTCGGCGGCGGCGCCGTCTACCCCGCCCAGGGCGTGGTGATCACGCAGCCGACCGCGGGTGATTTCAAGGCCTTCGACTCGATCTGCACGCACCAGGGCTGCCCGGTGACCAACGTCGACGGCGGCACCATCAACTGCACCTGCCACTTCAGCAAGTTCTCCATCGAGGACGGCTCGGTGAAGGGCGGCCCGGCCACCAAGCCCCTCCCGCCGAAGAACATCAAGGTCACGGGCGACCAGATCTCGCTGGCCTGACCGGACGCACCGCGGCCGGCGACCCCACCGGGTCGTCGGCCGTCGTCATCCCGTCGTGGCGGCCGCGTCGACCGTCGCCCGCCGGCCGGCCGGCGGGGGCTCCCGGAGGGCGGCCGGCGGCAGGAACCGCTCCAGCACCAGGACACCGGCCGCGTCGCCGGCGGGTCGTCCACCGGGCCCGGGCGGGTGGGGCGGCGCCCGCGCTCCTGGCGGGGGCTGTCGGGGGTGCGGACTAGGCTTGCTGCCGTGGCTGACCCCTCGACCTACCGTCCCGCGCCCGGCACGATCCCGGAGTCACCGGGGGTCTACCGGTTCCGCGACGGCACCGGCCGGGTGATCTACGTCGGCAAGGCGAAGAACCTGCGCAGCCGCCTCAACTCCTACTTCGCCGACCTGTGGGGCCTGCACCAGCGCACCCAGCAGATGGTCACCACCGCCGAGTCGGTCGACTGGGTCACGGTCGGCACCGAGGTCGAGGCGCTCCAGCTCGAATACACCTGGATCAAGCAGTACGATCCGCGCTTCAACGTCCGCTACCGCGACGACAAGTCGTACCCCTATCTGGCGGTCACCCTCGACGAGGAGTTCCCGCGCCTGCAGGTGATGCGGGGCGCCAAGCGCAAGGGGGTGCGCTACTTCGGGCCCTACTCGCACGCGTGGGCGATCCGCGAGACGCTCGACCTGCTGCTGCGGGTCTTCCCGGCCCGCACCTGCTCCGCCGGGGTGTTCAAGCGCGCCGGCCAGGTCGGCCGCCCCTGCCTGCTGGGCTACATCGGCAAGTGCTCGGCGCCGTGCGTCGGCAGCGTCACCCCGGAGCGGCACCGCGAGATCGTCGACGGTTTCTGCGAGTTCATGGCGGGCCGCACCGACACGATGGTCCGCAAGCTGGAACGGGAGATGACCGAGGCCAGCGAGCAGTTGGAGTTCGAGCGGGCGGCCCGGCTGCGCGACGACATCGCCGCGTTGCGCCGGGCGATGGAGAAGCAGACGGTGGTGCTCGGCGACGGCACCGACGCCGACGTGGTCGCGTTCGCCGACGACCCCCTGGAGGCGGCCGTCCAGGTGTTCCACGTCCGCGACGGCCGGGTCCGGGGCCAGCGTGGCTGGGTGGTGGAGAAGACGGAGGACCTGACCACGGGCGACCTGGTGCACCACTTCTGCACGCAGGTCTACGGCGGTGAGCAGGGCGAGGCCGACGTGCCGCGCGAGCTGCTCGTGCCGGAGTTGCCCGCCGACGCCGTCGCGCTGGCCGACTGGCTCTCCAGCCACCGGGGCAGCAGGGTGACGTTGCGGGTGCCGCAGCGCGGCGACAAGCGGTCCCTGCTGGAGACGGTCGAACGCAACGCCAAGGACGCCCTCGCGCGGCACAAGCTGCGCCGCGCCGGCGACCTGACCACCCGGAGCAAGGCCCTCGACGAGATCAGCGAGGCGCTCGACATGCGCACCTCGCCGCTGCGCATCGAGTGCTTCGACATCTCGCAGATCCAGGGCACCGACGTGGTGGCCAGCATGGTCGTCTTCGAGGACGGGCTGCCCCGCAAGAGCGAATACCGACGGTTCATCATCCGTGGCGCCACCGACGACCTCTCCGCCATGTCGGAGGTGCTGCGCCGCCGTTTCGCCCGTTATCTCGACGCCCGCGCCGAGACCGGTGAGGTGGGCGTCGAGCCGGCCGACGACCCCGACGCCCCGGCCGGGCAGGCCGGGTCCGACGAGCCGCGGGTCGGCACCCTGATCGACCCGACCACCGGCCGGCCGCGCAGGTTCGCGTACCCGCCGCAGCTGGTGGTGGTCGACGGCGGCGCGCCTCAGGTCGCGGCGGCGGCCCAGGCCCTCGCGGAGCTGGGCGTCGACGACGTGGCGCTCTGCGGCCTGGCGAAGCGGCTGGAGGAGGTCTGGCTGCCCGACGACGAGTTCCCGGTCATCCTGCCGCGCACGTCCGAGGGGCTCTACCTGCTGCAACGGGTGCGCGACGAGGCCCACCGCTTCGCCATCACCTTCCACCGGCAGCGGCGCTCGAAGCGGATGACCGAGTCGGCGCTGGACAAGGTCCCCGGCCTGGGCGAGGTGCGGCGCAAGGCGCTGCTGCGGCACTTCGGCTCACTCAAGCGGCTCTCCGCCGCCACCGTCGAGGAGATCACCGAGGTGCCCGGCGTCGGTCGGCGCACCGCCGAGGCGATCCTCGCCGCCCTCGGCGGCGGTGAGCCGTCCGCGCGGTCCTGACTGCCAGTCCAGACGCCTCTGCTCCGTGCCGTACCGGCCCTTCCGGGCGTCCACGGCAGGTAACCGGCCCTTCCGGGCCCTCGCCTTCTTCCGGACCCCCGAGCTGCCGGCGGTACGGCCGCCGGCCCACGCCCACCGAGCCGCCGCCGCGGCCCGCGGCCGGCCGCCGTGCCCGACTGCGTCAGGGTCTTGACATCCGGCAGGTTCGATATACGGTCAAGGCCGTAATGCGGCCCGTGATGGTGGGTGGGAAACCGTCGACAGCCGCGAATCTTCCTTCACGCCACCGCTCTGACGGAGGTCGACTTGCTCATATCGATGCGGAAACTGCGCCTGGCCATAGCGGCCGGTGTCCTCATGGCGTCAACGGGTAGCGGGGCTCTCGCCGCTGCGCCGGCCCAGTCGCTGACCGTGGACCCGGTCGTGCGGAACGGTGGATTCGAGGATCCTGCCTCGGCTACTGCAATTCCGGGCTGGACCCAAAGATACGGGACGGGCGGCTTCAGCGTTGTCGCATCGCCGACGCGCGGCGGGTCGCAGGCGCTTTCCATGGAGGATCCCAGCAACACCGGCCAGTTTGGCCTGCTCAGCGACCCGGTGCCGGTGATCGCTGGCCAGAAGTACGACTTCGGGGCCTGGGTGCTCGTCAAGCGGGGCATTCCGTCGATCGTCGTCTACTACTACGACGCGGCGGGGCGGCAGCTGTCCAGCAGCTCGCACCGCATCTACTACGGCGACCCGACCGCCTGGGCCTGGGAAGGGGTGACCGCGACAACCCCTGCGGGGACGGCCGCCGCCCGGATCCTGCTCTACTCGTCCACCGGCGACGTCACCAGCGTCACCTGGGACGACGTCACGTTCCGGCGCGCTGTGCCGCGGACCGAGACCTCCATCGGGCACCCTGTGGTGGCCGCCAACATCCTCGACACCGCGTACGGTGTGGGGCCCGACGGTCGCGAGGAGATATACGCCGTCACCACGGGTACGCCCGCCCGGTTCGAGGTGATCGACGTAGCGTCCGGCGATCTCAGGCACGCGGTCTCCCTGCCCGCTGGCGCACAGGGATCATGGACAGTCATCACTGGCGGCGACGGCTCGGTCTACGTCGGTGCCTACAACGACGGGGCGCTCTACCGCTGGTCGCCGTCGACCGCCAAGCTGGAGTCGCTGGGCCGGGCCACCCCGAACGCCCTCTACCTGTGGGACCTGGAGGTCGACGAGAACGGCATCGTCTGGGGTGGCACCTACCCGAAGGGTGAGGTGTTCAGCTTCAACCCCGCCACCGGTGACTTCACCAGCTACGGCAGCGTCTCGGAGGAGGCGTACGTGCGCAGCGTCGCCGTCGCCGACGGACTGGTCTACGCCGGCCTCGGCAGTTCGAAGCCGCGCATCGTCGTGCTCGATCCCGGCAACGGGACCCGGCGCACCATCGAGCTCCCCGCCGAGCACCGCGACAACGAGTTCGTCTACTTCCTCGACATCCGGGGCGACACGATGTTCGCCCGGGTCACCCCGGGCAACCACCTGCTCGCCTACGACCTGAAGCGAGGTGAGTGGGCCACCGATCTCGGGCCGACCTCGTTCGGCAGTGTGTCGGAGCCCGGGCCGCAACGGGACGTCTACTACATCGACGCGGCCGGTGAACTGCGTGCCTACAACCTCACATCCGGCCAGGTGCGAAGGACGGGCATGAAGAACCTCAGGCCGGCGCGGGACTTCGGCTGGGTGCACCTGGGCAGCGCAGACTTCCCGGGCAACACGCTCGCGTTCATGTACCAGACCGGCGAGCTGGCTCTCTACAACCCGGTGACCGGAAAGCACGACATCCGCCAGGCCGACGTGGAGACGGCACCGATCAAGATCCAGTCGATCGGCCGGGGACCCGACGGTCGGATCTACACCGGCGGTTACATGTACGAGGGTGTCTCCGCGTACGACCCGGCGACGGGGACCACCGAGCAGCTGCCGCGCGGGCACGTCGGGCAGGTCGAGGGGATGCTGGCCCACGACGGCGACCTCTACCTCGGGACGTACACCCGGGCCAACCTGTACCGGTACGACCCGACGCGGCAGTGGGACGGCGCCACCAACCCCGAGCACGTCGGCAGCCTGGAGCACCTCGAACAGGACCGGCCGTTCGCCTGGGCGTCCGTGGGCGACCGGGTGGCCTTCGGCACTGTCCCCTCCTACGGCAAGCTCGGCGGGGTTCTCGGCCTGTACGACCCGCAGACCGGGGAACTTGTCACGCACCGGGATGTCGTTCCGGGCCACAGTATCGTGTCGCTGGCCGCGGCGGGCCAGGTGCTCTTCGCCGGCACCTCCGTCCACGGTGGGCTGGGCTCCACGCCGACGGACCGGACCGCGAAGATCTTCGCCTGGGACACCACCCGCGCCGCCAAGCTGTGGGAGATCACGCTCAGCCCGGAGGTTGAGGCCGTGACCGCCCTGACCGTCGCCCCGAACGGCAACCTCTGGGCGATCGACATGGGTCGGTTGTACGAGCTGGACCCGGCCACCGGCCAGGTGCTGCGCAAGACCCAGCTCACCCCGTACCTGTGGCAGGGGGCCGCCGTCTGGGTCAGCGCGGACCTCGAGTTCGCCGAGGACGGCACCCTGTACGCGTTGAGCCGGGGCAACCTCTTCCAGGTCGATGCGACGACACTGGAGTCACGGAGGTTGGCCGCCGGGATCACCAACTACACCTTCGCCCGTGACGGGCACACGTTGTACTACACCCGTTCCGACGAGGTGTTCCGTCTCAGCCCTGAGGCAGACTCCGCCGGTTGATCCGGACTGCCGGGCCGCTCCGGCGATCAACCGCGATCGGGTCGGGAGGTTCTGCTTCCCGACCCGATCGTCGCGCCCGGCGAACCCGTCGCCGGCAGCTGCGGTCGAGTAGCCGCTGGCTCAGCCGGCCGCCGGTCACTCGGCCAGGACGGCCAGGATCTGCTCGCCGTACTTCGCCAGCTTGTTCTCGCCGACGCCGCTGACCCGGGACAGCTCCGCCAGGGAGGCCGGCGCGTCGGTGGCGATCTGCCGCAGCGTCGCGTCGTGGAAGATCACGTACGCCGGGACGCCCTGCTCCTTGGCGGTGGCCGCCCGCCACGCGCGCAGCCGCTCGAAGACCCCGGCGGCCGCCGGCGACAGGTCGGCCACGACGGTGGCCGCCCCCCGCGGCTTGGCTGCCCGGGGTGAGGCGACCCGCTCCGGCTCGCGCCGCATCATCACCGTGCGGCGGCGGCCCAGCACCTCCGCGCTGGCCTCGGTCAGGGCCAGCGTGCCGTAGTCGCCCTCGACCGCCAGCAGCCCCTCGGCCAGGAGTTGGCGCACCACGCCGCGCCACTCGGCCTCGCGCAGCTCGCCGCCGATGCCGAACACGGTCAGCGAGTCGTGGCCGTACTGGGTGACCTTGTCGGTCGTGCGGCCGAGCAGGATGTCGACGCAGTGCCCCGCGCCGAAGCGCTGGTTGCGTTCCCGGTCGAGCCGGAACACCGTGGAGAGCAGCTTCTGCGCCGCGACCGTGCCGTCCCACGACTCCGGCGGGTCGAGGCAGGTGTCGCAGTTGCCGCAGGCGGCCGTCGTCTGCTCGCCGAAGTAGTCGAGCAGTTGGGCGCGGCGGCAGCGGACCGTCTCGCAGAGCGCCAGCATCGCGTCGAGGTGGGCGGCGAGGTTGCGCCGGTGGGCGAGGTCGCCCTCCGAGGTCTCGATCATCTTGCGCTGCTGCACCACGTCCTGCAGCCCGTACGCCAGCCAGGCGGTCGACGGCAGCCCGTCCCGCCCGGCGCGGCCGGTCTCCTGGTAGTAGCCCTCGACGGACTTGGGCAGGTCGAGGTGGGCGACGAAGCGGACGTCGGGCTTGTCGATGCCCATGCCGAAGGCGATGGTCGCCACCATCACCAGGCCGTCCTCGCGCAGGAACCGCTGCTGGTTCCGCGCGCGGGTCGCCGCGTCCAGGCCGGCGTGGTAGGGCAGCGCGGCGATGCCGTTGGCGGTGAGGAACTCCGCCGTCTTGTCCACGGAGGCGCGGGACAGGCAGTAGACGATGCCGGCGTCGCCGGGGTGTTCGTCGCGCAGCAGGCCCAGCAGCTGCTTGCGGGGCTCGCGCTTGGGCACGATCCGGTACTGGATGTTGGGCCGGTCGAAGCTGGCCACGAAGTGCCGGGCGTCGGTGAGCTTCAGCCGGGTGGCGATCTCGGCGCGGGTCGCGCTGGTCGCGGTGGCCGTGAGCGCGATCCGGGGCACGTCCGGCCAGCGTTCGTGCAGCATCGACAGGGCGAGGTAGTCGGGGCGGAAGTCGTGCCCCCACTGCGACACGCAGTGCGCCTCGTCGATGGCGAACAGGCCGATCCGGCCCCGGTCGAGCAGCTGCTGCACCGGGCGGGTGCCCAGCGCCTCCGGGGCGAGGTAGAGCAGGTCCAGCTCGCCGCCGACGAACGCCCGCTCCACCGCGCGGCGGGCGTCGAGGTCCTGCGTCGAGTTGAGGAAGCCGGCCCGCACGCCGACCGCGGTCAGCGCGTCGACCTGGTCCTGCATCAGCGCGATCAGCGGCGAGACCACCACCGCCACGCCGTCACGCACCAGCGCCGGGATCTGGTAGCACAGTGACTTGCCGCCACCGGTCGGCATCAGCACCAACGCGTCGCCGCCGGCCACCACGTGGTCGATCACTTCCTGCTGGAAGCCGCGGAAGGCGTCGTAGCCGAACACCCGGCGCAGCGTCTCCAGGGCGTCGGACGTGCGCAGGTCGGTGGGGGAAGCCATCCGGGGATTCTACGAACCGCCCCCGACACCCGGCCGGCCCGAGCAGCCCCGGCGCGCCGGCCGCGCCCGGACGGCCGGACACCGGCGGCTCCCCACCGCCCGCCGGGCGGGGCGGCCGGGCCGGACGCCGACGGAGGTGCGGCAGCCCGTCGGGCCACGCCGCCCGCGGGCGTACGACGGTGGGCCGGCAGCGGCGGGATAGAGTCGCAGATTGACCACGCGGCCGGGGGTCCCGGCCGCGGCGCCACGGCTGGGGGGTAGTGGGTGAGCGAGGCGCGTACGGCCGAGGATCGGGGCGCGACGGTGACGGGGCAGCCGGCCCCGGCGGAGCCGGACACCACCCTGGTGGTGGTCACCGGCCTCTCCGGCGGCGGTCGCAGCACGGTCGCCCGGGCGCTGGAGAACGTCGGCTTCTACGTGGTGGACAACCTGCCCCAGGCGCTCATGCTCGACATGGCGGAGCTGGCGTTCAAGGCCGGCGGGGCGGCCCGGCGCACCGCGATGGTGCTGGACGTGCGCTCGCGCGCCTTCTCCACCGACCTGGCGGGGGCGATCCGGGAGCTGAAGGAGCGCGGCTTCTCGCCCCGGGTGGTGTTCGTCGACGCCGACGACGAGGTGCTGATCCGGCGGTTCGAGAGCGTCCGCCGGTCGCACCCGTTGCAGGGCGACGGGCGGCTCGCCGACGGCATCGCGGTCGAGCGCGGCCTGCTGGAGGAGGCCCGCGACCAGGCCGACGTGATCATCGACACCAGCCACCTGAACGTCAACCAGCTCCGCCGCCGCATCGAGGAGCTGTTCGGCGGCGAGGACGCCCGCCGGCTGCGGGTCACCGTGCTCTCCTTCGGCTTCAAGTACGGCCTGCCGCCGGACGCCGATTTCGTGCTCGACGCCCGTTTCCTGCCCAACCCGTACTGGGTGCCCGAGCTGCGCGAGCACACCGGCCGGGAGGAGGCGGTCAGCTCGTACGTGCTGGGGCAGGAGGGCGCGGACGCCTTCGTCGCCTCGTACGCCGATCTGGTCAACGCCACCACCGCCGGCTTCGAGCGGGAGGGCAAGCGCTACCTGACCGTCGCGGTCGGCTGCACCGGCGGCAAGCACCGCAGCGTGGCCATCGCCGAGGAGTTGGCGGCCCGGCTGCGCCAGTCCGGCCTGGCCGCCAACGCCCAGCACCGCGACCTGGGGCGCGAGTGACGGCGACGCGGGTGGTCGCCTTCGGCGGCGGGCACGGCCTGTCCGTCTCGCTGCGCGCGTTGCGCCGCTGCGCCCCCGAGCTGGACCTGGACATCACGGCGGTGGTCACCGTCGGCGACGACGGCGGCTCCAGCGGCCGGCTGCGCGCCGAGCGGGGCGGCCTGCCCCCGGGCGACCTGCGGCAGGCGCTGGTGGCGCTGGCGGGGGACCACCCCGCCACGCGGCGCAGCGCCGGCCTGTTCCAGCACCGCTTCGCCGAGGTGCCGCCGCCGGGGTCCGGGGACCCGGCCCCTGGGCGGGGCGACGGGCTGGCCGGGCACGCGGTGGGCAACCTCGTGCTCTGCGGGCTGATGGAGCTGCTCGGCGACCCGGTGGCCGCCCTGGAGCACGCCGGTGCGATGCTCGGCGCGGTGGGCCGGGTGCTGCCGATGTCCTGCGAGCCGGTGGGCATCGAGGCGCGGGTGCGCGGCGCCGACCCGGGCCGGCCGGACGAGGTGCGTACGGTCACCGGCCAGCACCAGGTCGCGGTGACCACCGGCCGGGTGGAGTCGCTGCGGCTGACCCCGGTCGCCCCGCGGGCCTGCCCGCAGGCGGTCGCCGCGATCGGCGCGGCGGACTGGCTGATCTTCGGGCCCGGCAGCTGGTACACGAGCGTGCTGCCGCACCTGCTGGTGCCGGAGTTGGCCGCCGCCGTCGTCGCCAGCCCCGCGCGGCGGTTGGTGACGCTGAACCTCGCGTCGGAGAAGGAGACGCTCGGGCTCTCCCTGGCCGACCACCTGGCGGCGTTGCGCTGGTACCTGCCGGAGCTGAAGGTCGACCATGTGGTCGCCGATTCCAAGGCGGCGGGTGACCCCGAACCGGTCGAACGTGCGGCAGAATCGCTGGGTGCCCGCCTGGTCCTCGCTCCCGTCGCGGTCACCGACGGCACTCCCCGTCATGATCCGGCCGCCCTGGGCGCCGCACTGGTGCCTGTCCTGGGCGCCGATCGTTAGACACGTACGTAATCTCCGGCGACACGCCGGAACAGGTCCGTGAGGGGACGCACAATGGCGATGACGGCTGCGGTCAAGGACGAGCTGAGTCGGGTCGACGTGCCCAAGCCCTGCTGCCGGCGGGCGGAGATGGCGGCGCTGCTGCGCTTCGCCGGCGGGCTGCACATCGTCTCCGGTCGGGTGGTGGTGGAGGCCGAACTCGACACCGGGGCGGTGGCCCGGCGGCTGCGGCGGGAGATCGCCGAGGTCTACGGCTACCCCAGCGAGATCCACGTGCTGGCCTCCGGCGGCCTGCGCAAGGGCAGCCACTTCATCGTGCGGGTGGTCAAGGACGGCGAGGCCCTCGCGCGGCAGACGGGGCTGCTCGACGTGCGGGGCCGCCCGGTGCGGGGCCTGCCGCCGCACGTCGTCGCCGCGAACGTGTGCTGCGCGGTGTCGGCCTGGCGGGGCGCGTTCATGGCGCACGGCTCGCTGACCGAGCCCGGCCGCTCCAGCGCGCTGGAGATCACCTGCCCCGGCCCCGAGTCGGCGCTGGCCCTGGTCGGCGCGGCCCGCCGGATCGGCATCACCGCCAAGAACCGCGAGGTGCGCGGGGTGGACCGGGTGGTGGTCAAGGACGGCGACGCGATCGCCGCGCTGCTCACCCGCATCGGCGCGCACTCCAGCGTGCTGGCCTGGGAGGAGCGCCGGGTCCGCCGCGAGGTCCGGGCCACCGCGAACCGGCTGGCCAACTTCGACGACGCCAACCTGCGCCGCTCGGCGCGCGCCGCGGTGGCCGCCGCCGCCCGGGTCACCCGGGCGCTGGAGATCCTCGCCGACGACGCCCCGAACCACCTGACCTCGGCCGGTCAGCTGCGCCTGGAGCACCGGCAGGCGTCGCTGGAGGAGCTGGGCGCGCTGGCCGACCCCCCGCTGACCAAGGACGCCATCGCCGGCCGGATCCGCCGGCTGTTGGCGCTGGCGGACAAGCGGGCCCGGGACCTGGGCATCCCGGATACGGAAGCGGCCGTCACGCCCGACATGCTCGTGGTCTGATAGGACGGTGAGGGTCGGCGGCGCCAGTGGGATCACCACCCGGCGCTGCACGGCGTCGCACGCTCGGATAGGGTCGCTGCGTACGGCAAGGGGGCCGGCACAGGCACTCCTCGCCGTGCACACCGCCTCGGGCGGTCAGGTCCTTCGAGACCGCGGCGGGGTGGCCGAGATGAACCGTCAACGGCCGGCTCCAACGGTCGGCGCACACACCTCCGCCGGACCGGGTCTGACGCCGGCGGACCAGAACGCGAGGAGATGGGACCTGTGACCATCCGGGTTGGCATCAACGGCTTCGGCCGGATCGGCCGCAACTTCTTCCGGGCAGTGCTGGCGTCCGGCGCTGACGTCGAGGTCGTGGCGGTCAACGACCTGACCGACAACGCGACGCTTGCCCACCTGCTCAAGTACGACAGCATCCTGGGTCGTCTCCCGCACGAGGTGAAGGCCACCGCCGACGAGATCACCGTGGGCGGCAAGACCATCAAGGCGTACGCCGAGAAGGACCCGGCGAAGCTGCCGTGGGGCGAGGTCGGCGCGGACGTGGTCATCGAGTCCACCGGCTTCTTCACCGACGCCACCAAGGCCAAGGCGCACATCGACGGCGGGGCCAAGAAGGTCATCATCTCCGCGCCGGCGAAGAACGAGGACGTCACGGTCGTCATGGGCGTGAACCACGACCAGTACGACCCGGCCAAGCACACCATCATCTCCAACGCCTCGTGCACCACCAACTGCCTCGCCCCGATGGCGAAGGTCCTGCACGACACGTTCGGCATCCAGCAGGGCCTGATGACGACGATCCACGCGTACACGCAGGACCAGAACCTCCAGGACGCGCCGCACAAGGACCTGCGCCGTGCCCGCGCCGCCGCGCTGAACATCGTGCCGACCTCGACCGGCGCGGCGAAGGCGATCGGCCTGGTGCTGCCGGAGCTGAAGGGCAAGCTGGACGGCTACGCGCTGCGGGTGCCGATCCCGACCGGCTCGACCACCGACCTCACGGTCAACGTCAACCGGGAGACCACGGTGGACGAGGTCAACGCCGCGCTGAAGGCCGCCGCCGAGGGCCCGCTCAAGGGCATCCTGGTCTACAACGAGGACCCGATCGTCTCCGCCGACATCGTCACCGACCCGGCGTCGTGCATCTTCGACGCGCCGCTGACCAAGGTCGTCGGCAACCAGGTCAAGGTCGTCGGCTGGTACGACAACGAGTGGGGCTACTCCAACCGCCTGGTCGACCTGGTCAAGCTGGTGGGTCAGTCGCTGTGAGCATCCGTACCCTCGACGACCTGCTCGCCGAGGGGGTGTCGGGTCGGCGCGTGCTGGTGCGCGCCGACCTGAACGTCCCGCTCGACAAGCAGACCGGTGACATCACGGACGACGGCCGTATCCGGGCCGTCCTGCCGACGCTGGGCGCGCTTGTCGAGGCCGGCGCGAAGGTGGTCGTCTGCTCGCACCTGGGCCGCCCGAAGGGCGCTCCTGACCCGCAGTTCAGCCTTCGTCCGGTCGCCGGGCGGCTCGGCGAGCTGCTCGGGTCGCGGGTGCACTTCGCCACCGACACCGTCGGAGAGTCCGCCCGCGCCGCCGTGGAGGCGCTGGCCGACGGCGAGGTGGCGCTGCTGGAGAACCTGCGCTTCAACAAGGGCGAGACCAGCAAGGACGACGCCGAGCGGGGCGCGTTCGCCGACCAGCTCGCCGCCCTCGGCGACGCGTACGTCGACGACGCGTTCGGCGCCGTGCACCGCAAGCACGCCAGCGTCCACGACGTGCCGGCGCGGCTGCCGCACGTCGCCGGCCGGCTGGTGCTGCGCGAGGTGGAGGTCCTCTCGAAGCTCACGGGCGAGCCGGAGCGGCCGTACGTGGTGGTGCTCGGCGGCTCGAAGGTCTCCGACAAGCTCGCCGTGATCGAGGCGCTGCTGCCGACGGTCGACCGGTTGCTCATCGGCGGCGGGATGTGCTTCACCTTCCTGAAGGCGCAGGGCCACGAGGTGGGCTCCTCGCTGCTGGAGGAGGAGATGGTGGAGACCTGCCGCAACCTGCTGGAGCGCTCCGGGAACAAGATCCTGCTCCCGGTCGACGTGGTGGCCGCGGACGCGTTCGCCCCGGACGCCGCGCACGACACCGTGCCGGCCGACGGCATTCCCAGCAAGCGGGTGGGTCTCGACATCGGGCCGGAGACGGTCGCCGGGTTCGCCGCCGCCCTCAAGGGCGCGCGGACGATCTTCTGGAACGGCCCGATGGGCGTGTTCGAGATGCCGGCGTTCGCCCACGGCACGCGCGGGGTCGCCGAGGCGATCGCGAAGGCCAACGCGTTCACTGTGGTCGGTGGCGGTGACTCGGCGGCGGCGGTCCGCGCGCTGGGGCTGGACGAGGCCGCTTTCGGGCACATCTCCACCGGCGGTGGCGCCTCCTTGGAATACCTGGAGGGCAAGACCCTCCCCGGCATCGCAGCTCTGGAGAACTGATGGCGAGCGCCACCCGCCGGCCCCTGATGGCCGGCAACTGGAAGATGAACCTCAACCACCTCGAGGCCAACCTGCTGGTGCAGAAGCTGGCGGCCAGCCTGACCGAGAAGCAGCTCACCGACGTGGAGACGGTGGTCCTGCCGCCGTTCACCGACCTGCGTACCGTGCAGACCGCCGTCGACGGCGACAAGCTGCTGCTCGGCTACGGCGCGCAGGACCTGTCGCCGCACGCGTCGGGGGCCTACACCGGCGACATCTCCGGCCCGATGCTGGCCAAGCTCGGCTGCACGTACGTGGTGGTCGGGCACTCGGAGCGGCGCGCCTACCACCACGAGGACGACGCGATCGTCAACGCCAAGGTGCAGGCGGCGCTGACCCACGGGCTCACCCCGATCCTCTGCGTGGGGGAGGGGCTCGACGTCCGGGACCGGGGCACCCACGTGGCGCACTGCAGCGACCAGCTCGACGGCGCCCTGAAGGGGCTGACCGCCGAGCAGGTGGCGAAGGTCGTGGTGGCGTACGAGCCGGTCTGGGCGATCGGCACGGGCAAGACGGCGACCCCGGAGGACGCGCAGGAGGTGTGCGAGGCGGTCCGCCAGCGGCTGGCCGAGTCCTTCGGCCAGGACACCGCCGACCAGGTCCGGGTCCTCTACGGCGGCTCCGTCAAGTCCTCCAACGTCGCGGCGATCATGGCAAAGCCGGACGTCGACGGGGCGCTGGTGGGCGGCGCGAGCCTGGACGCCGAGGAGTTCGCGAAGATCTGCCGGTTCCCGGAGCACATCGCCCGCTGATCGCTCGCTATCCTTGACTCCGCCCGTCCGTCGGTCGGTGCCACCGTGCCCGATCTGCCCGGGCGAGGATCGTAACGAGAGGACTGACCCCAGCCATGCCGATCTGGTTCGCATACACGTTGATCGTGTTGCTGGTCATCACGAGCATCCTGCTGACCATGCTGATCCTGCTGCACCGTGGTAAGGGCGGCGGGTTGTCGAGCATGTTCGGTGGCGGCGTCAGCTCCAGCCTCGCCGGGTCGTCGGTGGCGGAGAAGAACCTCGACCGCTACACCGTCCTGGTGGGCATCGTCTGGTTCGCCTGCATCGTCGGGCTCGGGCTCTGGCTGCGCCTCCAAACGGCCAGCGGCGCCGTCTGAGCGCCGTCGAGTCGTACAATCTGCGCGCGGTCCGTCACTGACGGGCCGCGCGCAGTCCGTTTCACCCGCTGCACCGCGTCGCCCGCCGCCCCCTCCGCGGCGGTACCCCTCCCGACGACAGGAGCGAGCAGCCGTGCCGAGTGGCAACCTCATCCGGGGCACCCGCATCGGAACCGCCCCCGAACGCCGCGCCGAGCGCTACCAGCCGGTCCCGTGCCGGGCGGTCACCTACTGGTGCCGCAACGACCACCACACCGAGATCCGCATCGCCGCCGACGCCGAGGTACCGGAGGTGTGGGACTGCCCGCGGTGCGGCCTCCCCGCCGGGCGGGACGCGCAGAACCCGCCGGGCCGGGCCCGGCCGGAGCCCTACAAGACCCACCTGGCGTACGTGAAGGAGCGGCGCAGCGCCGAGGAGGGGGAGGCCATCCTGGCCGAGGCCCTCGCCGACCTGCGCCGCCGCCGTACCGCCGCGCAGTGAGGAAGGGCCCTCGTCGACAGGGCCCCTTCCGCACCCGCGTCAGCGCAGGCTGCGCAGGCGGGCCGGCACGTCGGCCGCCGCCGCCCGGTCCAGCAGCCAGAGCGTCCGACCCGTGCCCTGCACGCCGGCCGCCGGCAGTTGCACCGGCCCCGCCCCGGCCAGCGCCATGCCGACCGCCCGGGACTTGTCGGCGCCGCTGGCCACCAACCAGACCTCCTCGGCGGTGTTGATCGCCGGGAGGGTCAGGGTGGTCCGCACCGGCGGGGGCTTCGGGCTGCCGCGGACGGCGCTGACCGGCCGGGTGTCGTGGTGCACCGGGTGCTCCGGGAACACCGACGCCACGTGCCCGTCCTCGCCGACGCCCAGCATCAGCACGTCGAAGTGGGGGAGCGCGGCGTGGCCGGGACGCGCCGCCCGGGCCAGCTCCTCGGCGTAGCGGGCGGCCGCCTCCTCCGGATCGGGCCCGGCTGGACCGTCGGAGGCGGGCATCGGGTGGACCCGGGCCGGGTCCAGCGGCACCACGTCCAGCAGGGCCGCCCGGGCCTGCGTCTCGTTGCGCTCCGGGTCGCCGGCGGGCAGGAACCGCTCGTCGCCCCACCAGACGTCCACCCGGGACCAGTCCACGGCGTCGCGGGCCGGCAGCGCCGCCACCGCCCGGTGCACCGCCGCGGCTATCCGCCCGCCGGTCAGCACCACCGACGCCTGGCCCCGCTCGGCCTGCGCGTCGAGCAGCTTGACCACCAGCCGGGCGGCCACCGCCTGGGCCAGCAGGTCGGCGTCGGCGTGGACGGCGACACTCGCCTCACTCATCTGATGTGCCTTCGTTTCTCCGGCCGCCGCGCGGTCGGTGTTCCTCGTGCGCCCGGCAGTCGGGCGCTCAGTGCTGGGCGCTCGTTCCCGCGTGCGCGGTCACTCCCGCCTCGGCCCGCTGCGCGGTGGCCGGGTCCTTCCAGACGTGCACCCGCTGCGCCGGGCGCTGGTCCAGGCCGGTCAGGCCGGCCGTGGTGCCCAGCGCCTCCGCGTAGACCTGGTCGGCGTCGAGCCGGCGCAACTCCTCGGCCAGCTCGTCGCCGAGCGGCCGGCGGACGAGCGGCAGGTGCCGGTCCTCCTGGCCGGTACGCCGGAACGTCGCCGCGCTGTCCTCCCGGGTCAGCGTCAGCTCGTCGCCGTTGGCGCAGCGCAGCTGCACCTCCCGCATGCGGGGGAACTCGTCGGTGCGCTGCCACACCGGGTCGATGCCGAGCCGGGCGGCCAGCCAGCCCCGCATCAGCGCGGCGGTGGGGTCGGAGGCCGGGGCGACCACGGTCGCCTCGGTCACCCGCGCCTGGGTGGTGTCGAACGCCCCGGCCACCAGCGTGCGCCACGGGGTGATCCGGGTCCACGCCAGGTCGGTGTCGCCCGGCGCGTAGTCCCGGGCCCGCTGGCGCAGCGCCTCGACCGGGTCGGCGGCCTGCGCGGCGTCGGTGATCCGCCGGTCGGCCACGACGCCGAGGAAGTCGGTGGCGATCTCGGCCGGCGGCTCGCCGTGCCACCACGTCACCACCGGCACGTCCGGCACCAGCAGCGGCATCACCACCGACTCGGCGTGCAGGGCGAGCCGCCCGTACATCCGGGTGACCACCGCCTCGCAGGGGCCGAGCCGACCGCCGACGACGATCTCCGCGTCGAGGCGGTTGCGCTCCCGCTCGACGTCGGAGCGGACGACCACCACCAGCCGGCAGGGGTGGGCGGCGGCCGCTATCGTGGCCGCCGCCTCCGCCTCGCGGACCCGCTTCTCGTCCACCACCACGATCAGGGTGAGCGCCATGCCGCTGGCCACCCCGCCGGCACTGCGCCGTTCGGCGGCGAGCGCCTTGACCACCTCGTTGCCGGTGGTGTCCCACAGGCCGATCACTGGAGCCTCCTGGTTGACTCGCTGGGCTTGCTCACGCTCTGCGCCAGGCCCGGCCCTCGCGGGCCAGCATCTCGTCGGCGGCGCGGGGCCCCCACTCACCGGCCCGGTACGGCTCCGGCTTCGTGCCCGCCCACGCGTGCTCCAGCGGGTCCACCACCTGCCAGCTCTGCTCGACCTCGGCGGCGTCCGGGAAGAGGGTGCGGTCACCGATGAGCACGTCCAGCACCAGCCGCTCGTACGCCTCGGGGCTGGACTCGGTGAACGCCTCGCCGTACTGGAAGTCCATCGCGATGTCGCGGACCTCCATCGTGGTGCCGGGCACCTTCGAGCCGAACTTGAGCACCACGCCCTCGTCGGGCTGCACCCGGATGACGAGCTGGTTGTTTCCCAGCGACTCCATGTCGGCGGCGTTGAACGGCAGGTGCGGCGCCTTCTTGAACATGATGGCGACCTCGGTGACGCGGCGCGGCAGCCGCTTGCCGGCCCGGATGTAGAACGGCACCTCGGCCCAGCGGCGGTTCTGGATGCCGAGCCGGACCGCCACGTACGTCTCGGTGGTCGAGTCCTCCGGGACGCCCTCCTCCTCCAGGTAGCCGACCGCGCGCTGGCCGCCCACCCAGCCGGGCAGGTACTGGCCGCGGACGGTGCCCTCCGCGATGTCCTTCGGCAGGGTGATCGCCCGCAGCACCTTGAGCTTCTCGGTGCGGATCTCGTCCGCGTCGAAGCTCGTCGGCTCCTCCATCGCCACCAGCGCCAGCAGTTGGAGCAGGTGGTTCTGGAGCACGTCCCGGGCCGCGCCGGCCGAGTCGTAGAAGCCGGCGCGGGTGCCGATGCCGACGTCCTCGGCCATGGTGATCTGCACCGAGTCGACGTACTTGGAGTTCCACAGCGGCTCGAACAGGTTGTTGGCGAACCGCAGGGCGAGGATGTTCTGGACGGTCTCCTTGCCCAGGTAGTGGTCGATGCGGAAGACGTCCTTGCGGGTGAAGACGTCGTCGACCAGGTCGTTGAGCGCCTTCGCCGAGGGCAGGTCGTGCCCGAACGGCTTCTCCACCACCACCCGGCGCCAGCCGCCGGACTTGGCGTTGTCGGCCATCCCCGTGCGGGCCAGCTGCTTGAGCACCACGGGGAACGCCGCCGGGGGGATGGAGAAGTAGAAGGCGGCGTTGCCCGGGATGCCGTGCGTCTGGCGCAGCTCGTCGAGGGTGTCGGCGAGGTGGTCGAACGCGGCGTCGTCGTCGAACGAGCCGCCCACGAACTTGATGTTGCCGACCAGCCGCGCCCACACCTCCTCCCGCCAGGGGGTGCGGGCGTGCTTCTTGGCGGCCTCGTGGGCCAGCGACTCGAAGTCGCCGTCGCCCCAGTCCCGACGGGCGAAACCCAGGACGACGAAGCCCGGGGGCAGCAGCCCCCGGTTCGCCAGGTCGTACACCGCCGGAAGGAGCTTCTTGCGGGCCAGGTCGCCGGTGACGCCGAAGATCACCAGAGCGCACGGCTCCGGGATCCTCGGCAGCCGGCGGTCCTGCGGGTCGCGCAGCGGGTTCACACCGCCTCCTCGCTCCGCATCGTCCATGGTCCTCATCGTCACGCCCGCAGCGCCCCGACCGCATCGAGCAGCTGGGCCACGCCCGCGGACCGGTCGGTCAGGTGCAGCCGCACCAGGGGGCGCTCCCGCCCGGCCAGGGCCTGCCGGTCGCCGGTGGCCTGCGCCGCCTGCAACTCCCCGAAGGTGTACGGCTTGCCGGGCACCGGCAGGTCGTCGGCGACCGCGCCGGTGAGCTGGAGGTAGCTGCCGACCTGCGGGCCGCCCTTGTGGTACTGGCCGGTGGAGTGCAGGAACCGCGGCCCCCAGCCGAAGGTGACCGGCCGCCCGGAGGCCCCGGCCAGCAGCGGCCGCAGCCGGGCCGCGTCGGCGTCGGCGAACCGGTCGAGGTACGCCATCACCGCGAGGTAACCGTCGCCGCCCAGCCCGTCGACCAGCCAGCGGAGCACGCCGGCCAGGTCGCCCGGGGCGCCCTGCGGCGCGTACACCTCGATCGCGCCCGAGGTGAACGACGGCGTCTCCGCCGGCGGACCCGAGGCGAGGATCTTGTTGGTGTTGTCCTTGGACTCGGTGACGTTGGGCTGGTTGAACGGGTCGATGCCGAGCACCACACCGGCGATCGCGGTGGCGTACTCCCAGGCCAGGAACTGCGCGCCGAGCGGGCCGTTGACCGCCACGTCCGGGCCGGTGCCGCCGCCCGGGACGGCACCGGTGGCCAGCGCGCCGCCGTAGGTCACGGTGAGCACGTCGGCGCCGCCGGCGCCGGGGCTCTCCGGGGACTCCACGACGACCGGGAGGATGCCGATGCCGGACTTGCCGGTGGACTCGGCGATGAGCTGCTCCGCCCAGTCGCCGAGGCCGTCGATGCCGGTGCCGTCGGAGATCAGGGCGACCTTGTCCCGGCCCATGGTGGCCGCCGCTCCGAGGGCGGCGCCCAGGGCCAGGCCCGGGTTGTCCCGGTCGCCGCCCAGCGACCGGGACAGCGCGTCCGCCTCGTCGAGCAGTTCGGCCACCTCGACGCCGGCCAGCGCCGACGGGACCAGCCCGAACGCGGTCAGCGCCGAGTAGCGGCCGCCCACGTTCGGGTCGGCCAGCACGGTGAAGGCGCCCATCTCGGCGGCGGTGGCCTCCAGCGGCGAACCGGGGTCGGTGACGATGACGAAGTGCCGGCCGGCCTCCGCCTCGGTCATCCCGGCGTCCAGGAACGCCTGCCAGTAGGCCCGGCGGTGGCTGTCGGTCTCCACCGTCGAGCCCGACTTGCTGGACACCACGACCACGGTGCGCTCCAGCCGGTCGGCCAGCGCCGCCCGGACCTGCCCCGGGTCGGTGGTGTCGAGCACGGTCAGCTGCTTGCCGAGGGTGCGCGCGATGACCTCCGGGGCCAGCGACGAGCCGCCCATGCCGGCGAGCACCACGTGGTCCAGGTCGGCCAGCTCCGCCTTCAGCTCGGCGAGCTGGGTGAGCAGCTCGCGGCTGCGCCGGTGGGTGTCCACCCAGCCGAGGCGGATCTTCGCCTCGGCCTCGGCGTCCGGGCCCCACAGGGTCGGGTCCTTCTCCGCCAGCTTGCCGGGCACGCCGGCGCGGACCAGCGCGTCGCGGGTGGAGGCGGGGGCCGACCTGTCGACGGTGTCGGCCCCGTGCACGGCGAGCCCGGCGGCCGCCTCGACCGGCCCGGCGAGCAGGTCGCTCACGCCGCCACCCCGCTCTGCTCGGCGGCGGCGCGCGGCGCCACGCTGCCGTACCTGATGGTTCGCTCGCTCACGCGTTGCCTCCCGCCTGCTGCGCGGCCTGCGCGTTGCCCTTCGCGGCGTTGCCCGGGTGGCCGGTGCCCTTGCCCGCGGCGGCCAGCGACTTGCGTACGCCGTCGAGCAGCTGCAGCCAGCTGGCCTCGAACTTCTCCACGCCCTCGCGCTCCAGGGTGGCGATCACGTCGGCCATGTCGACCCCGACCGACTCCAGGTCCGTGAAGACCTTGCGGGCGTCGTCGTACGAGCCGGTGATGGTGTCGCCGTGGGTCTCGCCGTGGTCGGCGTACGCGTGGATGACCGGCTCCGGCATGGTGTTGACGGTGCCGGGCGCGATCAGCTCCTCCACGTAGATGACGTCCCGGTAGTCCGGGTTCTTGGTGGAGGTGGACGCCCACAGCGGCCGCTGCGGGTGTGCGCCGGCGTCGGCGAGGGCCTGCCAGCGGTCGGAGGAGAAGACCGTGCCGTAGCGCTCGTACGCCAGCTTGGCGTTGGCGATGGCGGCCTTGCCGCGCAGCGCCTTGGCCTCGGCGGAGCCGATCTTCTCCAGCCGCTTGTCGACCTCGGTGTCGACGCGGGAGACGAAGAACGACGCCACGGACCCGATCTTGGACAGGTCGTGGCCGTTCGCCTTCGCCTGCTCCAGGCCGGCCAGGAACGCGTCCATCACCTGGCAGTAGCGGTCCAGCCCGAAGATCAGCGTGACGTTGACGCTGATCCCCTGCGCCAGGGTGGCGGTGATCGCCGGCAGGCCCGCCTCGGTGGCCGGGATCTTGATGAAGAGGTTGGGGCGGTCGATCAGCCACCACAGCGCCCCGGCCTCGGCGACGGTCTTCTCGGTCTCGTGGGCCAGCCGCGGGTCCACCTCGATGGAGACCCGGCCGTCCACCCCCGCGGTCGCGTCGTACGCCGGCCGCATCACGTCACAGGCCCACCGCACGTCGTACGTGGTGAGCATGCGGACGGCCTCCTCGACGTCCACCCCACGGATGGCGAGGTCCTTCAGTTGCCAGTCGTACTCGTCCGCGTCGCTCAGCGCCTTCGCGAAGATGGTCGGGTTGGAGGTCACCCCGACCAGGTGCTTCTCGCGGCGCAACTGGTCCAGCCCGCCGGAGCTGAGTCGCGTCCGGGAAAGATCGTCGAGCCAGATCGCCACACCCGCGGCGCTGAGCTCGCCCAGCCTGTCCTTCGTCATGCCGTCCACGCTCCCCTCAGTTGCCGGTCGTGAAACCGGTGATCTCGCCCACCCGGGTGAGCGCCGCGTGCGCGGCGGCCACGATCCGGTCGGGGGTGAACCCGAACTGCTCGAAGAGCATGGAGTGCGGGGCGCTGGCGCCGTAGTGCTCCAGGCTGACGCTCTCGCCGCAGTCGCCGACGAGGTGCCGCCAGGACATGGCGATGCCCGCCTCCACGCTCACCCGTGCCTTTACCCCGCGTGGCAGCACCGACTCCCGGTACGCCTCGTCCTGCTCGGCGAACCACTCCTGGCAGGGCATCGAGACGACCCGGGTGGGGGTGCCGTCGGCCTCCAGCCGCTCCCGCGCGGTCAGGCAGAGCTGCACCTCGGAACCGGTGCCGACGAGGATCACCTGCGGCTTGCCGGTGGACGCCTCGGCGAGTACGTAGCCGCCCTTCGCCACGCCCTCGGCGCCGGCCAGCGTCGACCGGTCGAAGGTCGGCAGCGCCTGGCGGCTGAGCGCCAGCGCGGTCGGCCGGTCGGTGTGCTCCAGCGCGCACCGCCAGGCCCAGGCGGTCTCGTTGGCGTCGGCCGGGCGGACCACGTCCAGGCCGGGGATGGCGCGCAGCGCGGTCAGGTGCTCGACCGGCTGGTGGGTGGGGCCGTCCTCGCCGAGGCCGATCGAGTCGTGCGTCCAGACGTAGACCACCGGCAGCTTCATCAGCGCGGCGAGCCGCACCGAGGGGCGCATGTAGTCGCTGAACACCAGGAAGGTGCCGCCGTACGGGCGGGTGCCGCCGTGCAGGGCGATGCCGTTGAGGATCGCGCCCATGGCGTGCTCGCGGATGCCGAAGTGCAGCGTGCGGCCGTACTCGTGGCCCGGGAACTCCTTGGTGGCCCAGGCGGCCGGGATGAAGGACGGCTCGCCCTTCATGGTGGTGTTGTTGCTCTCGGCCAGGTCGGCCGAGCCGCCCCACAGCTCGGGCAGCACCGGGGCGAGCGCCTCCAGGACCTTGCCGGAGGCGGCCCGGGTGGCGATGCCCTTGGCGTCGGCCGGGAACTCGGGCAGGGCCTCGGCCCAGCCGTCCGGCAGGGCCCGGCCGGCCATCCGGTCGTAGAGCGCCCGGCGCTGCGGGTTGGCCTTCGACCAGCCGTCGAACGCCGCGGTCCACTCCTGCTGGGCGCGGGCGCCCCGCTCCATCACCAGGCGGGCGTGCGCGAGCACCTCCTCGGCGACTTCGAAGGACTGCGCCGGGTCGAAGCCGAGGATCTGCTTGGTGGCGGCCACCTCGTCGCCACCGAGCGCGGAGCCGTGGATCTTGCCGGTGTTCTTCTTGTTGGGCGCGGGCCAGCCGATGATGGTGCGCAGCGCGATGAAGGAGGGGCGGCCGGTCTCGGCCTTCGCCGCCAACAGCGCCCGGTGCAGGGCCTCCACGTCCTCGTGGTAGTCGCCCTGGTCGGCGTCGCCGGTGCGCCAGTCGACCGTCTGCACGTGCCAGCCGTACGCCTCGTAGCGGGCCGCGACGTCCTCGCTCATGGCGATCCGGGTGTCGTCCTCGATGGAGATCTCGTTGTCGTCGTAGATCACCGTGAGGTTGCCGAGCTGCTGGTGCCCGGCGAGCGCGCTGGCCTCGTGGCTGATGCCCTCCTCGATGTCGCCGTCCGAGGCGATGCACCAGATGTCGTGGTCGAAGACCGACGCGCCCGGCTCGCCCTCCGGGTCGAACAGACCACGCTCGCGGCGGGCCGCCATCGCCATGCCGACCGCGTTGCCGAGGCCCTGGCCGAGCGGGCCGGTGGTGGTCTCGACGCCCGGGGTGTGGCCGTGCTCGGGGTGGCCCGGGGTGAGCGAGCCCCACTGCCGCAGCGACTTGAGGTCGTCGAGGCTGAGCGGGTAGCCGGCGAGGAAGAGCTGGATGTAGAGGGTGAGGCTGGAGTGGCCCGCCGAGAGCACGAACCGGTCCCGGCCGGGCCAGTTCGGGTCGGCCGGGTTGTGCCGCATGACCCGGTTGAAGAGCAGGTAGGCAGCGGGCGCGAGGCTCATCGCGGTGCCCGGGTGGCCGTTGCCGGATTTCTCCACGGCGTCCATGGCCAGCACGCGGACGGTGTCGACGGCCCGGCGGTCGAGGTCGGACCAGTTCAGTGCGGGGTGCTCGGGTCGGTTGGCAGCCACGATGGTTGTGCTCCTCGGCAGATGGGCGGAACCCTCACCGATGACCCTATCGAGCGGTCCTAAACGTCCGCCCGGGGATCTCTGCATGCAGGTCTGTGCGCGTCCGGGAGGATCGGCGGTGTGACGGCCCGCACCGTTGTCGGGTCGCCCGGGCAGCCAAAACGACAGCGCGTAGTCTGTGGTGCGGTGTGTGGCCCGAGTCGGGTCCGACCGATCCGACCTCCCCTGCCGACGCCGGAAGGTGGCAATCCGTGAGCATGATCACCGAGCGCCCCGTCAGCAACTCTGCCGGGCAGCCGCCGGTGCGCGAGGCGGCGGAGGCCCCGGCGGCCGGTCGCCGGGACGTCCGCGCGGTGGTCTCGGCGTACGTGACGCTGACCAAGCCGCGGATCGTGGAGCTGCTCCTGGTCACCACCGTGCCGGCGATGATGCTCGCGGACGGCGGCATGCCGTCGCTCTGGCTGGTGGCCGTGGTGCTGGTCGGCGGCTCGCTCGCCGCGGGCGCGGCCAGCGTCATCAACTGCTACATCGACCGGGACATCGACGAGTTGATGCGGCGCACCAAGCGCCGCCCCCTGCCGGCGCACACCGTGTCGCCGCGCAACGCGCTGATCTTCGGGCTGGTGCTGGCGGTGGTGTCGGTCGCGCTGATGGCGGCGTTCACCAACCTGCTGGCCGCCGGCCTCACCCTGGCCGCGATCGCCTACTACGACCTCGTCTACACCCTCTGGCTCAAGCGCACCACGACGGCGAACACGTTCTGGGGTGGCGCCTGCGGGGCGGCGCCGGTGCTGATCGGCTGGGCGGCGGTGACCGGGTCGCTGGCGCCCGCCGCGTGGGCGCTGTTCGCGGTGGTCTTCTTCTGGCAGATGCCGCACTTCTACCCGCTGGCGATGAAGTACAAGGACGACTACGCCCGGGCCGGCATCCCGATGCTGCCGGTGGTGGCCTCCGCCCGTCGGGTCAACGCCGAGATCATCATTTTCGCGTGGCTCACCGTGGCCTCCTCGCTGGCGGTGTGGCCGCTGGGGATGAGCGCGATCTACGGCGTGCCCACCCTGGTGGTCGGCGGCATCTTCCTGGTGGAGGCGCACCGGCTGGCCCGTCGGGTCTCGCGGGGCCAGGCCGTCAAGCCGATGCGGCTGTTCCACTGGTCGACGACCTACCTGACGATCCTCTTCGCCGCCGTCGCGCTCGACGCGCTGATCTGACCCCGCGCGGTCGCCGCGCGTCCCGGCCGGCGGGTGTGTTCGCTGGCGGCGCGCCGGGCGCGTCGTGGGGGAAAATCAGCATCGTGTATGCCTTGTCCGGGTTTCTTGTTACATCCGTGACAGCGTGGGCATCGGTCCGAACGGTTCGGCATGCCCCAGGCCGGCCCGGTTCGCGGCGGAGATTTGCGGTGGTAAGTCCCGATAAAATCGGGCGATTCACCTGTGGTCTTCCTTAAACCTCCAGGTAATTGGCATCACAAAAGCTTCATGGTTCTCGCCCGCCCGGATGGAAGTCTGCTTACGCTTCGCGTCATGGCAGATGGTTCCGATACGACGCTGACGGCCGAACAGACCGCCGAACAGGCCCCCCAGGGCCTGGTCGCGGGCATCAAGTCGTTCGCCGCCGGACACGGCGGGGCGAAGGCGGTCATCGAGTACGTCGGCAAGCGCGGCGCACGCATCGTCCTCGTGGGTGAGGACGGGGTGTGGGGCGACCAGTTCGCGGACGACACCGTCGTCGCGCGGCAGGCCTGCGCGAAGGCGGGTGTCACCGTCGAGAACGCCTGGGAGCGTGAACTGATGGACCAGATGCGTCCGAGCAACGACCTCTGGCGGTCGATGGCCCGGCGCTCGATGGCCCGTTGACATAAATTGACCAACCACCACCAGCCGACCCGGGGGGAACCCCGGGTCGCTCTCGTCACCTGTGCCGAACTGCCCGCCCTCGAAGCCGACGACCGGCTGGTGCTCGACCCGCTCGCGCGCCGCGGCGTGACCGCCGAACCGGTGGTCTGGGACGACCCCGCCGCCGACTGGGCCGGCTACGACCTGGCCGTGCTCCGCTCGCCGTGGGACTACATGCCCCGCCGCGACGAGTTCGTCGCCTGGGCGGCCGCCGTCCCCGCCCTGGCCAACCCGGCCGACGTGGTCCGCTGGAACACCGACAAGCGGTACCTCGCCGAACTCTCCGCCGCGGGCGTGCCGACCGTCCCCACGACCTGGGTGGAGCCGGGGGAGAGCTGGCAGCCGCCCGCCGACTCCGGCGAGTACGTGCTCAAACCGTCGATCAGCGCGGGCAGCCAGGACACGGGCCGGTACGACCTGGCCGATCCGGAGCACCGGGAACTGGCCGTCGCGCACGTGCGGCGGCTCGCGGCGGCCGGCCGCGTGACCATGGTCCAGCCGTACCTGGTCGCCGTCGACACCGCCGGTGAGACGGCGCTGCTCTTCCTGGCCGGCCCGGACGGCCTGGCGTACAGTCACGCGATCCGCAAGGGTCCCATGCTCACCGGGCCGGACCTGGGCGTGGAGGGGCTCTACAAGCCCGAGGAGATCACGCCGCGGACGGCCACCCCGGAGCAGCTGGCGGTGGCGGAGCGGGCCCTCGCGGCGGTGCCCGGCGGGCCGGAGCGGCTGCTCTACGCCCGGGTCGACCTGATCCCCGGCCCGGACGGCGCCTCGATCCTGGTCGAGCTGGAGCTCACCGAGCCGTCGCTGTTCCTCGGGTACGCCGAGGGCGCCGCCGACCGCCTGGCCGGCGCGATCCTGACCCACCTGGGCCGCCCGCCACGCTGACCCGACGTCGGGCGGTCGCCACGGTGCGGACCGCCCGGCGCCCGGGCCGCCAGGGTCCGCACCGTGCGGCTCATCCCGCCCGCCGTCGGCGGACGTCGCCGTCGGGGGGCGCCGGGCGCCCGGCCGGCGGCGCCGGGGGCGGCGGGCCCCGCCGGGGGGGGGACCCGGGGCGGCGCCGCCGGGCCGCCGGGGGCGGGG
>NZ_JBEYTP010000013.1:0-45310 GCF_040643125.1 Micromonospora sp. NPDC047465
TGGGTCGACGCGGCCAAGGTGTTACCGGTCATCGAGGGAACGGTCATCCGCCTGGAGGTCGAGCACCTGCCCAGCGGCGCGACCCCGAAGCCGGTATGGCTGTGGTGGTCCGGCGTCGACGCCACCAACGCTGATGTCGATCGGCTCTGGCAGACGTTCCTGCGCCGCTTCGACATCGAGCACACGTTCCGCCTGTTCAAGCAGACCCTCGGCTGGACCTGCCCAAAGATCCGCACCCCACAAGCCGCCGACCGATGGACCTGGCTGATCCTGGCCGCCTACACGCAGCTGCGTCTGGCCCGCGCCCTGGCCGTCGATCTGCGCCGGCCCTGGGAAAAACCAGCACCACCACAGCGTCTGTCACCCGCCCGCGTCCGCCGAGGATTTCGGCACCTCCGCGCCAAAGCCACCTGCCCGGCCAGCACACCGAAATCATCCCGGCCAGGACCAGGGCGGCCAATCGGCCGCCGCAACAGCCACCCCACCCCACGCCACGACGTCCACACCGCATCCGGCGCGACCAGCACCTCGACAGGAAAGGCGAAAACGAAACCGAAGACGACCCGCAAACCACGCCCAAGCCAAACAGGTTAAAGGCTGAGGCGTACGGGAAGTTCGCTGAGGAGCCGGCGAGGCCCGAGCTGGAGCGATTCTTCTTTCTCGACGACGAGGACCGGAAGCTGATCGCGAACCGGCGCGGTGACCACAACCGTCTCGGCTTCGCGCTTGAGATGTGCACGGGGTGAGGTACATCGGGCTGTTCCTGGAGGACTCCCTGGCCGTTCCGTGGCCGGTGGTGGAGCGTCTGGCCGAGCAGCTGGAGATTGAGGACGTCTCCTGCGTCAAGGAGTACACCGAGCGGCTGAAGACGGCGTATGAGCACGCGTGGGAGATCCGTGACGCGTACGGCTACCACCCGTACGAGGACCATGCCCAGGGCCGGCGGTTCAGGGCGTTCCTGCACGGCCGGGCGTGGACGGCGCACGCGGAGGGGCCGAAGGCGCTGTTCGATCACTCGGTGGGCTGGCTGCGCCGGAACCGGGTGCTGCAGCCGGGGGTGAGCGTGCTGGCCCGGCAGGTCTCCGAAGTCCTTACCATCGCGGAGAAGACCTGATCGTGAACTCCTCGCTGGCGGAGGCTGTCTCCGTCGTTCTGCTCCTGGCGGTGCTGGCGTGCGCCGTTATCCGCCCGTTCGGCTGGCCGGAGGCGGTCGTCGCCGTCCCGGCCGCAGGCGTGGTCATTGCCACCGGAGCGATCTCGCTGGACCATGCCCGCGACGAGGCCGCGCGGCTCGGACCGGTGATCGGCTTCCTCGCCGCCGTCCTGGTCCTGGCCCAGCTGTGCGACGACGAGGGCCTGTTTCACGCGTGCGGAGCATGGATGGCCCGTACCGCGGCAGGTCGCCCGCGCCGCCTGCTGGTCCAGGTGTTCGCAGCCGCATCAGTGATCACCGCGGTGCTCAGCCTGGACGCCACCATCGTGCTCCTCACCCCGGTGGTCTTCGCCACCGCCGCCCGGCTCGGTGCCCGGCCCAAACCGCACGTCTACGCCTGCACCCACCTGTCGAACACCGCCTCGCTGCTGCTGCCGGTCTCCAACCTCACGAACCTGCTCGCGTTCGCTGCCAGCGGACTGAGTTTCACCCGCTTCGCCGCCCTGATGGTCCTGCCCTGGCTGGCCGCCATCGGTACCGAGTACGTGGTCTTCCGCCGGTTCTTCGCCACCGACCTGGACGCCGGAGCCCAGGCCCCACCCACCGCCGAACCCCGTAAGCTGCCGGTGTTCGCCCTGGCCACCGTGGCCTGCACACTGGCCGGGTTCGTCCTGACCTCCGCGCTCGGAGTCAATCCTGCCTGGGCGGCCTTCGCCGGCGCCGTCGTACTGGCCGTGCGTGCTCTGGCGCAGCGCCGCACCAGGCCCACCGCCATCGTGCGCGCCGCCGCGGTCCCGTTCCTCGCCTTCGTTCTGGCCCTGGGCATCGTGGTCCGCGCGGTCGTCGACAACGGCCTCGCCACCGGCCTGGGCCATCTGGTCCCCGGCGGCACCGGCTTTGCGGCCCTGCTCGCTATCGCGGTGCTGGCCGCGGTGCTGGCGAACGTCATCAACAACCTGCCCGCCGTGCTGGTGCTGCTGCCGCTGACCGCACCGTCCGGGCCCGCTGCCGTCCTCGCGGTGCTGCTCGGGGTGAACATCGGACCCAACCTCACCTACGCCGGTTCCCTAGCCACCCTGCTGTGGCGGCGCATCGTGCACGAACACGACAGTGACGTCGAGCTCGGTGAGTTCACCCGGCTCGGCCTGTTCACCGTGCCTGCCGCCCTGCTGCTCGCGGTGGTGGCACTGTGGGCCTCGCTCACCGTTATCGGAGGCTGATCACCGTGAGAGTCATCGCCTGGATCACCGAGGGCACCTGGCCCTCCTGCATCGACGCCGCCCGCAGCCACGCACCCGAGGCCGCCGACATCGTGCTGCTGCATGTCACCGGCCCCGAAGCCCCCGGCGCCGCGCACGGCGCCTTTGCCGGGCTGCTCGGCCGTGGCCATCCCGAACGCGACCCCGGCACCGCGGTCGAGCACCTGGCCACCACCTCCGCCGAACGACTCCTCGCCGAAGCCGCGCAGCGCCTGGGGCGTCCCTGTAAGCGTGTTGAGCGCACCGGCCGCGTCGAGCGGGAGGTCGTGGCCGCCGCCGAGGGCGCCGACCTGCTCATCCTCGCCCGCGATGGCGGCCGTAACCACCTCGGGCCTCGCAGTATCGGCCCCGCCAGCCGCTTCATCGTCGACCATGCCCCCTGTCCCGTCCTGCTCGTCTGGCCCGAAGCCGCCCCCGGCGTTTCATCACCGAGTGGCTCTGACCGGCTATGAAACACGCCTTAGTAGGCTCGCCGGGGTGGAACCCCGCAACCGTCGAGCGACGCTGGTCCTGCTGCTGGGGGCGGCGGCCGTGATCGGTGCCGGCGCGGCCACCGGGACCCTCTTCGGCTACGGGCTCGCGTTCGCCTGGGTCGTGCACTTCGCGCTGATGGCCTGGATCGCCGGGTGGATGCAGCACGCGCAGCCTGCGCTGTCGGGCGGTTACTGGCGGGCTCGGCCCTGGGAGCCTGCTCTCCACCGACGGCTCGGCGTCTGGTGGTACGCGCGCCTGCTGCGACTGCTGGGCTGGGAACGGGTCATCCGCAACCAGCGTGCCTTCGACGGCAGCCGGTCCGGTCTTGCGGCGCTGACGCGCGACACCCGTCGCTCCGAGTTCGCCCACCTGGTGCTCGCCTTGATCGGGGTGGGTCTGGCCGGGGTTGCCCTGCTGCTGGGGGCCCGGGGCGCGGCGGGGTGGCTCGCGGTCCTCACCGGGTTGCTGCACGTGTACCCGGTCCTGCTGCAGCGGGCGTTGCGGGCCCGGGTCGAGCGGATCGCCACCGCTGCCGAGCGGATCGCCACCGCTGCCGAGCGGATCGCCACCGCTGCCGAGCGGGTCTGACGGCCTGCTCGGCCGGGCCCGCGCCGGATCGCACGTGGTCTCGCTTCCGGGCTTCTGGCGAGAGCCCGAGTTCGTCGAGTTCAGGCTGCGTGAGCGCGCAGACGTGAATGTCGACACCGGTGACGCGTAGCCCTGCCGAAGCACGCGTGTGCGGTGGACGGCGGCGCGCCGCCGGCGGTCTGAACGGGCAACAGGGAGACCGGAGAACGGCGTCGGCCGGTGTCCCCACCCGGCCGCGCGGGACGTCAGTGCTTTTCCAACTCCACCTTCGGCAGCAGCCTCGCCAGCGGCTCGGGCATCCACCAGGCGCGCCGGCCCATCAGCTGCATCGCGGCGGGCACGATCAGGCAGCGGATGATGACCGCGTCCACGAAGATGGCCACCGCCATGCCGAAGCCGGTCTGCTGGAGCAGCCGCTCCGGGCTGAGCATGAAGGCGCCGAAGACGACGATCATGATGGCGCCGGCGGCGCTGATGACCGAGCCGGTGTGGCCGAGGCCCTGACGGACGGCGAGTGCGTGGTCCCTGGTGCGCACCCACTCCTCGTGAATCCGGGAGACCAGGAAGATCTCGTAGTCCATGGAGAGACCGAAGACGACCGCAAAGATCATCACCGGCAGGTACGCCTCGATCGGGCCGGGCTCGACGCCGAACCAGCCCTCCTGGAAGACCAGGGTGATCGCGCCGAGCGCCGCGCCGATGCTGAGCAGGTTGAGCAGCGCCGCCTTGAGCGGGATCAGGACCGAACGGAACACGGCCATCAGCAGGATGACGGACAGTCCGACGACGATCGCCATGAACAGCGGCATCCGGTCGGAGACCTTGGCGGAGTAGTCCTCGGCGGCCGCGGTCGAACCACCGACCAGGTAGCTGGCGCCGGTGAGTTCGGAGACGCCGGGCAGTACGTCGTCGCGCAGGTGCGCGACGAGCGCGGAGGTGTCCTGGTCCTGCGGCGACGACTCCGGGAGCGTGATTATCGTGGCGACGCTGGGGTTCTTGGTCGGCATGGCCGGGGAGATGGCCTGGACGCCGGGGGTGTCGGCCAGGGCGTTGCTCACCGCCTCGGCGGCGCCGGCGGCGCTGCCGCGCGGTGAGTCGTCGACGACCACGATCAGCGGCCCGTTGAAGCCGGGGCCGAAGCCTTCGGAGAGCAGGTCGTACGCCTGGCGGCTCGTGCTGTCGGGGTTGTCGCTGCCCGCGTCGGCGAAGCCCAGCCGCATGGTGAACGCCGGCAGGCACAGGGCGCCGAGCGCGACCACGGCCACCAGCATGGCGGTGAGCGGACGGCGCTGGACGGCGGCGGCGAGCGTGCGCCAGAGCGTGCCCTCGGGCGCCTTGCCCTTCGCCTCGCGCCTGGCGGCGCGGGCGGTGAACTGGCGGGCGAAGCGCGCGCCGAAGATGCCCAGCAGCGCGGGCAACAGGGTCAGCGAGGCGGCCATGGTGACCAGCACGGTCAGCGCCACGGACAGGGCCATGCCCTTGAGCGAGCCGAGGCCGAGGGCGACCAGGCCCAGCAGGGCGAGGATGACGGTGCAGCCGGCGAAGAACACGGACCGGCCGGCGGCGTCGAGGGCGTCTACCGTGGCCCGCTCGGGGGTGGCGCCCTCGACCAGTTCGGCCCGGTAACGGGCGAAGATCAGCAACGCGTAGTCGATGCCGACGCCGAGGCCGACCAGCATCATCACGTACGGGGTGTAGGCGGCGATGGTGAACAGGTGCGAGGCGAGGATGATGATGCCGAGAGTGGAGCCCACGGCGAAGACGGCCGTGATGATCGGCAGCCCGGCGGCGATGACGGTGCCGAACATGAAGACCAGGATCACCAGCGCCGCGAGCAGTCCGGCGCCTTCGGCCGCGCCGCCCGAGCTCTGCCCGAGCAGCCGGGCCGGCGCGCCGCCCAGTTCGACCTGGAGGCCGTCGCCGGCCGCCTCCTGGGTCACGTCGTAGACGCGCTTGGCGTCCTCCTTCTCCATGTCCTTGGCGGGCACGTCGAGCATCACCGTGGCGTAACCGATGGTGCCGTCGGGCGCGATGGCGGCCGCATCCTCGTAGAGGCTGCGTACCTGCGCGACGTTCGGCTGCTCGGCGACCTCGGCCAGCATCGTCTCGACGCGCTGCCGGACGGCGGGGTCGCGCAGTCCGTCCTTGGCGTGCAGGACGATCTCCATGGTGTCCCCGGCACGGGCCGCGCCGCTGGCCGCCAGCAGGTCGGCGGCGGCCTGGGACTCGGTGCCGGGTAGGGAGAAGTCCTCGCGGTAGTCGTTGCCGGCCATGACGGCCGAGGTCCAGACGCCGATCATCACGGCGAGCCAGAGCAGCAGGGCGAGCCAGCGGCGGCGGTGGGAGAAGCTGGCGACGCGCGCGAACACGCCCGGCCGGCCGCGTGAGTGCGGTGCGGCCTGGGCGATCTCTTCGGTGAGGGTCATGCTCTCTTTCCAGGTCGGATCAGCAAGGGGAGTCGGTCGGTGCGTTCACCACGGGGTGGTTCCGGGTTCCGCGCGGCGGTCGCGCGGCGGGCCCGTCCTCGCGGGTCTGGCGGCCCGCCCGGGGTCGTTGCGGGCGCACATCCGGGTCGAAACCCCGCAGATTCACATACATCTGCCCGTCACGGATACGGTCATGAGCCTGGTGGGCCCGGTGTACCGCCAGTGCGGTCCTGACTCAGCCAGCCGCGTAAGGGGCGGCAACGGGCGTGGTCAGGTGGTGGTGAAGTCGGCCATCATGGCCATGTCCTCGTGTTCGAGGTTGTGGCAGTGCAGCATGAAGGTCCCGGCGTAGTCGGTGAACCGGATGGCGATCTCGACCGCTTCGGACGGGCGTACGTCGACGGTGTCCTTCCAGCCGGCGTCGTACGGGCCGGGTGCCCGGTTGTTGCGGCTGATCACCTGGAAGGGGTCGAGGTGCACGTGTACCGGGTGGTGGAAGTCGCTGATCAGTCGCCAGACCTCGGTGGTGCCGAGGCGCGGCCGGGCCAGCGGGCGGCCGGGTCGGTAGGGCTGGCCGTTGATGGTCCATCCGTGGTCGGGGCGCAGCTGGAAGTGGAACGTCCGCGTCACTGCGGCGCGGGCCGGGTCGAGCGGCTCGATGTGGCTGAGTCGCTCGGGCAGGCCCGGCTCGTCGTGGGTCGCGCCGGTGATGTCGAAGGCCATCACGTGGGCCGTGTGGCCGGTGCCGAGGCGGTTCACCAGCCGTACGCGGGTGCCGGGACGGTAGCGAGAGAAGTCGATGACCACGTCGAAGCGTTCGGCGGGTGCGATGTCGATGGTGTGGTGGGTCAACGGGCGGTGCAGCAGACCACCGTCGCCGCCGATCTGCACCAGGCCGCCGTCAGGGACCGGCGGGTCGAGTGCCAGCCGGTACCGCCGGGCGTTGGAGGCGTTGAGCAGCCTCAGCCGGTACCGGGCCCGGTCGGTCCGCAGCACCGGCCAGGGTGCGCCGTTGACCAGGATGACGTCGCCGAGCACGCCGTTCATGTACGGATCGGTGACGCCCGGGCTGCGCAGGTCCGGGTCGATCAGCGGGTAGCGCAGCGAACCGTCCGCGGCGAACGACCGGTCGGCGATCATGATCGGGATGTCACGGTCGCCGGCGGGTAACCGCAGCGCGTCCTCCTCGTCGTCGTGCACGAGGTGGAAGCCGGCCAGCCCGCGCCAGACCGCCACGCCGGTGTGCCCGTGCCGATGGTCGTGGTACCAGAGCGACGCGGCCCGCTGCCGCATCGGGTACGTGTAGTCCCGCTCGCCGACGCTGATCCGCCCCGGTTCGTGGCCGCCATGGTGGCCGGCGTGGTGGCCGACGTGCGCTGGGGTGCTTCCTCCGGCCGGCATGATGAGGTCCGCGGGGTAGCCGTCGCTGTCGGCGGGGGTGTGTCCGCCGTGCAGGTGGACCACGGTCGGGTGGGGCAAAGTGTTGCGGTGCCGGACGACGGTGCGCCGGCCGGCGCGGGAGCGGATCGTGGGGCCGGGGAAGCTGCCGTGGTACGTCCACGCCTCGGTGGGCAACCCCGGCAGGATGCTCAGCGTGGCCGGCCGTTGGGTGATCTCGTGGTAATCCGTCGTGGCGTCGGAGCGTACCGGCGCGAGCACCGGAGGAACGGGCAGCGGCACCTGGTACGGCCGGGGCAGCGGCACCTGGCTCGGCAGCAGCCGGCCCGGTTCGCCGGGACCGAGCAGCCCGCTGCGGGCGAGCCAGCCACCGCCGGCGGCCGCCGCCACGGCGGCCGCGCTCGTGCCGAGCAGTCGACGGCGGGTGATCCGTGGACTCATGCGGACTCCTCCGTGGTCAGGTCCGGCGTCCGTCGGGTCGGCGTGCCGGTCGCCGTCCGCGGGGGACGGGTGGGTGCCGCGCCCCATGACTTGACGAGCAGCAGCGCCACGCCCACGGTGAGTCCGACGGCGAGGGGAACATGGACGGTCAGGACCCGCTGCTCGCCGAGGGGGATCAGCGCGCCGGCGATCAGGAGTTGGATCAGGCTGGTCCGCACCGGCCAGGACGGGCCCCTGCTGGACCGCCACCAGACGACGGCGGTGATGCACTGCGCCAGCAGGGCGAGCGCCAGCAGCCCTCCGTTGAGGCCGTGGGCGGCGAGGGCGTCGTAGTGCCCGGAGAGGAACCCTCCGGCGAGGGCGGCCTGGCCGAGGATCAGCACGGCCACGCAGGTGGTGATCGCGCGGAAGAACAGCCACGACCGGGAGCGTGCGGCCCCCGGGGTGGGGGTGGGTGCGTGGTGGTCGAGGATCGTCACGTCACCCGTCCTCAGTTCTGGGCGTCGGCGACGGCCGGCTGCCGGTTCTGGCGTACGCCGCGCCGCCAGACGTCGACGATGTCGCTGACGGCGGTGATGTCGGTGGTCGGATCCCCGTCGACGAGCAGCAGGTCGGCGCGGAGCCCGGGCGCGATGCGGCCCCGGTCGGTCAACCCGAAGTGCCGGGCCGACACGCTCGTGGCCGCCGCCAGCGCTTCGGTCTGGGTCAGTCCGGCCTTGACGAGCAGCGCCAGCTCGCGGTGCATGGCGGTGCCGTGCTGCGGGGCGAACGGGGTGGCATCCGTGCCGGCCAGCAGCGTGACGCCGGCCCGGTGCAGCACGCCGGCGGCGTGCACCGCGTTGGCGGCGCTGCCCGCGGCGACGTGGTCCAGGGCGGCGCCCTGGCTGATCGCTTCGAAGTAGGCGAGCGTGGTGACCACGAAGACGCCGTCGCCGGCGATCCGCTCCGCGAGTCGCCAGCCGATCGGGTCGTCCGACCCGGCGTCGGCGTAGACGTGCGCGAGCCCGTCGACACCGGCGTCGAGGGCGACGGTCACCTCCCGGGTCGTGATGGCGTGCGCGATCACGGTCAGGCCGACGGCGTGTGCCGCCTCGACCATGGCGGACACGACGTCGGGGGTCAGCACGGGAAGGTCCGCGCCGTGCATCGCCCCGTCGTCGACAACGATCTTGATGTAGTCGGCGCCCTCGGCGACCCGGGCGGCGACGAACGGCGCGGCGTCCGCCACCGTCGCGACGGTGGGGAACGGGCCGGCGGCGTCGCCGAGCGCCGCCATCGCCTGCGCGTCGAGACCGGTCATCAGTTGGCTCGGGTGGCCGCCCGGAGCCGTGGCGAGCAGGCCGCAGCTGCGCAGGTCGGCCACGTCATCGCGGTCGGCCGCCAGCCGGCGCTGGCGGGCCAGGTTGTCCGGCAGGCAGAACATGTCCAGTTCGGTGGTGACGCCGGCGGCCAGGGCCTGGGCGAGGCTGCCGTCGAAGGTGTGGGTGTGGGCGTCGATGAGGCCGGGCAGCAGGGTCCGGCCGGCACCGTCGACCTGCACGTCGGCCGGCCGGCCGTCCGGTTCGGCAATCCGGTCGCCGTCGATGAACACGTCGGCTCGTTCCACGGTGCGCTGCCCGTCGAACACCCGGACGTCACGGATCACGGTACGCATTGCGGCCTCCAAGGCGGTGGGAGTGGCTCGGCCGGGACGGGATCGTCCTGACTCGGCAACCAGGAGGGCGCTCGCGTCGCCAACTGTGACAGCGGTGGTGCTCGGCTGCGGAATGGATCACATTTCGCCACCGGGGATGTCACACTTCGGCACGGCGGTGTCCTCTCAGAGGTGAACCCGACCGGAGGTGACACCCGTGTCCGACGACGTGCAGCCGGCGCCGACCGCCGACCCCACGACTACCTTCCTCGCCCACCGGGAGCTGCTGTTCTCGGTGGTCTACGCGATGCTGGGCAGCGTCGCCGACACCGAGGATGTGCTCCAGGAGACCTGGCTGGCCTGGGCGGCAAGGAACCACACCGACGGTGCGTCGATCGAGAACCCCCGCGCCTATCTGACGCGGGTCGCCGTCAACCAGGCCCTCGCCCAGCGCGCGGCCCTCGACCGGCGCCGCGAGTCCTACGTCGGCCAGTGGCTGCCCGAGCCCCTCGCCACCCTGCCCGCCGAGGACGGCGACGCGGGCGACGCCGTCCTGCGCGCCGAGTCCTCGTCGATGGCGCTGCTGGTGGTGTTGGAGACCCTCACTCCCGCGGAGCGGGTCGTCTTCGTCCTGCACGAGGTGTTCGGCTACCCGCACACCGAGATCGCGACCATCATCGGCCGCTCACCGGCGGCGGTGCGCCAACTCGCCCACCGGGCCCGTGAGCATGTGCAGGCGCGCCGCCCCCGGTTCCAACCCGATCCCCGACTCCAGCAGCAGGTGACCGAGCGGTTCCTCACCGCCGCGCTCGGTGGTGACCTGCGCGACCTGCTGGCCGTCCTCGCCCCGGACGTGACCCTGTGGACCGACGGCGGCGGCAAGGGCCCCGCCACCAGCCTGCACCCGGTGCACGGGCGCGACGAGGTGGCACGACTGCTCCTCGCGGTCGCCGCCAACGTTCCGGCCGGGCTCAACATCCGTTACCGGCCGGTCAACGGCGATCCCGCCGCGATCCTGTTCGAGCGCAATGTCCCGTTCGCGGTCCTCGTGCTCGACCTCGACCCCGAGCGGGAGGCGGTGCGCGGGGTCTTCTCCGTCACCAACCCCGACAAGCTCTCCCGGGTCGGCGGATGAGGCAGCGGAACGCGAGCCGGCCCGGTCGTGCCCACGAGCGGCCGTTGAGGACGCATTTGCCACACGTCCGCCGGGTCGTCGCCGGCAACGGCCCCTGCTGCAGGTCCTTCCTCTGGCCGACGTCCGTTCCCAGGCCAGGTGCCAGGCCGGCACTTTCCGCGCCGTTGTAAGCGGTCCAGGTCCACGGACCATCGGAGCGCCCCGCAGGACCGGCGGCGTCGGCAACGTCGTCGCCGGTCGTCAGGAAGGACCTGGCCCTGGCGCGGCCACCGTGGCAAGGTGGTGAGGCGTGCTCGACGCTGGAGCTTGATCATGCAGGAACGGGTAGTCGTCGTCGTCGGCTACGACGGCGCGGAGTTGTTGGACGTCGCCTGCGTGACGTCCAGTCTCCACCTCGCCAACCGCATCGGGGCCAATCCACCCTACCGGCCCCTGCTCGCCACACCCGGCAGCCGTCCCATCACGTGCGACTCGGGGCTGCGGGTGGACGCCCATGTCGCCGTGGAGCGGTTCAACGCCCCGCTGGACACCCTGCTGGTCTCCGGTGGCCTCGGCCACGAACGGGCTGCCGGAAGCACCTCCCTGGTCGGACACGTGCGACGCTTGGCCGCCCTCGCTCGCCGGGTCGCGGCGGTTTGTACGGGGTCCACCGTGCTGGCGGAGGCCGGTCTGCTCACCAACCGGCGCGCCACCACCCACTGGATGTACGCCGACCAGCTCGCGCACCGATATCCCGACGTGCAGGTCGACCCGGATCCGATCTACATTCGGGATGGAAGTATCGCGACCTCCGGCGGCGTCACGAGTGCCCTGGATCTGACCCTGGCGTTCATCGAGGAAGATCACGGGGTGGCACTGGCGCGCGGCGTCGCGCTGGGCACCGTCGCGTATCTGCAGCGCCCGGGCGGCCAGACGCAGCGGAGCATGTTCCTGACGCCGCACACCACCGACGATCTCGTGGTTCGCCGGGCGACCAACCACATCCTGAGCCACCTCGACGACGATCTCAGCACCGGCAGACTGGCACGGCTCGCCGGGGTCAGCGAACGCCACCTGTCCCGGTTGTTTCTCACCTACGTGCACGAGACCCCCGCGCAGTACGTGCGACGGGCGCGGACCGAGGCGGCGGCGCACCTGCTGACGTCGACCGCTCTGCCGCTGGCCGCGGTGGCCCGGCGGTGCGGCTTTGGCTCGACCGAATCGCTGCGGCAGGCGTTCCGCGACCGGTATGCCGTTCCGCCGTCGCAGTACCGGCGAAGCCGCCAGTCGTCCGGAACACCTGAACCCACGATATCGGCATCGCTTCACAGGAATCCGGACCCGACCCACCGCGGCTGCTGACCGGCCCTGGTGCGGTCGGAACGATCGGTGCCATGACTGAGAGGCTGGTGCCGCGTCGGGCGGGGCTCACCGATCGTTGGCCGACCGCGTTGGCGATCGTTTGCGGCTCAGGCGCGATCACCGTGATAGCGCTCGTGGGACGCGAGGCGGAGCTGTTCGGCCCCGCCATCGCCACGATGGCGGGAATCTATCTGATGGCGTACGCGGTCGGTCGTCCGTGGACGGCGTGGCCGGCCTTCGTCGTGCTGAGCGCGGTCGTGTCGGTGCTGCACGTCCTGCGGCAGTCGCAGCTGCTCCCGCTCGATCCGGCGACGGGGATGGCGTTCGTCCTGGTGCCGCTGTGGTTGTGGGCGGTGGCCCGCCGCCGGTTCACCGACGTCGGCACATTTCCGATCCAGACTGGCGGCGCGGTGGGCTTCGGTGTGCTCACGTTGCTGTGCGCAGCAGCTCAGCCGCAGCTGGGGGCCGTGCTGGCCGGTATCGGCTTCCTGGCGCACGGGGTCTGGGATGCGTACCACTTCACCGCCGGCAAGGTGGTGAGCCGGCCGTGGTCGGAGTTCTGCGCTGTGGTCGACCTCGTGGTGGGCGCGGCCCTGATCGTCGCCGCCACGGCAAGGTGAGCGATGTCCGACGTGGAGCCGGTGATCGGCGGCACCGGGCTGGCGGTTCGCGTGCTGGGGCCGCTCGAGGCATCGGTGGACGGGCGGCCCGTCACCCTGACGTCACCCCGGCTGCGCAGCCTGCTGGTGGTGCTGGCCCTGTCGGCGGGGGCGCCGGTGTCGATCGACCGGCTGGCGGCCGCCATCTGGGATGAGGACCTGCCCGAGCACGCCCGTCGCGCGGCGCAGGTCTACGTCACGCGGCTGCGGGCCGCTCTGGGGGCCGACCTGATCCGCACCGTACCGGGCGGATACCTGCTCGTGACCGCCCCGGAGCAGGTTGACGCGATCCGGTTCGGGCGGCTGCTCGACGCCGCGGCGGCGGTCCCGGACACCATCGTGGAGCGGACGCGGCTGGACGAGGCGCTGGCCCTGTGGCGTGGCGCTCCCTTCGACGGGATGCGCTCGGCGTGGCTGGCGACGGTCGTGGCGCCGGGGTTGGTCGAGCGCTACCTCACCGCCGTGGAGCGCCGCGTCGAACTGGATCTCGCTCAGGGGCGTCACGAGGAACTCGTGCCGCAGTTGCGCCAGTTGGCCGGGCAGTACCCGACTCGGGAGAGGCTGTGTGGCCAGCTGATGACCGCGTTGTTCCGGGCCGGGCGGCGGTCCGATGCGCTCGACGCGTACCAGCGGCTGCGCCGCATGCTCGCCGACGAACTCGGCCTAGACCCTGAGCCATCCATGCGTGAGCTGCACCGACACATCCTGACCACCGAGGCCGTGCCGGCCCAGCCCGTCGACCGGTGGCTCGCGGCCGCCCCGGTGCCCCGGCAGGTCCCGCGAGGAGTCACCGACTTCACCGGCCGGGCCGAGACGCTGGCGCGGCTCGACGCCCTGTTGACGGGGAGCGGCTCCGTGCCGCCGGCGGAGGTGGTGATCGCGGCAGTCATCGGCACCGCCGGGGTCGGCAAGACCGCGTTGGCCCTGCACTGGGCGCACCGGGTAGCCGACCACTTCCCCGACGGCCAGCTGTACGTGAACCTGCGCGGGTTCGACCCTTCCGGCCGGGTCATGGACACCGGTGAGGCCCTTCGCGGGTTCCTCCACGCCCTCGGTGTTCCGCCGCAGCACATCCCGCCCACCCTCGAGGCGCAGACCGGCATGTACCGCAGCCTTCTGGCCGGCAAGCGGATCCTCGTCCTGCTGGACAACGCCCGCGACGCAGACCAGGTCCGGCCGTTGCTGCCCGGCACGCCGGGCAACCTCGCGCTGGTGACCAGCCGCAGTCAGCTTGCCGGGCTGGTCGCCGCCGAGGCCGCCCACCCGATAACGGTCGGCCTGCTCCCCCACGCGGCGGCACGGCAGATGCTGGCCGCGCGGCTGGGCGCCGATCGTGTGGCCGCCGAGCCGGAGGCGACCGAGGCGATCATCACCCGCTGCGCACGGCTACCGCTGGCACTGGCCATCGTCGCCGCCCGGGCGGCCACGTACCCGGCGTTCTCACTCGCGGCCCTGGCCGAGACGCTGCGCGATCCCGCCGGCAGGCTGGACGCCCTGACCGCGGACGGCACCGCCATGAACATGCGGGCGTCCTTCTCCTGGTCCTACCGCAGTCTCACGCCGGACGGGGCGCGCCTGTTCCGGCTCCTCGGCCTGCACCCCGGCCCCGACACGTCCACGCCAGCCGCGGCCGGCCTCGCCGCGCTGCCCGTTCGCCGTGCGCGCGTCATCCTCGCCGAACTGACCTGCGCGCACCTGGTCGTCGAGCACCGCCCCGGCCGGTACGCCCTTCACGACCTGCTCCGCGCCTACGCGGGCGAACTCGCCAGGGACACCGATCCCGAGGCCGAGCACGAGACGGCGACGCTCCGCGCGCTGGGCCACCACCGGCACAGCGCGTACGCGGCGGCTCGGCCGATGCTCCCGACGGCGGCGGACGACGCATGAGACCTCACCGGCGGACGCCACCTGGCAAGCTCACCCGAATCATTCAACGACCAAAACGCTACGAACTCCCGCCAACCCTTCGCAGGATGCCGAATATTCCTTCCACAGCATCTCTCAACGCGCGCTCAAGAGCAGCAAGATACTCCGTCCTGTTCTGCGGGTAAGAGGCAGAGGTCACCTTCAGCCACGCTTCCCGGTAGGCGTCCTCCAACCCAATGACTTCTTCGACAATCTCTGCTCGCTGGTCGAATGAGAGACCAACCCGCCCCTGCAGGACCATGCTTAGTTGGGCTCTGGCCGAAATGACGTCCCCCACCAGGCGAATATGGACCAGACCAACCCTCTTACTCAGGAGAATCTCCGCAAGGACAGCGTCGTGATGTTCCTCTTGCTCCAGCAACCCAGCCCCTAGCCTAGAGTCCTTTTGAGTGCGATCATCCCGCGCGCCCCCGCCGGGATGTCCACTCCGCCAGCTCGCAATATCGCCACGCAGTATGTTACGCAGCTATTGTGAATGCCGTCATAGCCTCCGAGGTCCGCTCCAATTGATTTCCGCTGTGCCTGCATGGCCGCTCCCGGATCGGGAACATCGAAGGTTCGCTCAATAACGTTCGGACCAAGTGGCTGCGCTCGCGCACCTGTCGTTGGGAGACCGTTTGGGCTTCCCGCCCCATCCCATCCTGGGATTACCTGTTCGGTCTCCAGAGACTTGCCACCACCTTCTACCCGAATCGTGGCGTGCTCCATGTCGACATCCCAACGCACCGTTGCCGTGCCGTCGCAGTTGTGGACGAGGACCGGGGTGTCGCCGGCCATCACATGGTACGTGTGGACAGCGTCGACCGTGAGGTCGTACATGGTCTGAGCGCCGGTGTACGACCGGACACCGGTAACTGTCGCCACCCGGCCGTCGGTGGTGCGCAGCTCGTGCCCGACCGTCAGCTCGGCGGCGTTCACCCACGCCTTGGCCGTCTGGTCCCAGAACGGGTGGTGGTCGGTGGTGTGCAGGACCGTCGTGCCCGCGGCGAGCGCGCCCGCCGCAGCGAGCCCGGCCAGCGCCAGGCGCGGGCCGGAGGTCCGCTTCGCCGGCGCGCGCTTGTCGCGCACCGTCACGGTGACGTCGGTCAAATCGGTGTCGCGGTTGATGTGCAGCGCGGTGACCCGCTGGGCGGTGGTCCGCCCCGTCGCCGGGTCGGTGGCGAGCACCCTGTCGCCGAGTTTCACCTGGCTGATCGGCCTGCGTTCACCGTCCGCCAGCCGGACGTTCGTGTTCGCGCGGAAGCTGTGGAGGCAGCCGGCGGGTCCCCTGGGCGCGCTGCGGATCCAGTCGAGCACCGCCTTGGACTGCTTCTGTACGGCGCTGATGACGCTGTTCGCCCAGGCTTTCATCCTGCCGAAGTTGGTGACCGCGTGCCACGCCTTCTTCACCGCGCCGATGAGTTCGCCGACGCGGTGCAGCTTGCTCCAGGGGATGATGCCGATCAGCATGGATATGCAGGCGCCGAGGCTACCGCCGCCGAAGCAGGCTTTGATGTCGTTGATGCCGAGGACCTCCTGCAGGATCTCGCCGCCGGCTTCGATGACGACGTCGAAGAGGCTCTTGTTCTGGATCCGCTTGGCTTCCTCGTACTCCTCGCGGGTGTGGCCGCTGGCCTTGAACGCGGCGTCCTGGATCTGCTTGATCTTCTTGTTGTTGCGGGCGAACTTCGCGGCCTTGGTCGCCGCCCGCTTGATCTGCTGCTTGGTCGCGTATCGCAGCGACGGGATGTACACCGAGCCGTCGGCCTCGACGAAGTACTTGAGGCCGTCCGGGTCGCTCATGCTCGCCGGGTTGTTGTTCGCGTACGCGTATCCGTTGAGCTGTTGCGGGTCGCCGGGGTCGATGACCGGGTCGACCGAGATGAACCGGCCGAGCGCCGGATCGTACGCACGGGCGCCGAGTTGGACCAGCCCGAGGGAGGCGTCGCGCGTCCCGCCCACGAACTCGTGCTCGTCGGGCCAGGTGGTGGGCGCGGTTCCGCGTACCTCGCCGAACGGCAGGAACTGGCGCCGGGTGACGGCCAGGGTGTCGGCCTTCAGGGTGGTCATGGTGGTGCCGTGGTGGTCGGCGACCTGCCAGTGGGCGCCCGCTGCCGTGCGTACCCCGATCGGCGCGCCGGCGTGGGAGTAGAAGCGGGTCCCGGTCTTGACGCCGGTGGCGCGGTCGAGCCGGATCTCCTGGCCGCCGAGGTACAGGGTGATGGCGGTCGGGTCGCGGCGCAGCAGCCGGCTGCCGTCGGCGTCGTAGACGATGCTGGTGTCCTTGCCGTCCGCCGAGCGTGCCGAGGCCAGCCGCCCGCTGGGGTCCCAGTCCAGGGTCTGCGCCGAGCCGTTCAGGTTCCGGGTGACGGTGTTCCCGACCTTGTCGTAGGCGAACGTGTCCGCCCTGGATCCGGTCGGGCCGGTGGTGGTGACGGATTCGAGGGCGTGGCTGGCCTCGTTGTACTCGTAGCTGCTGACGGTGTCCGCGGCGCCGGCGAGTCCGTGCTTGCGCAGCTCGGTGCGGTTGCCGCTGGCGTCGTAGCGGTACGACGTCCAGTACGGGTCGTCGCCGCCGACGGTGCCGAGTACGCAGTCGGCCGCGGTCGTCCACGCCTCGACCATCCGGCGGAGGTGGTCGTAGTCGAAGCACTGGCGGTCGGTCGCCTCGCTCGACGGCACGTCCTCGATCTTGGTCATGTTGCCGGCCGGGTCGTAGGTGTATCGCAGGTCGTTGACCTTGACGCCGCTGGCCGCTTCCCGCTCCACGAGGTGCCGCGTCGACCGGCGGGTGGCGTAGTCGTAGAAGTGGGTGCTCCAGGCCCGCGCCCCTGCCGAACCGATCGCCAGCTGCCCCGGCTCGCCGAAGCGGGTGTACCGGGTGTCGTTGACGTACGTGCCCAGCTCGCTGGTGGTCGACCTCGGCAGGCCCAGGTCGTCGTACCTGACGGTCAGCGTCTCCTTGACCAGGTCACCGGCCCTGGGTAGCTCGGTGGTGGCGATGCTGCCGTCAACGCGGTAGGTGAGGTTGGTCTGGTAGGTGCCGGCGAGATCCCCCTCCGCCTGGGGGATCGTCACGATGGTGCCCGTCGGCCGGTTCGCGGGGTCGTAGCCGGCCACCTTCACGGTGTAGTCGTGGCCGTTGTCGGTCCGGGTGCTGGAGGTCAGCAGGCCCTTGCGCATGGTGTCGTACGTCCACGTCGCGCGCAGGGGGCCGGTCTGGGAGCCGGCGCGTTCCTCGGTCCTACGGCCGAGTTTGTCGTAACTGAAGGCGAGCGTCTCGCCCTCCGCGTTGGTGGCCGTCGTCAGCTGCCCCGCCGGGTCGAACGTGGCCCGGGACGTGCCGGTGTCGGGGTCGTGCGTCGCGGTGCGGCGGCCGAGCAGGTCGTACTCGTACCGCCACTGGCGCCCGTCCGGGTCGGTGACCGTGGCGAGCTGCCCGGTGTTGGTGTAGGTGTACCGGGTGACGTCGGCCGGGCCCTGCGGGTTCGGCCCGTGGTACTGGTACAGCGCGGTGGTCTTGCCGTCCGCGTCGACGTACGTCGTGGTCGCCGTGCCGCCCGCCGGTGGCGTCTGGTCGGTGCGGTCGCCGTGGTACGTGATCGTGCCGTGCCACTTCTCCTCGCCGAACGACTTCAGGATCGCCTGGGTGGGCCGCCCGACACCGTCGTAGATGATGACGTTCTGGGAGGGAACGTTGTTGTCGGCGGCCTCCACCAGCGTCGTGCCGGCCGCGCCTTCGGCGTAGTACCCGGAGTTGGTGGTGACGGCCAGGCCGCGGGAGTCGTAGCCGGTGTCGGTGACGACCCTGCCATCGACGACGCCGCCCTCGCCCCAGGCCGGAGACTGGGTCTGCCGGGGGCGCAGGAAGCCGTCGTAGAGCGCGTAGCTGGTGAGGTAGTTTCCGTTCGCCCGCAGGGAGTCGGTGGCCACCGCGCTGGCGCCGTCCCGGCGCAGGAAGTACCGGTACCGCAGGTTCGGCCCGTCGCCGATGTCCGCGTTGCGGCCGGGCAGCCAGACGCCGACGACGCGGCCGAGCGGGTCGTAGCGGACGTCGGTGCGGCGCCCGCCAGGGTCGACGGTCGTCAGCGGCTCGCCCCAGGCCGGCGACAGCTCGGTCGTCGTGGTGTGGTCGTCGGCCGTCGTCGTCGGGTCGAGCTCGTTGGTGACGGTGATCTTCGTCGTCAGGCCGGCGGTCTCGGTGTACGTGGTGGTCGTCTTCCGGCCCAGCGCGTCCCAGGTCTCCCTCGGACGGCCGTACCCGTCGAAGGTGGCCCGGTTGGTGACGACGTAGACCGGCTTTCCGTCCACGTAGTCGGAGACCTGCTCGGCCTTCTCGGGGTTACCCGCGGCGTCGTAGCTGGTCTTCGTGTCCGAGACGATGTCCCGCGGGTACGCCGGCGTGGCCGCGCACGCGACGGCGACGGTCTCGGTGCGCGCGGGGCGGGAGCCGTCGTACCAGGTGCGCGTGCACTCCTCGTCGCCGGTGACCGCGAGGTCGCCCTGGTCGTCGACCCGGGCGACGAGGCCGTCGTCGGTGTACTCCCGGTCGACCCGCGTGCGGCGCCAGCCGCCGCCCGACAGCGCGGTGTACTCGCGGACCGCCTTGACGTCCACCTGGTGCGCCCGCAGGTTCCCGGACGCGGCGGTCTCGCGTTGCCAGACGTCGTTGATCGTCGTGCTGACGACCGCGCCGCCGTCGCCGTCGTAGATGGTCCGTTCGCGCAGCTGCCCGCTGAGCTGGTTGTCGTCGGCCGCGGAGCCGCCCTGGCTGTCCGGCACGGCCGGCCCCTCCATGCCGCGGAAGTACCGGTACCCCGAGACGGAACGCACCCCGCCGCCGTCGCCGTGGCGCACCACGACCCTGCCGTAGCCGCGCCACTCCGACCAGGTGCGCCTCTTGGCCACGACCAGCTCGTTGTCGTTGTAACGCCAGGCGCCGCCGCCGAGGTACTGGTACGCCATGACCTCGGCCGGTGCGCCGCCCACCCGGTCGGTCTGGGTCACGCTCTCCACGACGTACTTGTGCATCCAGTCGGTGAACTCCACCCCGCCGTCCGGCTGCCACTGGACGGGGAAGCAGCGCAGCGTGTTGCCCTCCGGTCTGGGCAGGGCGGCCGCGGTGCACTCGGTCGGGGCGTAGTTGACGCTCACCACCCCGCCGTACTCGTTGTACACCCCGGCCAGCCGGAACTTCGACAGCGGCGGCAGGCCGTCGGACCCGGAGTTCACGCGGTTGTCGAACGCCTGCCCGCGGAACGTCACCTCGGGCGTCGGGGTGTCGGCACCCTGGTAGACCCCCGAGTGGCCGATGCGCTCCAGCCACAACGCCGGCCCGGCCCCGCCGCCGCTGTCCCCCGTGGCCGGAAAGCTGTGGGTGAACGTCCACCGGTCGACGTCCTCGCCGCCGACGTAGGTGGTGACGCTCGCCAGCCGCTGGGTGGTCCAGAACGTCGGGGACTGGGTCGTGCACCCGGTCGCGCACTTCTGGTCGAAGGGGACGTCCGGGTAGCTGTCGCTGTTCTCCAGCCCGCAGTTCTTGCCGGGGGCGCACCGGGGCGCGGTGCCGAAGACCACCTTCGCCGGCGGGGTGCCGGCGAGCTCGTTGCCGAGCCGGGTGCCGTACTCCGCCCGGCGCAGGAGGATGCCACGGTCGTACTCGACCGTCCGCCGGCCCTGGTTCGCGCCGTAGGAGTTCTTCTCCTTCTCGTACCAGTAGGTGATCGTGTTGCCGCGCGGGTCGACGACGTGGTCCAGGTTCCACCGGTACGCCTGGGCGCACGACGACTCGGCGAACGTGGCGGCGTGGCACGGCTCGTTCGTGTGGTTGCCGAACACCGGCACGGTCTGCACGGAGTTGGTCTCGGGCTTGCCCGCGGTCCAGCCCGGCAACCGGTTCACACCGAAGAAGTACTGGGTGCCCTCGCGGGTGGTGACCTTCCAGTGCTCGCCGTCGGCGTCGCCGTTCGCCCTCGTCGGGTCGGCCAGCAGCTCGATGCGCGAGCCGTCGTCCTGCTTGAGCCGCCAGACGTTGGTGCCGGCGGGCACCAGTTGCCCGGAGTGGCCGGCGAGCGAGAGCGTGGCGTTCTGGTTGAACCAGCACTGGTCGCCGGTGGCCTGCTGGCCGTTGTTGCCGCCGAGGTCGTCGGCGCACCCGCGGTAGGACCGCTCGATGTAACCGGACCACATGTCGAACCCGTCGCCGGCCCAGGACGGCTGGTTGTTGGTGGCCGCCGTGCGGCCGTCGATCGCCCCGGACGAGTACGCCAGCGACAGCTGCGGAGCCAGCCCGCCGGGCGTCTCCGGCATCCGCAGCGGGTAGCTCCAGCTGAAGTCGCCGGTGTGCGTCGACACCTGCCACGTGCCCGACAGGGCCAGCGACGTGGCGGCGTAGCTGCCCGCCGAGCCGGACGCGCCCGCGGTGACCGCGTACGCCGTGCTGTCCCCGCCGACGTCGACCTGTGCGCTCAGTGTCCCGGCCCGGTGGTCGTTGCGGCTCGGCACGGCCGACCGGTCGGCCAGGCGCACTAGCCGCAGGCGGCTCGCCCAGTCACCGCCGTACGCGTACCGGAAGGCGCTGTAGTCGACGGTGAGCGTGACCGGCCCGGCGGAGTCGGACCCGTCGGCGCGACGCAGGTCGAACACCACGCCCGCCACGCCGGCGCGCCGCGCCGCCGCCTGGTCGCGCATCTCCACCCGGACCGCGGCCGGTGCCGCGGGCCCGGTCGACGCCGTGCCCCGCGCCAGCCGCACCGGCAGCCTGCCGGCGGGCGCGGCCCTCGCCGCGAGCCGTACCTCGGCGGCCCCCGCAGCCGGCCACACCGGCGCCGGGGCGGTTGCCGCCACGGTCATGGTGGGCAGCGGGTCGTCCTTGACCGCCACCGGTTTCACCGGCACCACCGGCTCCTGCTGCGGTGCGGTGGGCAGCGTCACCGTCACCGCCGAGGCCGCTGGCGGCGGCACCGCCGCCAGCGTCGTCACCAGGACGGCGGCGAGGCCCGCCGCCAACCACCGGGTCGAGCGGTTGCGCATAGCCGTCGTTCCTTCCTAGTGGAGGCTCGTGATGACGTAGCCGAGCCGGCTGGCCTGGGTCGTCCTGCCCTCGCACTGCTCGTCCAGGGAGGTGAACCGGTCCCCGCCCTCGGCTTCGGTGAGGCGGCAGGAGTACAACGGCGCGGTCGCGGCGGCGAACGCCGGCGGCTGCGTCCAGATGCCACCCTCGCGGCGGCGCACCGTCTTGCCCTCGCAGGCGGGGTCGGTCGACAGGAACTCGTCGGTGCCGTCGACGCAGGAGTAGAGGGCGTTCGCTCCGGAATCGCCGGTCAGCGCGATGATCCCCTGTGTGCCCTCCGGCTGGTAGCCGGCGGGCAGGCGGGCGAGCGTACCGACGGTGAGGTGGTCGTGCCCCGGCGCGTCCGAGACGTAGCGGACCAACTGCCGGTAGGCCAGGGTGTACCCGAGGAGCCCCTCGTTGCGATGCAGCGGGTCCTCGCAGGCTTGGTAGGGCGTGCTGTAGTGGTCTCCGGTGGCCGGAACCACACAGCGGTAGATCGGCAACGACGGATGGTCCGGTGGCGGATTCTTGTAGGCCAGGCCGATCTCGCCCAGGAGCGTCTTGTCGGTTCCCTCGCACGTGTCGACCACCGCCATGTACCAGCCGCCGGAGTACCGGCAGGAGTAGAGCATCCGCGTGCCGGGCGTGTCCGGGGGTGCCAGCAGACCGAGGCCGGGCTCCCACAGCATCGCCGGCGGCACCGGACCGGTGCTCACGAAGTGTCGGCCGTCGTGGTTGACGAACCGGCTGAGCTGTCCGCCGTACGGGTTCGGCCGCGCGGTCACCTGGCTCTCGTTGTGGTCGACGATGAGTTCCTTGCTGAGCACGCCGGTGTAGACGTGCACGTCGTCGACGCGGCCGTCGAAGAACGCGGTCGCCTGCCCGGCCGACTTGGCCCGGCCGATCGTCAAGGGTCCGGGCACGTGCGCGCGCACGCCGCCCACCGCGACGGTCTCCACGCCCTCGACGTAGAGGCGGACCTCACCGGCCGCCGCGTCGTACACGCCGGCCAGGTCGACCCAGTAGCAGCCTCCGGAGGGGCCGGGGTCGCAGTCCTCGGCGTCGGCCTGCGCCTTGATCGGCGCGGCGCCGTCGGCCGGGGACACCGCGAAGACCCACTTGCCGTTGGCGTACCCCAGGGTGAATCCCGATGCGGTCGGCCCGTCCTGGCTCACCACCGTCTGGGTGGTACTGGTGCCCTCCGGGTCCCGCCGCGCCCGGGCCGTCACGCTGAAGCTGCCGTCGGTGCGCACCGCCTGCTCCGTGCCGGTGACCGCGTCGTCAACGCCGTCGAGTTCGATGGCGTGGTCGCCGACCGGGCCCGGCGGCCACGAGATCCCACCCGTCGCGGTGGCGTTCCGGTAGTTGCCGGAGACGTCACCGACGCGGGTGCCGGCGCCCTCGTCCAGGGGAAGGAACGCCTCCTCGATCACCGGCGTGTTGGCCAACGCCCGGATCTCGGTGGGCACGAGCGCCCGCTGCCAGACCTTGACGTCGTCGACGCGGCCGCGCCACGGTTCCGTGTACTGGCTGCGGTACCTCGAGCGCCCGATCTGCAGCGGCCCGGTCGCGTCCCAGGTCGCGTCCACCCTGGCCACGGTGTTCAGCGCGCCATTGACGTACAGCCGCAGCTCCCGTGTGCTGAGGTCGAAGACTCCGGCGAGGTGATACCAGACGCCGGCTATCGGCTCCCTGGTCGAGACCGCGCGGGCTATCGGCGCCTGCGTCGAGTCAGCCGACGCCATCCGGAACGCGAAGCGCTTCTGGTCACCGACGTAACCGAGATAGAAGCCGGAGGCCACGCTGCCGTCCTGCGAGACAGCGGCGTAGGTCCCGGTGTCGACGGCGCCGAGCGTCGCCCAGGTCGAGACGCTGAAGGTCTGGTTCGTGCGCAGTACGCGTTCGCGGGTGGCCGCGTAGCCGCTCCCGGCGCCGGTGAACTCCAACGCGTCGCCGATGCGCCCGCGCCTCCACATCGCGCCCGTCTCCGGGTGCATGCCGGACACGGTGGCGGGACGCCCGCCGGTGAGGTCCGGTGCGTTGTTGTTCGGGACGGCACCGATGCGGCCGTCGAGCGGCCAGTGCCCGATCTGCCCGGGAGCGTCGGAGCCGACGAGGAAGTGGTATCCGCCTCCCGGTGGCACCCCGCCGCCGTCGTCGTCGGGTGTCCGGTAGGGCGCGGACACGTTGAGCGCCCGGTCGACCGTGCGCACGTACAGCTCGTGCGGACCGTCGCTCAGTGGGGTGACCCGGATCGTGGCGACGCCGTTGACGGCCGGCACGAAGCGCGGCGAGTTGAGGGAGACCAGCGGGAAGTCCTGGAAGTCCAGGCTCCACTGGAAGCCGAGCGCGTCCCTGTCGCCGTCCGCTGCCGTCACCGTGACCGCACCGGTCTTACCCGGGTAGCCGCCGAACCCGTTCTCCGGGAAGTCCGTCGAGGTCAGCCTCGGCGCGCCCGGCTTCGTGGCGTCCACGGTCACCTGACAGAAGCGGGACCATCCGCTCCAGTTGACGCCGTCGAACGCCCGTACCCGCCAGGAAATCCGTTTGCCGTCGCCGAAGACGCCAGCGGGGATCGCGGCCCGGTGCCGTAGCCCGGGCTGCTGGGCCGCCGTCTGGGTGCTGCCGGCCGGGGCGCTGGCGCCGTACTGCCACCACTCGAACTTCGCCGACAGGTTCTGTGCGTCCCGATCGTCGAGGACGGCGGACAGCGCCAGCGCGCCCGTGGGAGAGAACGCCTGGTCCACCGCGCCCGCGCAGCCGAGGCTCGGTGCCGTCCGGCTGGCCGACGCGGAGAGCTGCCACGGCACGTCCGGCGGCCAGTTGTACTTGACGAGCAGCCTCGGCGCGAACCGACCGTTCGCGAAGCTGTTGAACTTCTTCCACTGGGCGCTCGCGCCCGTTCCCTCGTCATCCGCGCGAAGCATGAAGGTGGTCACGCCGCCGGGGCTGACCACGTTGCCGCCCAGGTCGAACCCCAACCAGTTCGCCGGGCAGGACGGGCCGTAGCCGTGGGCGGCGGAAACGGTCGTGAGGTGCCAGGGCTCCGTGCTCGTCCCCCAGCCCGGTTGCCCACGTCTCCACGTCATGCCCTGGCCGATCGGGTTGGTCCGGTACAGCCGCAGCGGCGCCGGGGCACACGACGGCGCCCAGATCTCCCGGATGTTCAACTCCGCGCCCAGCAGCGTCGCCCCCGCCAGAGCCCTCGTGTCGAACTGGAAGTACGACCGGGCCGTCCCGATGCCGTTGCAGCCCGCGAACCCGCAGTAGCCGACCTTCGCCTCGGGGCCGTCCATGCCGCCGTTCCAGTACGCCATGTCGGGCTTGCCCGCGAACACCTTGGCCCACCCGTACTGTGGCGCCGTCCACCACGGGTCGATCCGGACCGGATACACCGTCGTCGGGTCGTCCAGCAGAGCCTGGTCCGGGACGATCGTGAGGTCGCTGCCCACCAGCTCCAGCTCGCCCACCGCCTGGTTGCCCACCCCCACGGTCTCGGTCGGCTCGTCCTCGCTTGTCGTGGCGGCGGCCGGCGACGGCGTGTCCGACATCTCGACCCGGGACGAGGCGAAGACGACGTCGCCCGCCTCGTCCCGCGCCGCCAGCGTGCCGTCCGGTTGCTCGGTCACCGTCAGGCCCTGCGCCGACAGCTCGAAGTCGATCTCCGCGACGCGGGGGTTGTCGGCCGCCTCGCGGGTCTTGACCACGAGCACCGGCGCGAAGCCCTCCGCGTGCGCGGTGAGCTGAAGGTCCACTCCGGGCAGCACCTCGGGGTAGGTAGCGGTCTCCCCGGACAGCTGCGGCGGCGGTAGCGGGTCCGGCCAGCTCATCTCGATCCAGCGGTCCCCCTCGGACAGCCGCGCGAGCGGAGCCGCCGATCCCCCACCGGAGAACACCACCGCCGTGGCGGGCGCAACCGGCGCGATCGCGCCGTCGGCGCGCCGCACCAGTCGGGTGTCGGGGTCGACCCAGCCGTTGCCCCTGCGCACCCGCTCCGGCCCGAGGGACAGCTCCATGGTGAAGGAGCCGTCGGGGTTGGCGAACACCTGCTGCCGCTCGGTGCGGGACGCCACGACCTCGATCCGCTCGCCGGTGGCCGCCGCGGCGGCCGTCGCCTCCCGCTCAGGTGACAACTCTTCCGTACGCGCGGCATCCGGTGCCGCCTGCGCCGTCGATGCCACCGCCACACCGCCGCCCAGCAGAACCACCGCCACCGAGGCGGCGACCCACTCACGCAATCGGCCCACGCCGCCACGCTCCTCCCCGTCGCAACCGCGCGTGACCCCTCGGTCACGTACGTCGCGCACATCCTGGCGGTCGCGGACTTCAAGACGGCTTCGAACGCACTTCAGCGCCGCGGAGCGCCTGTGAGCAGGGAGGATTCGTCTGTCGACAGCCGACCGTCGACGCGCACGGCCCGATCCAGCCCACGATGGTCAACCCGCCGAAGGACGTGGAACCGCACCCGTCGCGGGCATGCCGAACGCCAGCGCCGGCCCGGCGAGATCGACCGGTCCGACCGGCGCTCAGTGGGCGGCGCTTCGGCCGCCGCGGCCGAAGATCGTCACCGGGCTGCAGACCCGCGACGACGCGCGGGATTCCGACGCGCCGCCACGGAGAGTGAAGGGTCAGGCCGGGGCGTGGTACGCCAGTACGCCCCGGTTGACCGCGGCGATCGCCTGCCTGGCGGTGGACCTCAGCTCCGACGAGGCGCCGCCGGAGTCGGCGAGCTGACCGAGCAGGTCCACCACCTGCCGGGCCCATCGGACGAAGTCGCCGGCCGGCATCTCGCCGTCGATCTCGTGGCCGCTCGCGAGCACCTTCGCCAGGGCCTCGCCCCGGGCCCACCGGTAGACCGGCCAGGCGAAGCCCAGATCCGGCTCGCGGGTGACCGCCAGGCCGCGGGCCGCCTCGTCCGCCTCGATCTCGCTCCACAGCTTGAGCGTCTCGTCGACCGCCTCGGCTACGGGGCCGCGCGGCAGCGACGCCCGCTCGTCGACGTCGCGGCGGGCCTCGAAGACCACCACCGACACGGCGGCGGCGAGTTCGGCCGGGGAGAGCCCGTCCCACACCCCCCGGCGCAGGCACTCGGCGACCAGCAGATCCGCCTCCGTCCAGATCCGGCCGAGCATCCGGCCGGCGTCGGTCACCGTGCCGTCGGGCGCGAGGTAGCCGCGGGCGGTGAGCAGCGCGACGATCCGGTCGAACGTGCGGGCCAGCGAACCGGTCCGGCCGGCCACCCGCTGCCGCAGCTCCTCCGTGTCCTTCTCCAGGCGGCGGCGCCGCTCCGCCCAGCGGGCGTGCTCCTCGCGGTCCGGGCAGGCGTGACAGGGGTGGCGACGCAGCTCGCTGCGGAGCTGGCTGAGCCGGTGGTCCTCGCCGACGGCCTGGCGGGAACGGCCGCCGCGGCGCCCGCCGTGCCGGTCCAGCCCGGTGCCGCTGACCTCGGCGGCCAGGTCGCGCCGGGCGGCCGGCGACCGGTGGTTGAAGTGCTTCGGCACCCGGATCCGCGCCAGTACCTCGGCGGGGGTGGTGAAGTCGCCGGGACTGACGCGGCCGGCCCAGCGGTCCTGGGTGAGCACCAGCGGCCGGGGCTCACCGAAGCCGCCGGTGGCCGGGTCGAGCACGACCGCCAGGCCGGCCCGCCGGCCCGACGGCACCCGGATCACGTCGCCGACGCGCAGCCGCTCCAGCGAGGCCACCGCGGCGGCCTTGCGCTGGCTCTGCCCCTGCCGGGCGATGGCCCGTTCCCGGTCGGCGATGGCGACCCGCAGCGCGAAGTACTCGTCGAAGTCGCCGTGGTGGCAGGCCGCCTCCACGCCGTACGCCTCGATGGTCTCGGTGTTGCGCTGCACCTGGCGGGCCAGGCCGACCACCGAGCGGTCCGCCTGGAACTGTGCGAAGGAGGACTCCAGCAGCGCCCGGGCCGGCTCCGCGCCCACCGTGCCGACCAGGTTGACCGCCATGTTGTACGACGGCCGGAAGCTGGACCGCAGCGGGTAGGTGCGGGTGGAGGCGAGGCCGGCGACGTGCCGGGGGTCGGTCTCCGGGGACCAGACGACGACGGCGTGCCCCTCGACGTCGATGCCGCGCCGGCCGGCGCGGCCGGTGAGCTGCGTGTACTCCCCGGGCGTCAGGTCGACGTGCGCCTCGCCGTTGTACTTGACCAGGCGCTCCAGCACCACGCAGCGGGCCGGCATGTTGATGCCCAGGGCGAGCGTCTCGGTGGCGAAGACCGCCTTCACCAGGCCCCGGACGAACAGCTCCTCGACGACCTCCTTGAACACCGGCAGCATGCCGGCGTGGTGGGCGGCCAGGCCGCGTTCGAGGCCGTCGAGCCACTCCCAGTAGCCGAGCACGGTCAGGTCCTCGCCCGGGATCGCGATGACCCGGGACTCGACGACCCGACGGATCTCCGCCCGCTCCTCGGGCGAGGTGAGCCGCAGCCCGGCGGCGAGGCACTGCTGCACGGCGGCGGCGCAGCCGGCGCGGCTGAAGATGAACAGGATCGCCGGCAGCAGGCCCTCCCGGTCCAGCCGGTCGACGATGTCGGGGCGCATCGGGCCGCGCCAGCGGGGGCCGCGCCGCCCGCCGCCCGGGCCGGCGCTGCGCCCCTCGCCCAGCTCCAGCCGGCGCATGGTGTCGCGGGTGTAGCGCAGCAGCTCGGGGTGCACGTCGTGCTTGCGGGCGGCGTCGGCGTCATGGAACAGGTCGAACATCCGCTTGCCGACCAGCATGTGCTGCCACAGCGGCACCGGGCGGTGCTCGCTGACCACCACGGCGGTCTCGCCGCGCACGGTGACCAGCCAGTCGGCGAACTCCTCGGCGTTGGACACGGTGGCCGAGAGGGAGACCAGGGTGACGGAGGCGGGCAGGTGGATGATCACCTCTTCCCAGACCCCGCCGCGGAACCGGTCGGCGAGGTAGTGCACCTCGTCCATCACCACGTACGCCAGGCCCTCGAGGGTGGCCGAGCCGGCGTAGAGCATGTTGCGCAGCACCTCGGTGGTCATCACCACCACCGGAGCGTCGCCGTTGATGGCGTTGTCGCCGGTGAGCAGACCGACCTGCTCGGCGCCGTAGCGGTCGACCAGGTCGTGGTACTTCTGGTTCGACAGCGCCTTGATCGGGGTGGTGTAGAAGCACTTGCGCCGCCGGGGCGCGGCCGGGGCCGGAGCGGCCTCGCCGCCGGCCGCGGGCACCACCTCGTCGCCCGCGCCGCCGGGACCGCCGGCCTCGCGTCCCGACGCGCCGCGCAGCGCCAGGTGTACGGCGAACTCGCCGACCACCGTCTTGCCGGCGCCGGTGGGGGCGCAGACGAGCACGCCGCTGCCCCGCTCCAGCGCCTGGCACGCCTCCCGCTGGAAGTCGTCGAGATCGAACCCCAGATCGAGGGCGAACTCGTCCAGCGCCGGGAACTGGGAGGCCTGCGCGGCCCGGCGGCGCGCCGCGGCGTACCGCTCGGCGGGGCTCGACATGTCCTCAAGATTAGTGCGTGCCGACGGCGGCCACGTGACAAGGCCAACCGACAGCGGGGTCGGGGGCGGTCGGTAGGGTGCACGACGTGCCGGACCATGCCGAACCGCCCCACGCCTCACCCGGGGCCGACGACGCCGTCGTCCCGGGCCCTTCCCGCCGCCCCGTGGAGGCGGTCCTGTTCGATTTCCACGGCACGCTGGCCCAGGTGGAGGAGCCCCGCGAGTGGGTGCTCGCCGCCGCGGCCTCCTGCGGCGTGACGCTGGAGCGGATGCGGGCCACCGCGCTGGCCGACCGGCTGTTGACGGCGGGCCGGGCGGGCGGCCCCCTGCCGGCCCGGGTGCCGCCCCGGCTGGCCGAGCTGTGGGCCGACCGGGATCTCTACCCGCATGCCCACCGCGGCGCCTACACGGGGCTCGCCGAGACGGTCGACGCGGGCATCGAGGGCTTCGCCGAGGCGCTTTACGAGCGGGTGCTGGTCCCCGACGGCTGGGTGCCGTACCCGGACACCGCGCCGACCCTGGCCGCCCTGCGCGCCGCCGGCGTCCCGGTGGCCGTGGTCAGCAACATCGGCTTCGACATCCGGCCGATGTTCGCGGCGTGGGGGCTGGCCGACCTGGTCGACGCCTTCGCCCTGTCGTACGAGGTCGGGCGCTGCAAGCCGGACCCGGGGATCTTCCTGCGCGCCTGCGGGATGCTCGGCGTCGACCCGGAGCGCGCGCTGATGGTGGGCGACACGCCGGCCGACGCGGGAGCCGTCGCGGCCGGGTGCGGGGTGCTGGTGCTGCCGGCCGCCGAGGCGGGGCGCGCCAACGGCCTGGGCACCGTGCTGGACGTGGCCGGCGTCGACCAGCACCGCTAACAACGAGGCGACAGCAGTGTTAGCCACCGTCGCTAACGCGAGCGCGTTATCGTCGTTGCCGTGATCACCGAGACGTCGCCCCGGGACCGGATCGTCCGGGCCGCCGCCGCCCTGCTCGCCGAAGGCGGCCGGGAGGCGGTCTCGACCCGCGCGGTGAGCCGGGCGGCCGGGGTGCAGGCGCCGACCATCTACCGGCAGTTCGGCGACATGCGCGGCCTGCTGGACGCGGCGGCCAGCTACGGGTTCGCCGCGTACCTGCACGCCGAGGCGTCCCGGGACCTCGCCGGCGACCCGGTCGACGACCTGCGCCGGGGCTGGGAGCTGCACGTCGGCTTCGGCCTGGCCAACCCGGCCTGCCACGCCCTGATGTACGGCGACCCGCGCCCCGGCGAGACCCCGACCGCGGCCCGGGTCGCGGCCGACATTTTGCGCCAGCTCGTGCACCGGGTGGCCGAGGCGGGCCGGCTGCGCGCGGGCGTCGACGAGGCCACCGAGATGCTGCACGCCGCCGCCTGCGGGGTGACCCTCGCCCTGATCCGCACCCCGCCGCCGCGGCGTGACCCCGCCCTGTCGACCCGGACGCGGGAGGCGGTGCTCGCCGCGCTGGTCACCGACTCCCCCGCCGCCCGGGCGACCTCCCGGGCCGGCAACCCGGTCCGGCACGCGGTGGCGCTGCGCGCCGCCCTCGACGGGCTGACCACCGACCTCTCCCCGGCCGAGCGCGCCCTGCTCGCGGAGTGGCTGGACCGCATCGTCCGCACCACCCCCACCCCCTGACCGCGAGGATGCGGGAGCGGACCGACCCGGCCAGCCTCACAGTCAGCGGAGCAGGTGGACGGCGGCCGGGACGGCGGTCACGATCACCGGGAGGTCCAGCGCCCGCTCGCCGTCGGCGTACGTGGTGATGCCCTCGGCGCTCAACTCGACCGTACGGGCGCGGTAGCTGCGCACCAGCGGGTGCGCCACGTGGGTGCCCTGGTAGATGCGTGGCTTGACCCGCATCAGGGTGCGCCGGTCGAACCGGCCGCCCACCACCACGTCGAGCAGCCCGTCGGCGGGGTCCGCGTCGGGGCAGATCCGCATGCCGCCGCCGTAGCTGGCGCAGTTGCCCACCGCCACGATCACGGCGTCCACCTCGTGCGCCACCCCGTCGAGCCGCAGCGTGTAGCGGCGCGGGCGCAACCGGGCCAACTCCACCAGGATCGCCAGGTCGTAGCGGCGCGGCCCACGCGGCCGGCGCATCCGGTTGGCGCGCTCGTTGACGATCGCGTCGAAGCCGGCCGCGAGCACCGCGCCGTACCAGCGGCGCACGCCGTCGGCTCCCGTCAGCCGCGCCAGGTCCACCGGCTGGGTGCGGCGGTCGCGCAGCGCTGCCGTGATCACGTCGACGGCGGCGAGCGGGTCGGCCGGGAAGCCGGTGTCGGCCGCGAAGTCGTTGCCGGTGCCGGCCGGCACCGGACCGAACGGCACCGCCGTGCCGGCGACCGCCTGCAACGCGCGGTGCACCGTGCCGTCGCCGCCCACCGCGACCAGGGCGGACGCGCCGTCGCCGACCGCCGCGTGGCAGGCCGCCTCGGCCTCGTCGGCGGTGTGCGCGTGCAGCAGGCGCACCGGCCGGCCGGCGGCCGCGAGCCGGTGCAGGACCTGCGGCAGCAGCCCCCGGTGCCGCCCTCGGCCGGCGGTCGGGTTGGCCAGCACGGCGACGGGTCCGCCGGCGGCGGAGGGGTGATCGTCTGCGGTCACGGCGAGCACCGTACCGCCACCCACCGGGGCGCCCGCACCGCCCGCCCCGGCGACGGCGACACCGCCCGCCAGCCGCCGGAGGTGGGCGGCGACGCGGTGGCGTACGCCGGCGAGGCCACGACCAGATCGCCGCCGGCCCGGCCGCCGCGACCGGCGAGCACCCCGGGCGCTCCTGACATTTGTCACGGCCGACCGTGCGGCACGCATCAACTGTCATGACTGATCGCACTGGATCCACCATGGCCCGAACGGACTAACGCCGGTCGGCGGCGTCCGCGCTGGCCGGGCACCGCGACGTGGTCGCCTGCGGCGCGCAGGACCGGGTCGTGGCCGGGGTCGCCCGGCGGGTCTCGGCGCAGGTCGACGCCGAGCGGACGCTGGCCCGGATGGCGGCGCTGCAGGGAACGTCGACACATCGTAATGACGCGATCACCCGACCGCATCTTGTGAACGCCTGGTGACAGATTGCCGACTGGATCGCTCACGACGGGGGTGGCGTGCGCAAGGCGCGCCGGGCGCCGGGCACCGGCCCGAAACGACACCAGCCCCCGGCGAAGGGGGCTGGTGTCGTGCGCGGGTGGTGCGGTCGAGCCGCGATCAGGTCATGTCGTCGTAGCGGCGGTCGATCGGCGCCGGCGCGGCGACCGGCTCCGGGGCAGCGACCGGGGAGCTGGCGTCGACCCGCTGCCCGGCCTCGACCGGCTCCGGCTCGAACTCCAGCGGCGACACCTCGTCGTCGTCGATGCCGGCGTAGATCTCCTTGCCGCGGCCCTTGCGCTTGTCGTTGAGGTACGCGACGCCGACGGCGGCGAAGTAGAGCGCGCAGAGGCAGATCGCCAGCGCCGTCATCCCGAACGGGTCGGGCGTCGGGGTGACCACCGCGGAGAAGGCGAAGAAGACGAAGACCGCCACCCGCCACCAGCCCAGCAGCCGCTTCGCGCTGGCGATGCCGACGAAGTTGAGCATCAACACCAGCAGCGGGAACTCGAACGCCACCCCGAACAGCAGGATCAGGTTCGTCACGAACGAGACGTACCTGGTGATGTCCAGCGTCGTGTTGATGTCGCTGCCGGAGATGTCCAGCAGGAACTCCAGGCCCTTCGCGGTCACGAAGTACGCCAGCACCGCCCCGGCGGCGAACAGCGGCGCCGCCAGCCCGGTGAAGACGTACGCGTAGCGCCGCTCGTGCCGGTGCAGGCCCGGCGCGATGAACGCCCAAAGCTGGTAGAGCCAGACGGGCGCGGCGATGATCAGCCCGACCCACAGACCGATCTTCAGGTTCAGCAGGAACAGGTCGGCCGGGCCGAGCTGGACGAAGTCGCACGCGCCGTTCGTCGTCTGCGCCTGCGGCAGGTCACAGTACGGCCGCTTGAGCACGTTCAGTACCGGCACGGCGAGCCAGATGCCGAAACCGAACCCGACCAGGATCGCCAGGGACGCCTTGAACAGCCGGTTACGCAGCTCGCGGATGTGCTCGACCAGCGTCATCGAGCCGTCGGCGGCCCGCTCGAAGTTGCTCGGACCGCGCTTACGGAGAGCGAAGGCCACGGTGTTCGGGCCCTCGGTCAGTTGTCGCGGACGCGGTGCACCGGGTCAACGACCGGCTGCTGCTGCGGCGGGGCCTGGTGGGGCGCCTGCTGACCGGCGTGCGGCGGGAGCGGCTGGTAGCCGGCCTGCGCGTCGGCCTTCTCGGCGAGGTTGCGGTCGTCGTCGTGCAGGCTCTTGGTCTCGGCCTTGATGATCCGCAGCGACCGGCCCAGCGAACGGGCCGCGTCGGGGAGCCGCTTCGCGCCGAAGAGCAGGATCAGCACGACCACGAGTACGGCGATGTGCCACGGCTTGAGGGCACCCATGGGAAGCTCCAGTCGCTCTGTGTCGTCGTGAGGGGTGTACCGCAGCCATCGTACGTGCGCCGACGGCCGTTGCCACCTGCCGGGTTCGTCCCGGCCGGTGAAGTCTTGACCAACCCGGGATGTCCCGTCAACACTCCCCCGACGGATCGTTCCTGCGCGGTACCGGACCGGATCGCGCAGGGACGCGACACCGATCGATCAACCGCCGCGCTTGGCCTTGATCAGCTCGACTCGCCGGTGGGTAACGTCGAGCTGCTGCTGGAGGGCCTCGGCCCGCTGCTGGAGGGCCTCCGCGGTGTCCCGCAGCGCCTCCGCCTCGGTCGCCCGGCGTTGCAGGGCGACGGCCGCGCGGCGCAGCCGGGGCAGCCGCGCCAGCACCGGCCGGACGGCCAGGGCCAACACGACGAGCGCGAACAGCACCACCGCGAGCACGATCCACTTCACCACGGCGGCCAGCCTACTGGGTGCCCGCGGTCACCGCCGGGTCGGCCGAGGGAACCGCCGGCGGCGTGTCCGACCCGTTCGCCGGGCGACGGGGCGCGGCCGGGGTCGGCGTCGCGTACGCGTCGAGCGCGGCGGTCGCCGCGGCCCGGACCTGCTCGGCCAGCTCGGCCGGGGCGACCACGGCGACGTCCGGCCCCAGCCCCAGCACGAAGCGGCGGGCCCAGCCCAGGTCGGTGACCCGCAGCGAGACCAGCCACTGGTCGCCGCCGCCGGCCTCGACCCGCTCGCACGGGTAGTACTCGGTGATCCACCGCTCGCCCCGGCCGACCCGCAGGGTGATCAACGGCAGGTCCGGCGAGGGCCGGAACACGCCGTCGGTGAGGTCGTGCGGGCGGGCCTGCGGCGGCACCGTCGCCGGCTCGTCCAGCTCGGTGACCGCGTCGATCCGGTCGGCCCGGAACAGCCGCACCGCCTCCGCCCGGCGGCACCACGCCTCCACGTACGCCCGGCCACCGACCATCAGCATCCGCAGCGGATCGACGACGCGGTCCGTGCTCTCGTCCCGCGCCGCCGTGTAGTAGGTGATGCGCAGCGCCCGGCCGCTCTCGACGGCGGCCCGCAGCTCCTGCACCCGACGGGTGTCGGCGGGCAGCCGGACCTCGACGGGCGCGGCCACCAGGTCGCCGGCCGCATTCTCGATCTTGGCGAGGGCCCGCTCCACGGCGTCCCGGTTGGCCACCCCGGGCGTCTCGGCGAGCATCCGCAGCGCCACCACCAGCGCGAGGGCCTCGTCGGGGGTGAGCCGCAGCGGCCGGTCGATGCCGGCGTCGTAGGTGATGGTCACCCGGTCGCCGTCGAAGGCCATGTCGATCAGGTCGCCCGGGCCGTAGCCGGGCAGCCCGCACACCCACAGCAGCTCCAGGTCCTCACGCAGCTGCCGCTCGGTGACGCCCAGGTCACCGGCGGCCTCGGCGATCTCGATGCCGGGCCGGGCGAGCAGGTAGGGCACCAGGTTCAGCAGCCGGGCCAGCCGGTCGGCCGACGCGCGGGAGCCGCCACGGGCGGCCGGCCGGGTCACCGGGCACCCCCGGCGACGGCGAGGTCGTCGTGCCGGGCCGCGATCTCCTTGAGCCGCTGGATGACCGCTTCCCGCACCTCGGGCGGGTCGAGCACCCGCACGTCCGGACCGTAGCCGACGAGCTGGCCGGCGAGGACGTCCACGTCGGCGTACGGCAGGACGAGCCGGTCGCCGTCGGGCCCGGTGGTGACGCCGACCGCCCAGCGGCGCAGCCCGGCGGCGCGGCCCGGGGCGGCCAGCACGGTGGCCCGCCCGGTGCGCTCCACCGGCCCCGACCAGCGGGCCACGTGACTGATCAGGTCGACCCCGGCCGGCGGCTCGTAGCCGCCCGGCGCGCCTGTCACCCGGACCGCGCCGACCACCCGCGACAGCCGGAAGCAGCGGGTCGCCTCGCGGTCGAGGTCGTGGCCGACCACGTACCACCGGCCCCGCCAGCAGACCACACCCCACGGCTGCAACCGGCGGCGGTTCGGCTCGTCGCGGTCGGGCACCCGGTAGTCGAAGGTGACCTCCCGCCGGTCCCGGGCGGCGGCGGTGAGCGGCGCGAACGCCGGGTCCACCGTCACCATCGGCTCCAGGCCCAGCGTGGCCTGCGGGTCCACGTCGACGCCGGCGGCGCGCAGCTTCGCCAGCCCGGAGGAGGCGGCGGCGGCCAGCCCGGCGTGCTGCCACAGCCGCGCGGCGATGCCCACCGCGGCGGCCTCGTCCGGTTCGAGGGGAATGTCCGGCAACGCGTACTCGCGGTGGGCGATCCGGTAGCCGGGCTCCGCGTCGAAGACGCTCGCCGTCCCGGTCTCCAGCGGCACGCCCAGCTCACGCAGCTCGGCCTTGTCCCGCTCGAACTTACGCTGGAACGCCTCGTGGTCGCGCGCGTCCTCCGGATCGTGCTCGTAGCCGGGCACGGTCGCGGCGATCTGCGCGGCGGTCAGGAACCGTCGCGTGGACAGCAGGCAGATCACCAGGTTGACCAGGCGTTCGGTGCGGGTCCGCGACACGGGTAGACGCTAGCAGCCCGCGCTCCGGGCACGTGCACCCACGCGGGCACCACGTGGGTCGCGTCGCACGGCCCCGCGTCCGGTCAGCCCGCACGGCACGTCCGGCGGTCATACAGTGGCCTGGTGGCGCGGCCGGAAGTCAAGACGGAAAGCGTCGGCACCGTCGTGGTCGCCGGGGCCGCCAACCTCGCCATCGCCGTCGCCAAGCTGATCGCCGGGCTGATCTCCGGATCGGCGGCGATGCTCTCCGAGGCCGTGCACTCCGTCGCCGACACCACCACCGAGGTGCTGCTCTACCTCGCGCTGCGGCGCGGGGCGCGCCCGGCAGACGCCCGCCACCCGTTCGGGTACGGGAAGGAGAGCTACGTCTGGGCCTTCCTGGCGGCGGTGTTCACGTTCGTCGCCGGCGCCGGCTTCGCCATCACCCACGGCGTCACCACCATCCTGGTGCACGAGCACAGGAACGACTACCTGGCCGCGTACGTCGTGCTGGCCGTGTCGTTCGCCATCGAGTCGGTCTCGCTGGCCCGCGCCGTACGCCAGATCCGCACCGAGTCCCTGCAGTTGCACACCACACCGCGCCGGTTCCTGCGGCTGACCGCCGACCCCGCCGTCAAGGCGGTGTTCTTCGAGGACGCCGCGGCCCTGATCGGGTTGGTGCTGGCCGCCGTCGGGCTGGCCCTGTCCCAGCTCACCGGCGAGGAGCTGTGGGACGGCCTGGCCTCCATCCTGATCGGGGTGCTGCTGCTCGTGGTCGCCACCGTCCTGGCCCGCAGCAACATCTCGCTGCTGGTCGGTCGGGCGGTGCCCGAGCGGGTGCACCGCGAGATCGCCGGCGAACTCGCCGGGCTGGCCACCGTGCGCCGACTCGACACGCTGCTGACCATGCAGCTCGGCCCGGCCGACGTCCTGGTCGCCGCGAAGCTGGACTTCGACGACGAGGCGAGCGGCGCGACCATCGAGGCCGTTGCCGACGAGGCCGAGCGCCGCCTCACCGCCCGCTACCCGCAGATCCGGTACGTCTTCCTCGACCCCACCGGCGCCCCACGCGGCGACGCCCGGCGGCCGGACGCCCCCACCGACTGACCGCCCTGCCCTCCCCGGGCCGCGCCGACCTGCTCGCCCCGAGCCGAGCCGCCCTGCTTTCTCCAGCCGCCCCCACGGCGCCGTTGCCCGGCCGCCCCCGGGCGCGGCCGGCCGGGGCGGCGACGCTAGCGTGCCGGGCATGGTGCGATGGCGGTCCGGAACGGTGACGGCGCTGCGGCGGCAATGGACCGGGGCGGTGGAACTCGACGTCGACCTGCCCGACGGCGCCACGATCCGCGCCCTGGCCTACCCCGAACTGGTCGGCCGACCCGAACCCGGCGACCGGGTGCTGCTCAACGCCGGCGCGCTGCTGATGGGCCTCGGCACCGGCGGGTACGCCCTGGTCGTGGCACTGCCCGACCGGCTGCCGCCGGACCCGCCACAGGCCCTCGACACCCGCGACGCCGGTCACCTCGTCAAGGCCCGCTACACCCCGCTGCAGCCGATCCTGCTCGGCGTCGACGAGGAGGCGTCCCCGCACCGCGAGGTCCTGGCCGCCGCCGACGACCTGGGCGGCCTGCCGGTCGTCACCGCCGACCTGCACTCCGCGCTGCCGGCGATCCTGGCCGGCATCCACGCCGACGCCCCGGACGCCCGGGTGGCGTACGTGCTGACCGACGGCGGGGCGCTGCCGGCCTGGTTCTCCCGCACCCTCGCCGGGCTGCGCGACCACCTCGCCGGCACGGTCAGCGTCGGCCAGGCGTTCGGCGGCGACCTGGAGGCGAGCACCGTGCACAGCGGTCTGCTGGCCGCCCGCCACGTCCTAGGCGCCGACGTGGCGATCGTCGCCCAGGGGCCCGGCAACCTCGGCACCGGCACCCGGTGGGGCTTCTCCGGCGTCGCCGTCGGCGAGGCCGTCAACGCCGTCGCCACGCTTGGCGGGCGCCCGGTCGGGTCGCTGCGGATCTCCGACGCCGACCCCCGGCCCCGCCACCGGGGCGTGTCGCACCACAGCCTCACCGCGTACGGCCGGGTGGCCCTCGCCCCCGCCGAACTGGTGGTGCCCGACGGGCTGGACCCGGCGCTGGCCCGCGAGGTGGACGCCGCGCTGGCCCCCCTCGCGGTGCGGCACACCGTCGTCCGGGTGCCCACCGACGGGCTCGACGCCGCGCTGCGGGCGACGCCGGTGCCGCTGTCCACCATGGGCCGGGGCCTCGACGCCGACCACGCGTACTTCCTGGCCGCCGCCGCGGCCGGCCGGCACGCCGCCCGCCTGCTGACCTGACCCGGCCCGCGCCCGACCCGGACGCCCGACGACCGACGTGCCCGGCGGCCGGCTTCAGGTCGCCAGGTAGCCCTGCCGCACGATGCGCTCGGCGGCCTTCTCGTACACCGCCGGGTCGTCCGGGACCAGGGTGCCCAACCCGTCCACGTAGCGGTTGTACATGCAGAACGCCGCCGCGATCAGGACCGTGTCGTGGATCTCCAGGTCCGTCGCGCCGGCACCCCGGGCGGCCTCCACCAGGTCCACCGTCACGTCCCGGCCGCTGCGCTGCACGGCCTCGGCGATGCGCAGCAGCGCCCGCAGCTTGTCGCTGACCTCCGCGTCCACCGGATCGACGAGGACCCGGCCCACCAGCGGCATACCGGAGGGGAGCTGCGCCGCCGCGAAGGCGGAGTGCGTCGCGCAGCAGAACCGGCACTCGTTCAGCCCCGACACGTACGCCGCGATCAGCTCCCGCTCCCCTGGCGTCAGCGTCGGGTGCGGGGCGCGCAGCAGCGCCTCCGCCAGCGCGTTGAGGGGCTTGGCCGTCTCCGGCCGGAACCGCATCGGGCCCCGGATGCCCGGATGCTCCCGCTCGTCGATACCGAGGTCGATGTGTGCGATGACGTCACCATCCCTTGCCGCCGCGGCGGGGCGTGCCCGGTCCACGGACCGACAACGCCGAACGGGACGATCGTCCCAGCACCGCCGGGCCGAGGCCACTTCGAGCTTGCGGTGCCGCCGGGGCCGCGTCAGGCCGTGACGACCAGCGCCGCCGGGCCCGGTCAGGCCATGAAGATCAGGGTGAGCCAGGCGCCCACGATCAGCACCAGCGCGAGCGCCAGCACCCAGGTCGGCACCGTGTACTCGCCGCGCCGGTTGCGCTCGATCTCGGCGCGGATCTTCTCGCGGCGGCGCTCGACCCAGTTCTGCCGCGCCCGGCCGCTGTCAGGAGGTTCGGAAGTCGTCATGGCGCGGTCAGCCTACCGGGCCGGCCGACCCGGCAGGCGGTCACCACCACACCGGGCCGGCCCGCACCGTCACATGCTGGCGATCAGCCGCTCCACCCGCTCGTCGTACGCCCGGAACGGATCCTTGCAGAGCACCGTGCGCTGCGCCTGGTCGTTCAGCTTCAGGTGCACCCAGTCGACGGTGAAGTCACGCCGCTTCTCCTGGGCGTGCCGGATGAACTCGCCGCGCAGCCGGGCCCGGGTCGTCTGCGGCGGAGTCTCCTTCGCCTCGAAGATCTCCGGGTCGGTGGCCACCCGGTCCACCTCGCCGCGCCGCTCCAGCAGCCCGTAGAGGCCCCGGCCCCGACGCAGGTCGTGGTAGGCGAGATCCATCTGGGCGACCCGCGGGTGCGACAGCGGCAGGTCGTGCTTGCGCTGGTAGCGCTCGATCAGCCGCAGCTTGGTCACCCAGTCGATCTCCCGGGCCACCGGCTCCAGGTCGCCGGTCTCCACCGCGCGCAGCACCCGACCCCACAACTCCACCACCCGCTTGGCGGTCTGGTCGCCACCGCGCCGCTCCACGAACTCGGTCGCCTTCGCCAGGTATTCCTGCTGGATCTCCAACGCGCTGACCTCCTTGCCGGAGGACAGCCGCACCTTGCGCCGGCCCGTGATGTCGTGCGACACCTCACGGATCGCCCGGATCGGGTTCTCCAGCGTCAGGTCCCGCATCACCACCCCGGCCTCGATCATCCGCAGCACGATGTCGGCGGTGCCGACCTTGAGCAGCGTCGTGACCTCGTTCATGTTGGAGTCGCCGACGATCACGTGCAGCCGGCGGTAGCGCTCCGCGTCCGCGTGCGGCTCGTCCCGCGTGTTGATGATCGGCCGGCTCCGGGTGGTCGCCGACGAGACGCCCTCCCAGATGTGCTCGGCCCGCTGCGACAGGCAGTAGACCGCCCCGCGCGGCGTCTGCAACACCTTGCCCGCGCCGCAGATCAACTGCCGCGTGACCAGGAACGGAATCAGCACGTCGGCCAGCCGGCCGAACTCGCCGTGCCGGGAGACCAGGTAGTTCTCGTGGCAGCCGTACGAGTTTCCGGCCGAGTCGGTGTTGTTCTTGAACAGGTAGATCTCGCCCGCGATGCCCTCGTCGTGCAACCGCTTCTCCGCGTCGACCAGCAGCCCCTCCAGGATCCGCTCGCCGGCCCGGTCGTGCGCGACCAGGTCCACCACCGAGTCGCACTCCGGGGTGGCGTACTCCGGGTGCGAGCCGACGTCGAGGTAGAGCCGGGCGCCGTTGCGCAGGAACACGTTGCTCGACCGGCCCCAGGACACCACTCGGCGGAAGAGGTACCGGGCGACCTCGTCGGGGGACAGCCGCCGCTGCCCGCGGTAGGTGCAGGTGACGCCGTACTCGGTCTCAAGGCCGAAGATTCGCCGCTCCATGATGAGACATTAGCCGCCCGAGGCCCCAGATGGGCAGCGCTCACCACGTCGTCTCACGCCGGGAACACCCGCCGGCCCGCCGGGGGCCACGCCGGCGCGCCGGCCCCACCGTCACCCGGGCACGACCCTCGCCGTACGCCCCGCCGGCGCGTCCCAGGTGGACCATGCCGCCGCACGGGGCGCAGCGGCACGAAGGGGACGGCGTCACGCCGGTGCGCGCAACCTCCGGACCGGTTGATCCACGCGGGTCGGTCGGGACCGGGCCCGCCGCGGCCGGAGCGTCGAACTGCGGGCGTACGACGACCGCGCGGGCGCCCGGGCCCACGGCCCCGACGCCCGCGCGACCGACTCCGCTACGCCTCGGGGGCCTCCGGCTGCTGGCCCTCCAGGTCCGCCGAGCCGGCCGACGTGGTGGGCTTCCCCGCCTCCCCGGTCGGCGCGGTCGGGGTCTCCGGACGGACCGGCACGACCGGCTCCTCGGCCGTGCCGCCGTCGAGCAGGGCGGTCAGCGCCGCCCCGGTGATGCGGCGGAACGTCCGTCCCACCCGGCGCCGGTCCAGGACCGCCACCTCCAGCTGGTTCGCGGCGATGGTGCGGGACGCGCCGCCCTCGCCCCCGACGCTGCCCAGCGCCTGCACCGCGACCTTCACCGCCTCGCCCAGCGACATGTCCGGACGGTGGTGGGACTTCAGCACGCCGGTGATCGCCTCGGCCTGCCCGCCCATCGCCATCCGGCCCGGCTCGTCGTTGACGGAGCCGTCGTAGGTGAGCCGGTAGAGCTCGTCGTCCTCGGCGCTGGCACCGACCTCGGCCACGCAGATCTCCACCTCGAACGGCTTCGACTGCTCGGTGAAGATGGCGCCCAGGGTCTGCGCGAAGGCGTTCGCCAGGGCCCGGCCGGTGACGTCGCGCCGGTCGTAGCTCAGGCCGTTCAGGTCGGCCATCCGCACGCCGGCGCGGCGCAGGTTCTCGAACTCGTTGTAGCGACCGACGGCGGCGAAGCCGATCCGGTCGTAGATCTCACTGACCTTGTGCAGGGCGCTGGAGAGGTTCTCGGCGACGAAGAGCACCCCGCCCTCGTAGCTCAGGACGACCGCGCTGCGGCCCCGGGCGATGCCCTTGCGGGCCAGCTCGGAGCGGTCGCGCATGATCTGCTCGGGCGAGGCGTAGAACTGCATGGCCACGGCGGCGGTTCTCCTTCAGGGCGCTGTGCTGACGGCTGCTGACTGGTGCGGGCGGGAGCGGATCAACCGCCCGGGTTCTCCATCCGGCCGGAGACCACGCTCTCGGCGATCGCCGACATCTCCTCGTCGGTGAGCCGGTGGGTGCCCTCCGCCGTCGCCGTCATCACCACCGGGTAGATCCGGCGGATCAGGTCCGGCCCGCCGGTGGCGGTGTCGTCGTCGGCCGCGTCGTAGAGCGCCTCGACCGCGAGCCGGACCGCCTCGTCGATCGAGAGACCCGGCTGGAAGCGCTTCTTCAGCGCGGAGCGGGCGAACAACGAACCGGAGCCGATCGCGTCGTAGCCGGTCTCCTCGTAGGGGCCGCCGGTGACGTCGAAGCTGAAGATGCGGCCGGCCCGCGCCGGGTCCTTCGCGGCCAGGTCGAAGCCGGCGAAGAGCGGGATCACCGCCAGGCCCTGCATGGCGGCGCCCAGGTTGCCGCGGATCATCGAGGCGAGCCGGTTGGCCTTGCCGTCGAGCGAGAGCATCGCGCCCTCGATCTTCTCGTAGTGCTCCAGCTCCACCTGGAACAGTCGCATCAGCTCGATGCCGATGCCCGCCGTGCCCGCGATGCCCACCAGGGAGTACGCGTCGGCCGGGTGCACCTTCTCGATGTCGCGCTGGGCGATCAGGTTGCCCATGGTGGCCCGCCGGTCGCCCGCCATCACGACGCCGCCTACGGCCGAGATGGCCACGATGGTCGTCGCGTGTGGCGCCATGTCGGCGGCCATGCCCGGCGGCAGCGGCCGTCGGCCGGGCAGCATCTCGGGGGCCACCTTGCTCAGGAACGAGGTGAAGGAGGACGTCCCCGCGTTGGTGAACACATCTGGTAGACGCCCGGATGGATCAAAACCCGCTGCCACGTGGTTCCTCTCAGATATGTGATCGCCCCGGCCAGTCGCGACTGATCGTCACGGAACTGGCCGAGACCACCGTTGCAGTTGAAGCACAATATCCCGCGCACCCAGCCGGTGCGATGATCGTGGTCCAGATGTCGGGGGTCCGGCGTGCCGCAGATCGCGCAGACGCCGCCCTGCTCGGCCAGGAGCTCCTGAAACTCCTTCTCACCGATCCCGTAACGCCGCCGCAGGTGGTATTCCCGCGTGCCGCCGTAGAGCCGCTGGGCGGTCTCCCTGCCCCGCGCGTTGTGGCACGGCTTGCAGTAGCTGTGCCGCCCGCTGCCCTTGGTGGCCCTCGGGAAGTCCTCCATCGGCTTGACCTGCTCGCAGTCCGGACACCACTTCAGGCCCTCACCGACCGGCAGGGTGGAGCGCTTCTGCGGCGCGATGCCGCGCTTGCGGCGGCTCGCCATGGAGCGGGCCGCCGCGCAGGACTTGCAGTAGTAGGCCAGACCGTCCACCCGCCGCCGGTTCCGATGGAACTCGGCGACGGGCAGCAACCGGTGACACTGGGAGCACACCTTGTCCGACGCGCTAGGCGTATCGGACATAAGGTATCACTCCCCCCCTTTCTGGACATAGCCGCGCACGAATTCCTCGGCGTTCTCCTCCAGGACGGAGTCGATCTCGTCGAGCAGGTCGTCGACGTCCTCGGTGATCTCGGCGTGCCGCTCGGCGACCTCCGGGTTCGCCTCGGTGGTGACGTCCTCGATCTCCTCGCCCTGCCGGGACTTGCCCGACTGCGACTGCCCGCCGCTGTCACGAGTGGCCATTGCTGCCTCCTCCACGATCGCCTGCGATCAACTTACCTCGCGGAGGCGACGAAAAGCCCGCCGCGCGCCGGCTTCGGCACGCGGCGGGAATCCGTCCACGCCGATCAGCCGCCGGTGAGGGTCTCGAGCAGGTCCTTCGCGCTGGGGCAGCGGTCGAAGAGCGCGCCGACGTGCTTGCGGGTGCCGCGCTCGGGCTCCATCATCGGCACCCGCACCAGCGACTCCCGGCCCACGTCGAAGATGACCGAGTCCCAGCTGGCCGCGACCACCTCAGAGGCGTACTGGGCCAGGCAGCGGCCGCGGAAGTAGGCGCGGGTGTCCTCCGGCGGCTCGGTCATCGCGGTGCGGGTCTGCTCGTCGTCGAGCAGGGTCTTCATCGCTCCCCGGGAGACCAGCCGGTGGTAGAGGCCCTTCTCCGGGCGGACGTCCGAGTACTGCAGGTCGACCAACTGGAGCTTGTGCGAGCCCCAGCCGAGCTTCTCGCGCTCCCGGTAGCCCTCCAGCAGCCGTAGCTTCGCCACCCAGTCCAGTTCGTCGGCGCAGAGCATGACGTCGCGGCCCAGCCGGTCCAGCACGCTCTCCCAGCGGGCGAGCACGTCCAGGGTCTGCTCGTCGGCGTCGGCGCCGTATCGGTCGTCCACGAAGGACCGCACCCGCTCGTAGTACGCCCACTGCACGTCCAGGGCGGTGAGTCGCCGCCCGTCGCGCAGCCGCATCAGGTGGGTGAGCGACGGGTCGTGGCTGACCGCGCGCAGCTCGCTGACCGGGTCGGCGATGCCCAGGTCGGAGCCGAGCGCCTTCTCCTCGATCATGGTGAGGATCAGCGCGGTGGTGCCGACCTTGAGATAGGTGGAGATCTCCGACAGGTTCGCGTCGCCGATGATGACGTGCAGCCGCCGGTACTTGTCGGCGTCGGCGTGCGGCTCGTCGCGGGTGTTGATGATCGGCCGCTTGAGGGTGGTCTCCAGGCCGACCTCGACCTCGAAGAAGTCGGCGCGCTGGGAGATCTGGAAACCGGTCTGCCCGCCGTCCTGCCCGATGCCGACGCGGCCGGCGCCGCAGACGATCTGCCGGGTCACGAAGAACGGCGTCAGGTACGCCACGATGTCGGCGAAGGCCGTCTGGCGGCGCATCAGGTAGTTCTCGTGGGAGCCGTAGCTGGCGCCCTTGTTGTCGGTGTTGTTCTTGTAGAGGTGGATGGGCTGGGTGCCCGGGATGGTGGCGGCGCGGCGGGCCGCCTCGGCCATCACCCGCTCCCCCGCCTTGTCCCAGCGCACCAGGTCCCGCGGGTTGGTCACCTCGGGTGTGGAGTATTCCGGGTGGGCGTGGTCGACGTAGAGCCGCGCGCCGTTGGTGAGTATCACGTTGGCCAGCCCGAGGTCCTCGTCGGCGAGCGCCTCGGCCGGGTCGTACGCGGCGCCGGAGTAGGTGAAGCCGCGCGCGTCCCGCAGCGGCGACTCCTCCTCGTAGTCCCAGCGGGCCCGGCCGCCCCGGTTGAGTTCCGGGCGCGCCCCGTAGGCGTTGACCACCTGGGAGGAGGTGACCATGGGGTTGGCGCCGGCCTGGCCGGGCACGGAGATGCCGTACTCGACCTCGGTGCCCATGATCCGTCTTACGCTCATCGACCTACCTGCTTCGCTCGCCCGACCCGGTCCCCCGTCACGTCGAGCGTAGTCGGCCGCGCGGCGGATGGGGGCGCGCCGGACCGGGGCGGCAGGCGCGGGCCGGGCGGGGACGGGTGGGTGCGGACGGGACGGGGCCCGCGGCGCGTCGCGCCGCGGGCCCCCGGCGGGTGTGGGTCAGAGGTAC
>NZ_JBEYTP010000013.1:45320-157917 GCF_040643125.1 Micromonospora sp. NPDC047465
CTATAAAACACTTTCGCGCCAACCTCTTCCCCCCCCCCCCGGGGGGGCGGGGGGGGGGGGGGGGGGGGGGGGGGGGGGGGGCGGGGGGGGGGCGGGGGGGGGGGCCCGCCGCGGGCCCCGTGCGGGTGTGGGTCAGAGGTACTGACCGGTGTTGCTGGCGGTCTCTATCGACCGGCCGGCCTCCGCGCCCTTGCCGCCGGAGACGAGCGTGCGGATGTAGACGATCCGCTCGCCCTTCTTGCCGGAGATGCGGGCCCAGTCGTCGGGGTTGGTGGTGTTGGGCAGGTCCTCGTTCTCCCGGAACTCGTCGACGCAGGCGTCGAGGAGGTGCTGCAGGCGCAGGCCCTTGCGGCCGGAGGTGAGGAACTCCTTGATGGCCATCTTCTTGCCCCGGTCGACGATGTTCTGGATCATCGCGCCTGAGTTGAAGTCCTTGAAGTAGAGGACTTCCTTGTCGCCGTTGGCGTAGGTGACCTCGAGGAAGCGGTTCTCCTCGGTCTCCGAGTACATCCGCAGCACGACCGCGTCGATCATGGCCGCGACGGTGGCCTGGGGGTCGCCGCCGTGCTCGGCCAGGTCGTCCGGGTGCAAAGGCAGCCCGGAGAGGATGTACTTGGAGAAGATGTCCTTGGCCGCCTCGGCGTCCGGCCGCTCGATCTTGATCTTCACGTCGAGCCGGCCGGGGCGCAGGATCGCCGGGTCGATCATGTCTTCCCGGTTGGAAGCGCCGATGACGATGACGTTCTCCAGGCCCTCCACGCCGTCGATCTCGCTGAGCAGCTGCGGGACGATCGTGTTCTCCACGTCGGAGGAGACACCGGAGCCCCGGGTCCGGAACACCGAGTCCATCTCGTCGAAGAACACGATGACCGGGGTGCCCTCGCCGGCCTTCTCGCGGGCCCGCTGGAAGATCAGCCGGATGTGCCGCTCGGTCTCACCGACGTACTTGTTGAGCAGCTCCGGGCCCTTGATGTTGAGGAAGAAGCTGGTGTGCCGCTCCTTGCCCTCCCGCTCGGCGATCTTCTTCGCCAGCGAGTTGGCCACCGCCTTGGCGATCAGCGTCTTGCCGCAGCCAGGCGGGCCGTAGAGCAGGATGCCCTTCGGTGGGCGGAGCTGGTGCTCCCGGAACAGATCGGCGTGCAGGAAGGGCAGCTCCACCGCGTCGCGGATCTGCTCGATCTGGGCGTGGAGACCGCCGATGTCGGTGTAGTCGACGTCGGGCACCTCCTCCAGGACCAGCTCCTCGACCTCGCTCTTCGGGATCCGCTCGTAGGCGTACGCCGAGCGGGGCTCGATCATGAGCGAGTCGCCGGCCCGGATCGGCGAGCCGATCAGGGTCTCGGCGAGGTGCACGATCCGCTCCTCGTCGGAGTGCGAGACCACCAGCGCCCGGTCGCCCGGGCTGCCGTCGGGACCCGCGAGGATCTCCTTGAGCATGACCACCTCGCCGACCCGCTCGTAGCCGAACGCGTCGACGATGTTGAGCGCGTCGTTGAGCAGGACCTCCTGGCCGCGCCGCAGCTCGGCGACGTCCAGCGAGGGCGAGACGGCGACCCGGAGCTTGCGTCCGCCGGTGAACACGTCCACCGTGCCGTCGTCGTGCCGTGCGAGGAAGACGCCGTAGCCACTCGGTGGCTGCGCGAGGCGGTCGATCTCCTCCTTGAGCGTCACGATCTGCGCGCGGGCCTCCTTGAGGGTGCTCACGAGCCGGTCGTTGTTCTCGGTCAGCCGCGCCAACTGTGCCTGGGTGGCCGCCAGCCGCTCTTCGAGCTGCCGGACGTGTCGGGGGCTTTCGGTCAACTTGCGCCGCACCAGAGCGAGTTCCTCTTGAAGGAACGCGACCTGCGTGGAGAGATCGTGGGCCTCCTTCTCCCACCGTGCGGCGCGCGAGTCCGCGTCGTCGCTGCGTGCCACGTCCCACCTCCCCGGGGGGCTTGAACGTTCTGCCCTAACACTAGCCGCTATGAGGCCGATTCGGTCCCACGCAACGCGCTCGTCACCGAACCTTGATCGCCAAGGGTGGCCCCGAGGGCCGGTCCGGGCGTTCGGGTACCGTCGGGGCGTGGGACGGGAGAACATGGGGGGTGCGCCGTGGCGGAGGTCATGACCGACCAGCTGCAGGTCTGGGTGGACCAGGATCTCTGCACGGGCGACGGGCTCTGCGTGCAGTACGCGCCCGAGGTCTTCGAGTTCGACGTCGACGGGCTCGCCTACGTCAAGGGCCCCGACGGTGAACTGCGGCTCGCGCCGGGCAGCCGGGTCGACGTGCCCGAGCACCTGCGCCTCGAGGTGATCGACTCGGCGAAGGAGTGCCCGGGCGAGTGCATCCACGTCGTACGCGGCAGCGACGGCGTCGAGGTCGCTGGCCCGGAGGCCGAGGAGGACTGAGCGCCCCGCCCTCCCGCGCCGCTGGCGGCGGGAGGGCTGCCGGGCGTACGCCTCAGAGCATCGGGCGGCCGACCACCGAGGCGACCAGGCGGGCGAACTCCTCCAGCCGGGCGATCTGCCCGGCGCCCCCGTCGTCGAGGGTCTTGCCGAAACGCAGCGCGTCGTGCCGGGGCGCGCCCACCGCCTCGTCGCTGGGCGGCGCCTCGTCGAGCGAGGTCAGCAGCAGGTAGACGTCGATGCTGTCGACCCGGATCCCGCCGTTGTCGTCGCGGGTGAGCCGCCGCCGGCAGCCGACCTCGGTGACGGTGGAGACCGGCACCACGCGCAGCGAGGACGTCATCGACCCCGGCGGCCCCTCCCCCGGCGGCACGTCCTCACCGTGCCAGAGGACGAGCCGGCTGCCGTCGCAGACCACGACCTCCTGCCACACCCCGTTGACCTCGTTGACGAAGCGTTCCAGGGTGAAGCCGAGCACCGACGCCCCGCGCAGCACCCCGCCCAGCGCCTCCAGGGCGACGTCGGGGTCGCGCAGGTAGGCGCGGGCCGCCGATTCGAGGTCCTGGTAGGGCGACCAGTCCGGGAACACCGCCGGCAGGTCTCCGCCGCCGAAACCCGGCCGGTTCATGCCACCTCCCCGTAGCCGTGCCACCGGCCCGCACCGGCCGGCAGGTTCCGTCCGCTCACTCCCGGCCGCCCCGTTCCACGGTCACGGCTGCGTCGTGTCCCCGGCCGCTGCCGGCTCCGCCGCGGCGGCCCGCGCGGCTGCGGCCTGCCGGGCCGCCTCCGCCTCGCGCAGCGCCTGCCGGCGTTCGGCGTACGCCTCGGCGCCCTTGCTCGGCTTGCGGCGCCGCGGCGGCGCGGTGACACCCGGAGCGAGCTTACGCGCGGACACCAGGAACGCGGTGTGCGCGATCATGCGGTGGTCCGGGCGCACCGCCAGCCCTTCGGCGTGCCAGTCGCGCACCAGCGACTCCCAGGCGCGCGGCTCGGTCCAGCCGCCGCGCTCGCGCAGCGCCTCGACCAGCTCGGACAGCTGCGGGGTGGTGGCGACGTAACCGATGAACACGCCGCCGGGCACCAGGGCCCGCTCGACCATGTCGAGGGTCTCCCACGGGGTGAGCATGTCGAGGATGATCCGGTCGAAGCCCGTCTCGGTGCAGGTGGCGACGTCGCCGACGTGCAGGTGCCACGCCGGGTGCGGCCCGTTGAAGAACGCCTCGACGTTGCGCTTGGCGATCTGGGCGAAGTCGTCGCGCACCTCGAACGAGTGCAGCTCGCCCTCGGTGCCGACGGCGCGCAGCAGCGAGCAGGACAGCGCCCCGGAGCCGGCCCCGGCCTCCAGGACCTTCGCGCCCGGGAAGATGTCGCCCATGGCGACGATCTGGGCGGAGTCCTTCGGGTAGATCACCTGCGCGCCGCGCGGCATGGAGAGCACGTAGTCCGACAGCAGCGGGCGCAGGGCCAGGAACGCGGTGCCGCCGCCGGAGGTGGTGACCACGCTGCCGTCGGGCAGGCCGATCAGCGTGTCGTGCTCAAGGATGCCCCGGTGGGTGTGGAACGCCTTGCCCGGCTCCAGGGTGACCGTGTGCATCCGCCCCTTGGGGTCGGTCAGCTGCACCCGGTCGCCGGGCCGGAACGGCCCGCGGTGCACGGGGGGCAGCGCCCGGGTGTCGGCGGGCACCGGGGCGCCCTGGTCGGCCGGGGCGGCGGGGGGAGTTGCGGTCACGTGTTCATCTTCCGTTGAGGTTCGAGGAGCTGAGCCAGATCCGCGATGTGCAGGATGCCGACGACATCTTCGCCTGAGGTCACCACGTACTGCGCGCCCGGGTGGGTCTGTACCGCCTCCATCACCCGCTCCCCGTCGAGCCCGACGGGCATGGCGGGCAGGTCGGCCAGGGACCGGGCGACCGCGTCGACGGCCAGCCAGGGGCGGCGTTCCGCGGGAACGGCCTCCGCCGCGGTGGGGTCGACCAGGGCGACCGCCCGGCCGGCGGAGTCGGTGACCAGGAGCGCGGCGCCCGGCGTGGCGCCGGCGGCCCGGCGCTGCGCCTCGGCCAGCGGCGTGCCGGTGGGCACGGCGAGCACCGGCCGGGACAGCCGGGACAGGTCGATCAGCGGGAAGCGGCGGCTGATCCGCGCCATCCGGATCGACTGCCCGGCGCCGCGCCAGAGGGTGAACGCGACGAGCAGCATCAGCGGCAGCGCCAGCGGTGCCAGGTTGCCGGTGAGGGTGAACAGGATGACCAGCGCGGCGGTGCCGACGGCGACGGCGCGCCCCACCCACCCGGCGACCTCGGTGCCCCGGTGCCGGTCGTGGGTCACCGCCCAGACCGCCGCCCGCAGCGCCCGGCCGCCGTCGAGCGGCAGCCCCGGCAGGATGTTGAACAGCGCGACGATGACGTTGCTCACCGCCAGCTGGAACGCGAGCTGGTTGGCCAGGGTGCGGTCGGGCAGGGCGAGGGTGGCGGCGACGGCGACCGCGCCGAGCACGGCGGAGACGGCGGGACCGGCGAGCGACACCAGCAGGTCGACGCGGGGAGACGGGGCGTCGCGGTCCATCTCGGTGTAGCCGCCGAGCAGCTCCAGGGTGATGCCGCGCACACCAATGCCGTACCGGCGGGCGGTCAGGGCGTGGCCGAGCTCGTGCAGGAGCACCGAGCCGAGCAGGGAGACCACGAAGCCGAAGCCGATCAGGTAGCCGGCGAGCTGGGACAGGTCGAGCTGGCGGCGGGCGAACTCCGCGTACAGCACGGTCACCAGCAGGGTGAGCAGCACCATCGAGCCGTTGAGGTGCAGCGGCACCCCGAAGACCCGGCCCACGGTCAGGCCGGGCCGCGAGTCGGGCCGGCGCCGCGGTTGCCTCGTCTGCTCCATCGGACCGATGCTACGCGGCGGGAGATCATGCACCGGAGCGGCGACGGCGGAGGTGTCACACCGGTGCCCTAACCTTCCGGGCATGACGGCGGAACCGGTGACCACGCAGCAGCCCGCGACTCCGGCCGAGGTGCCGGCGACGGTGCGGGCCTCGCTGTCGCCGTCACGGGCGGCGGATTTCAAGACCTGCCCGCTGCTCTACCGGTTCCGCAGCATCGACCGGCTGCCGGAGCGGCCGACCGTCGAGCAGGCCCGGGGCACGCTCGTGCACGCCGTGCTGGAGCGGCTGTTCGACCTGCCCGCCGGCGGGCGCACCCCGACGGCGGCCGGCGACCTGGTGGCCCCGCAGTGGGACCGGTTGGTCACCGAGCAGCCGGAGCTGGCGGGGCTGTTCGCCGACGGCGACACCCCGGCCGCGGCCGAGTTCCTCCGCTCGGCCGCCGCGCTGCTGGAGGGCTACTTCGCGGTGGAGGACCCGCGCCGGCTGGAGCCGGCCGAGCGGGAGAGCCTGATCTCGGCGGTGGTCGACGAGGAGCTGCTGATCCGGGGCTATCTCGACCGGCTCGACGTGGCGCCGGACGGCGCGCTGCGGGTGGTCGACTACAAGACCGGCGGCGCGCCACGGGAGGCGTTCGAGGCGCGGGCGCTGTTCCAGCTCAAGTTCTACGCGCTGGTGCTGTGGCGCACCCGGGGCGTGGTCCCCCGGGTGCTGCGGCTGCTCTACCTCAAGGACGCGGAGGTCTGCGACTACGCCCCGGACGCCGAGGAGCTGCTCCGCTTCGAGCGCACGGTGGTGGCCCTGTGGCGGGCGATCGAGCAGGCGACCGAACGTCAGGACTTCCGTCCCCGGCCGAGCCGGCTCTGCGACTGGTGCAGCCATCAGGCCCTCTGCCCGAGCTTCGGCGGCACCCCGCCGCCGTTCCCGGCGCAGGTGGCGACGGATCCGCTGCGCGACGCCCGGTCCCGCCCGGCGGCCCCCGGCGCCGACGAGTGACGCCGCCGCGCGCGACTGGGTCCCACGTCGTCAACGGGATGCCCACGGTCGACCGGTGGCGCAGCGACCGCACGGACCGGTGAGCGACCGGGTGCGCGGGCCGGCGAACCACCGGGCGCGGCCCGGGGAGCCGGCGGGCGCAAGCGACGGTGAGGCGCCCGGGTGCCCGAACCGGGGAGCCGGCGGGCGGGCCCCTGGCGCGGTGGAGGCAGTCTCCTCCTCAGGGATGAGGCCGGGCTCACCGTCGGCGACGATCAATCCGGCGTGGCGGCGGCTAGCGTCGCGGTATGACTTCGGGCCCGAAGGCGTGGCTGCGCCGGCACCCGCTCGCCGCGGACGCTCTCCTCGCCGTCGGGCTCGTCGGGGCGGAGATCGTGTTCACCTTCCTCACCCCCCGCGACTACTGGCCGCCGCACCTGATGGCGGCGCTGGCCTGGAGCCCGGTCTGCGCCGCGCCGGTGGCGCTGCGCCGGGTCGCGCCGTGGCCCGCCGTCGCCGCGGCGGTGGCGACGCTGGCGCTGCCCGTCCTGCTCGACCTGGCGCCGGCCGCGCAGGGCCTGACCTTCCTGGTGCTCACCTACACGGTGGCCGCCACCCGGCCGCTCCGGACGGCGGTCGCGGCGGCCCTGGCGCTCTGGCTGCCAGCCGCGGTGGTGAACGCAGTCGCACCCCCGGACGGGATGATGGAGGGCGTCAGCTTTGCGTACCTGGTGGTGAACAGCCTGCTGACGGGGGCGGTGTCGTACTCGGTGGGCCGGGCCGTGCACGGGCGCCGGGCCGCCACGGAGGCGCTGCGGGAGCGGGCCCGGGCCGCCGAGGAGAACCAGCGTTCACTCGCCGAGCAGGCGGTCGCCGACGAGCGCCGCCGCATCGCCCGGGAGCTGCACGACGTCGTCGCGCACCACGTCAGCGTGATGGGGGTGCTGGCCACCGGCGCCCGCCGGGTGCTGCCGAAGGACCCGGACTCGGCCGACGAGGCGATCGCCACCATCGAGGCGACCAGCCGGGCCACCCTGCGGGAGCTGCGCCGGCTGCTGGACGTGCTGCGTACCGACGCCGAGCCGGCCGCCGACCTGGCCCCGCAGCCGGGACTCGCCGGCATCGAGGCCCTGGTCGACCAGGTGCGCGAGGCCGGCCTGCCGGTGACGCTGCGGGTCGAGGGCACCCCGGGGGCGCTGGAGGAGGGGGTGGCGCTGACCCTCTACCGCATCGCCCAGGAGGCGCTGACCAACGCGCTCAAGCACGCCGGCACGGCCACGGCGGAGGTGCGGCTGACCTTCGACGAGGGCGCGGTCGGCGTCGAGGTGGCCGACACCGGGCGCGGCCCGGGGCCGGGTGGCGACCGGATCGGGCACGGCCTGGTCGGGATGCGGGAACGGGTCGCCCTCTACGGTGGGGTCCTGCGCACCGGGGCACGCCCCGGCGGCGGCTTCCGGGTTTCCGCGCGGATCCCGGTGGACGGCCGTGGCGCGGTGGCGGCATGACCGACTCGGGGGCGTACGGGAGAATCGCGGCCGGGCCGCGGGACGGGGGGACGGCGTGACCGGGGATCAGGGACGGGGGATCAGGTGACCGAGGCGACGGTGCCGGCGCGGCCGGTGCGCATCCTGCTCGCCGACGACCAGCCGTTGCTGCGTACCGGCTTCCGGATGGTGCTCGGCACGGAGGACGACCTGGACATCGTGGCCGAGGCCGGGGACGGCGTCGAGGCGGTGGACCTGTCGCGCCGGCTGCTGCCCGACGTGGTGCTGATGGACATCCGGATGCCGCGGATGGACGGGGTCGCGGCGACCCGGGCGATCGTCGACGCCCGGCTGCCGGTGCGGGTGCTGATCCTGACCACCTTCGACCTGGACGAGTACGTGGTCGGGGCGCTGCGGGCCGGGGCGAGCGGCTTCCTGGCCAAGGACGTGCCGGCGGAGGACCTGGTCACCGCGATCCGCACGGTGGCGGCCGGGGACGCGGTGGTGGCGCCCCGCATCCTCAAGCGGCTGCTGGACCGGTTCGCCGACATGCTGCCGGACCCGGCGGCGGCCCCACCCAAGGGCCTCGGCGCGCTGACGGAGCGGGAACGCGAGGTGCTGGTGCAGGTGGCCCGGGGGCTGTCCAACGCCGAGATCGCCCGGGCCCTGTCGGTCAGCGAGACCACCATCAAGACCCACGTGGGGCACGTGCTCACCAAGCTGGGGCTGCGCGACCGGGTGCAGGCCGTGGTGCTGGCGTACGAGTCGGGTCTGGTCCGCCCCCGGCCGTAGCAACGCGCGCCCTGGCTGTTTCCGCAGGCGTACCCGAAGATTCCCCGCTGCCGGCAGGCGCCGTTGCCGTCGTCACCTACCGTGACCGGAGGTGGCGCGGCGCGGTTGACCCTGACGTGGCGTCACTGTGCAGGATCGGTCCCCGACGGGCGGGAAACGCGCTCGACCGGGCGCCGGGTCAGGGGCAACCCTGAGCCAGGGTCGGGGGCACCCGCACCGCGAAATAGGCACCGGCTCCGCCCGGAGTCGGACGGATCGGCGCCGACGAGCACCGATGATGAAACTGCCGCGCCGGACCAGCGGGGGCGGCGCGGATCAAAATCAGACGGAAGAGGTAGATGACGTGACCGCGACGGTAGGCCAGCAGGCGCAGGCCGCGGCCAGGGCGAACGACGTGTGGAAGGTGTACGGCAGCGGCGAGGCGCAGGTCATCGCGCTGCGGGGGGTCAGCGCGGAATTCGAGCGGGGCCGGTTCACGGCGATCATGGGCCCGTCGGGCTCGGGCAAGTCGACGCTGATGCACTGCCTCGCCGGCCTCGACTCGGTCACCCGCGGCACCGTGTCGATCGGCGACACCACCGTCACCGGCCTGGGCGACGCGGGCCTGACCAAGCTGCGCCGGGACAAGGTCGGCTTCATCTTCCAGCAGTTCAACCTGCTGCCGACCCTGACGGCGAAGGAGAACATCCTGCTGCCGCTGTCGATCGCCGGGCGCAAGCCGGACCCGGCCTGGTACGACACGGTCATCGCCACGGTGGGGCTGCAGGACCGGCTGGGCCACCGCCCGGCGCAGCTCTCCGGTGGGCAGCAGCAGCGCGTGGCCTGCGCCCGCGCACTGGTCTCCCGCCCCGAGGTGATCTTCGCCGACGAGCCGACGGGCAACCTCGACTCCCGCTCCGGCGCGGAGGTGCTCAACTTCCTGCGCAACTCCGTGCGCGAGCACGGGCAGACGATCGTCATGGTCACCCACGACCCGACCGCCGCCGCGTACGCCGACCGGGTGGTCTTCCTCGCCGACGGGCAGATCGTCTCCGAACTGATCGAGCCGACCGCCGACACCGTGCTCGACACGATGAAGAAGCTGGATACCCCCACCGAGGTGGCCCGCTGATGTTCCGGGCGACTCTGAAGAGCCTGCTGGCCCGCAAGGTACGGCTGATCCTCTCCGGCCTGGCCGTGGTGCTGGGCGTCATGTTCGTCTCCGGCGCGTTCGTGCTCACCGACACGCTCGGCCGCTCGTTCGACGCGATCTTCGCCGACGCGTACGAGGGGGTGGACGTCAACGTCGCCGCCAAGCCGAAGATTGACGTCGCCGAGGCCGAGGGCATGCAGGCGGCCCAGCCGTTGCCGGCGGCCACCCTGGACAAGGTCCGGGCGGTGCCCGGCGTGGCCGAGGCGACCGGCGTGGTCGGCGTCGACGGGGCACGGCTGATCGGCAGCAACGGCAAGGTGGTCACGTCGTTCGGCCCGCCGCAGCTGGGCGAGAACTGGACCGGCGAGAACGACCTGGTGCAACTGCGCGAGGGACGGCCGCCGCAGGCCGACGACGAGATCGTGGTCAACAAGGCGCTGGCCACCGCCGGCAAGGTGAAGGTCGGTGACCGGGTCGGCGTGCTGACCCTCCAGCCGAAGCAGGAGTTCACCATCGTCGGTGTCTTCGGCTACAGCGGCGGCCGGGACTCCATCGGCGGCGCCAACGAGATCATGTTCACCACGCCCGTCGCGCAACGGCTGATGCTCGGCGCACCGGACACCTTCAGCAGCATCACGGTCACCGCCGCCGGCGGGACGTCCGACGAGGCGCTGCGCGACGCCGTGGCCGCCGCGGTGGGCGCCGACTACGAGGTCAAGACCGGCGAGCAGCTCTCCGAGGAGGCGGCGGCCAGCATGAAGGAGGCCCTGTCCTTCTTCAACCGGATCCTGCTCGGCTTCGCCGCGGTGGCGCTGCTGGTCGGCACCTTCCTGATCCTCAACACCTTCTCGATCATCGTGGCGCAGCGCACCCGCGAGCTGGCGCTGATGCGCGCCATCGGGGCCAGCGGCCGGCAGATCATCGGGTCGGTGGTCCTGGAGGCCGTCGCGGTGGGGCTGATCGCCTCGGTGCTCGGCCTCGGCGCCGGCATCGGCATCGGCGCGCTGCTGGCGTACCTGTTCAGCACCTTCGCCGGCGGGCTGACCCTGGCCGGGGTCGGCGTGCCGCTGTCCGCGGTGATCGGCGCGTTCGCCGTCGGCCTGGTGATCACCGTGGTCGCCGCGCTGCTGCCGGCCCTGCGGGCGTCCCGGATCCCGCCGATCGCGGCGATGCAGGACGTGGCCAACCCGGACCGCCCGCTGACCAAGGTCACCGTGGCCGGCGGAATCGTCACCGCCGTCGGCGCCGGGCTGCTGACCCTGGGACTCACCGGCAACGCCGGGGGCAACACCCTGGCCACCATCCTCGGCGGCGTGCTGTTCGCCTTCATCGGCGTGGCACTGCTGACCCCGCTGATCAGCCGCCCGGTGGTGAGCCTGCTCGGCGCCATCTTCGCCTGGTCGGTGCCGGGCAAGCTGGGCCGGCTCAACTCCGGCCGCAACCCGCGCCGCACCGCCATCACCGCCGCGGCGCTGATGGTGGGCATCGCCCTGGTCACCGGGGTGACCGTGATCCTGGACTCGGCAAAGAGCAGCATCAGCGCGCTCACCCAGGACACGCTCAAGGCGGAGCTGGTGATCTCCGGGGCACAGAGCGGCCCCCGGCCGCCGAGCTTCGACTCGGGGGTGCTGGAGAAGGCCACGGCGATCCCCGGGGTGCGCCTGGCCGACGGCGAGTACGGCGACATGGCGGTGGTCGGCGGCAAACGCACCTGGGTGGGGGCGAGCAGCGACGTCGCCGCGCTGCGGCAGATCTTCGGCGCCGAGGCCACCGCCGGGAACATCGACCGGCTCGCGCCGGACGAGATGCTGGTCAGCTCGGACACCGCCAAGTCGCGGGGGCTCTCCGTCGGGTCGCAGGTGCCGGTGCAGCTGGCCCGGGGCGAGGCGCGGACCTACACGGTGACCGGCATCTACGCCAGCTCCGAGCTGACCAACCAGGTGGTGCTGCCGCCGCAGGCGGCGCGCGACTTCGCCATCCCGCAGCCGATCCAGGGCTTCATCCAGCTGGCCCCGGGCACCCGGGTCGCCGACGTGCAGCCGCAGATCGAGGCGCTGCTGGCCGACTCCCCCGAGGTGTCGGTGGCCGACCGGGAGGCGTTCATCGACCAGCAGGCCGGCCAGCTCGACGGCCTGCTCACGATGATCCAGATCCTGCTGGCGCTGGCCATCGTGATCGCCGTGCTCGGCATCATCAACACCCTGGCGCTGTCGGTGCTGGAACGCACCCGGGAGCTGGGGCTGCTGCGGGCCATCGGCCTGCGCCGGGCGCAGACCATGCGGATGGTCACCGTCGAGGCGGTGGTGATCTCGGTCTTCGGCGCGCTGCTCGGCGTCGCCGTCGGCACCGGTCTCGGCGCGGCCGTGGTCGAGGCGCTGCGGGACGAGGGGATCACGGATCTGGTCCTGCCCTGGTCCCAGATGGGGGTCTTCCTCGGCCTGGCCGCGATCATCGGGGTCATCGCCGCGGTGCTGCCCGCGGTCCGGGCCGCCCGGATCAACGTCCTGGGCGCCATCGCCCACGACTGACCCACCAGGCACGACGAGGGGCCCCGCCGGTCGGCGGGGCCCCTCGTCGCGTCAGACGCCGGCCGGCGGCGCGCCGAGCAGGGCCGCCAGCAGCTCCAGGTCCGCGCCGGTCAGGCTCTCCAACTGGTGTACGCCGTCCAGCGGCCCGATCGGCACCTCCGCCGGCACGGCCAGCACCGCCGCGCCGGCGGCGAGCGCGCTGGCCACCCCGGTCGGCGAGTCCTCGATCGCCACGCAGCGGGCGATCGGCACGTCGAGCAGTCGGGCGGCGGTCAGGTACGGCTCCGGGTGCGGCTTGGCCGCGTCGACCTCGTCGCCGCAGACCACCGCGTCGAAGCTGTCCCGCCCGAGGGTGTCCAGCGCGACCTCCACCAGGGGCCGGACGCTGGAGGTCACCAGCGCCGTCGGGATGTCCGCCGCGCGGACCGCCCGCAGCAGCGTCAGCGCGCCGGGACGCCAGCGCAGCCCGGTGCGGAACAGCTCCAGGATCCGGGCGTTGATCCACGCCGCGCTGACGTCGGGGTCGCGGTGCGGCTGGCCCAGGTCGTCGTGCAGGATGCGCATCGACGCCGCCATGCTGGTGCCGACCATCGCCTTGCGGGCCGCCTCGGAGAGGGTGGCGCCGTACTCGGCCGCCAGCTCGCGCAGCGCGACGTCCCACAGCTTCTCGCTGTCGACCAGGGTGCCGTCCATGTCGAAGAGCACGGCGGCGGGGTGGTGACTGCTCAGGACATCCTCCCTCGGGTGGCGTACCCCCGGGATCCTCTCAGCCGGGACGCCGGCGGCGCGCCCAGGTGCCGCCGGCGTGACCTGGCCGACGGGTTGCGGGCGGCGGCGAGACCGGGCGACGCCGGTCGCCGTCGCCCCGGTGCCGGGCGAACTTCGGGTCCGGCTCAGCCGAGGCCGCAGGCGCCCAGAGACTGCTCGTAGCCGCGGAAGAAGGACTCGGTGCGCTGCTCGGCGGTGCCGTGCGAGCCCTCGGCGAACCACGGCTGACCGGGGTCGTCGCCGACGGCGAGCAGCCCCTCGCGGAACTCCTCCAGGTCGCCGTCGTCGAGTTCCAGCATTCCCGAGCGCACCGAGTCGCCCAGATACGCCCCAGCCATGCAGTCGGCCTGGAGTTCCTGCTCGATGGTGAAGCGGTACTGGATGCCGAGCCGGGTCTGGACGCCGTGGGCGTACTCGTGGCCAAGCAGGTAGAACACGAACGCGTCACCGACCTGGCGGAACGCCCCGACCGACCAGTTCACGTCGTAGGCGATGAAGTCGCCGGCCGAGCAGTAGACCGCGTTGTTGCGTGGCAGGCCCTGCCCGCCGCAGGACACCTCGCCGTCGCGCTGGTACGGCACGACCCGCCGGATCGGGCGAAACCGCTCCCCCGAGGCGCGGAACCGGTCGGCCCAGTACCGCTCGGCGATGCGCCGCGCGTCCGTGACGTCCCGCTGGAACTCCTCGACGCTGGTGGTGCCGTCGGCGCGGGTCTGCACGGCGCCGGGCGAGGCCGCGCCGCCGGGCTCCTGCCCCGCGGGTTCGGACGTCCCGCCGACCACGCACCCGGCCGCCACGACGAGAGCCACCGCGAGGCCGACGAGCGCACTCGGCGGCCGGCGTCCCACGCGCGTCGTCACTGTCCCTCCCCGGCGTCGGCGATGCCGTGCGCAGTACCCCGGCGGCCCGCGGGTCATGCCCGGCCGCGGCCGACGACGCCGGTCGGGGCGGCAGCGGTGCGCGGGTCCGGCTCCCCGGCGCGCGGCGCTTGAGCCCCACCGCCCGGGTCGGGTGATCAGGGGCTGGCGGCGAGGAACACGAACGCGGCGAGCAGCACCAGGTGCACGCCGCCCTGGAGCACGGTGGCCCGCCCCGGCACCACGGTCAGCACGCCCGTGACGACGGTGAGGGCGAGCAGGGTCAGCTGGGTGCCGCCGAGGCCGAGCAGGAGCGGCCCCTCCAGCCAGATCGAGGCCAGCGCTATCGCCGGGATGGTCAGCCCGATGCTGGCCATGGCCGAGCCCAGCGCCAGGTTCAGGCTGATCTGCACCCGGTCGCGGCGGGCCGCCCGGGCGGCGGCGATCGTCTCGGGCAGCAGCACCAGCAGCGCGATGACCACGCCGACGAAGGACTGCGGCAGGTTCGCCCCGGCGACGGCGGACTCGATCGCCGGGGACACCGTCTTGGCGTCACCGACCACGGCGACCAGCGCCACCAGCAGCAGTCCGAGGCTGAGCAGGGCGGCCCGGTTCGACGGCGGCGTGGCGTGCCCGTCGGCATCCACCACCCGCCCCTCGGTGGTGACCGGCAGGAAGTAGTCGCGGTGGCGGCCGGTCTGCACCATCACGAACAGGCCGTAGAGCGCGAGGGACGCCACGGCGGCGAAGGCCAGCTGCGCAGGGCTGAACTGCGGGCCCGGCCGGCTGGTGGTGAAGGTCGGCACCACGAGGCTCAGGGCGGCGAGGGTGGTCACGGTGGCCAGCGCGCCACCGGTGCCCTCGGAGTTGAACACCGCCACTTTGCGGCGCAGCGCGCCGATCAGCAGCGACAACCCGAGGATGCCGTTGCACGTGATCATGACGGCGGCGAAGACGGTGTCCCGCGCGAGGGACTGCGTCTTCTCGCCGCCGCTGATCATGAGGGTGACGATCAGCGCGACCTCGATGACGGTGACGGCCACGGCGAGGAGCAGCGAGCCGTACGGTTCCCCCACCCGGTGCGCGACCACCTCGGCGTGGTGGACGGCTGCCAGCACCGCTCCGGCCAGGAACGCGGCCACCACGACGACGACAGGACCGGGTAGGTCGCGTCCCCAGGTGAGGATCAACGCCACGACCGCGAGCAGCGGTACGGAGACGGTCCAGTCGGTCAGGCGTGAGCGGAGCAGTGCGGCCATTCCCCAACCCTGCCAGGAATCACGATCATGTGACCACCGACTGGTGGTACGCAGTGGCGGTCGGCTCACCGTCGCGCCGTCCAGGTGCGCCGCCAGCCCGAGCCGTCAGCCGTAGGTGGGCTGCTGCGGCCAGCCGGGCGGCGAGTCCTCCCAGTCCTCCTGGCGGCCGTACGGGGTGAGGTCGAGGATGCTGTTGACGAAGACGAGCCGGTCGACGCCGCGCGCCGTCGTGTTGTACGTCCGGTAGACGTCCGCGCCGTCACGCAGGAAGACGCTGAGCATGAAGCCGCGCCCCGCCCCGCAGTCCGCGGCGAACGACGTGCCGTGCGACGACACGAACGGCAGGGTCCAGCCGCGACGCGCCTTGTACGCCTCGATCTGCGCCAGCGGCATGTCCGACACGGTCGCCCAGCTGATGCCCCGCTCCGCCAGCCGCGCCAGCCCGGTCACGGGGACGCTGTCGGTGAACCAGGTGCAGCCGGGGCAGTGGTGGTCGGGGCCGTTGTCCATGAACTGGTAGACCACGAGCTGGCCCCGGCCCTCGAACAGGTCGAGCAGGGTGGCCGGGCCGGTGGGCGTGTCGAAGCGGTAGCCGCTGTCGAACCTGACCATCGGGAGGCGGCGACGCCGGGCGGCGAGCGCGTCCTGCGCGCGGGTCAGCTCCTTCTCGGCCTTCAGCAGGTCGTCACGGGCCTGCTGCCACTCGTCGGCCGACACTGTCCGGGGCTTCTCCATGAGGCGATTGTGCCCAGGGGGCCCGGCGACATGCCGGTGCGACGCGCCGGCGGGGGCGGGGCGTGGCCGCCCGCGGCCCGGGCGGGCGTCGACGGGCGGCACCGCCCGTCGGAGTCGCGCCGCGTCCCACCTGGACGGCGCCGGGCGGGGCGACCGACCGGGGTGGAGCGTCATCCGTCCACCCCGGCGGTGCCGTCCGACGCCGCGGATCCGTCCGACGGGGATCAGGCGGCGGCGCGGAGCCGCTCGATGTCGTCGAGCACCTTGCCGGCGGCGATAGGCCCGGCCCCGCTGCTCCACACGCTGCCGTCGACGGCCGCGACCCGGTCGTTGCGGGCGGCTTCGAGGCGGGCGAAAGCGGCCTGTGCCCTGGCCGCCGCGAGGGCCTTCTCGCCGTCGGCGTTGAGGGTGGCGACGTAGATGAAGTCGGCGTCGAGCTGGCCGAGGTTCTCCAGGCTGAGCGGGTCGGTGTGCGGCTTGTCGGTGAAGTCGGCGGCCGCCGGCAGGGTGTCGCCGGTCAGCTCGACCAGCCGTCCGGCCATCAGGGACGAGGACATGATGAGCGGGCCGGTGGGCATCCACCGGACGACGGCGGCGGTGCCGGTGCCGGTCCGCTTGGCCGCGAGGTCCTTGGCGCGCTGCTCGATGTCGGCGAGGAGTTTGTCGCCCTCGGCCTGCCTGCCGAGCGCGGTCGCGATGGTGCGGGTCTCGCTCTCCCAGTTCCCGAACGCCTGCGGCTTCGGGACGACGGTCGGCGCGATCGCCTTGAGCGCGTCGTACTGCTCCTGGGTCGTGCTGGACGCGGCCAGCACGAGGTCGGGCTTGGCCCCGACGACAGCCTCCAGGTTGATCTCCCGCACGGTGCCGACAAGGGTGATGCCGGGGACCCGGTCGGCCAGGTAGGCGGACACGCCCGTGCCGCCCCGGCTCGACAGTGTCCCGACCGGCACGACGCCCAGCGCGAGCGCGCTGTCCAGGGCGGTGTCGCCCAGCGCGACGACCCGCTTCGGCGCGGCCGGCACCTGGACGGAGCCGAACGCCGTCTCCACCGTGGCTCCGGCCTGCGATCCGCCCGCCGAGGCGGGCGTCGGGTCGGACGATCCGCCGCAGGCGGTCAGCAGGATCAGCGGCAGGGCGGCGAGCCCGGCGGCGAGACGTCGTCGGGACAGGCCGGTGCGCGAGGTGCTCATGGATGGCTCCGAAGGTGCTCGAAAGAAACCTCTGTGAGGGAGGTATGGTATGCCTTACCTAACCACATCCGCCCGGCGGGGCGCGAGACAGCTCGGAGGGCACGTGGTCGTGCAGGAACGCCGGCGGGCCGTGCCCCGTCCGCCGGCACGGCAGGCGGAAACAGCAGGCCCGCGCCGGCCTCGGGTGGCGGGGATCGTCGTGCCGCTCGCCGTACTGGCGCTGGCCGTCGTCGCGTCGCTGCTGTTCGGCAGTGGTCAGGTGGGTCCCGGGCGGGCGCTGCGGGTGCTCGTGGGCGCGGGTGACGCCGAGGCGGCGTTCGCGGTGTGGCAACTGCGCTGGGACCGCACGGTCGTCGCCGTCGTCGTCGGAGCCGCGTTGGGCACGGCAGGCGCCGTGCTCCAGGCCGCCGCGCGCAACCCGCTCGCCGAGCCCGGTCTGTTGGGCGTCAGCGCCGGCGCGTCCACCGCCGTCGTGCTGGTCATCGCGTTCGGCGGCAGTGTCGCGACGCTCGGCCCGCACGTCGCCGTGCTCGGCGCCCTGCTCGGGTGCCTGGCCGCGCTCGGCGCGGCGCGGCTGCGCGGGGTCGGCAACGACCCGGTGCGGCTGGTGCTCGCCGGGGCGGCGCTGAGCGGCCTGCTGGGCTCCTTCACCTCCGTGCTGCTGCTCGTCGACCAGCGCAGCGCCGACGAGGTCCGGTTCTGGACCGTCGGCGCGGTCGCCGGCCGGGACCTCGGCGTGCTGGCGTCGGTCGTCCCCGCGCTGCTGCTCGGTGGCCTGCTGGTCCTCCTGGTGGCCCGCCCGCTCGCCGCCCTCGCCCTCGGCGAGCAGGTGGCCGCCGGTCTGGGCCACCGCCCGCGGCGGGTCCGGCTCGGCGCGGTGGTCGCCGTGGCCCTGCTGGTGGGAGCGGCCACCGCCGTCGCCGGCCCGATCGCGTTCGTCGGTCTGGTGGTGCCCTTCGCCGCCCGCGCGCTGGTGGGGCCGGACCTGCGTCGCGTGCTGGTGCCGTCGCTGCTGCTGGGGCCGGCCGTCGTACTGGCCGCCGACGTGCTGTCCCGGCTGCTCGTGCGGCCCTACGAGATGCCGCTCGGCGTGGTCACCGCGCTGCTCGGCGCCCCGGTCCTCGTCGCCGTGGTGCGCGCCCGACGGGTGCCCGCGCTGTGAGCGCCTCCCCCGCCGCGTCGGTCACCGTCCCCGCCGGCCCGCGTGCCCCGCGCGGCACCCGCCTGCTGCGGCTCGGCCGGATGTCCGTGCTGCTGCCGGTACGCGCCGCGGTCGGCTGCGCCGTCCTCGTCGTGCTGCTCACCCTCGCCGTCGGCGCCGCCCTGGCGGTCGGCACGGTGTCCATGGGTCCACTGCGGTCGCTGCCCGCCATCGCGGGCGTCGGCGACCCTGCCGACGTCCTCGTCGTGCAGCGGCTCCGGCTGCCGCGCCTGGTCGCCGGCCTGCTGGTCGGTGCCGCGCTCGGCGCCTCCGGGTGCCTCATGCAGACCCTGGCGCGCAACCGGCTCGCCACCCCCGGCACGGTCGGCATCGACGACGGGGCCACCGCGTTCGCCGTCGCCTCCGTCGTCGGTGTCGCCACCACGTACGCGCCCTCGGGCATGGCGCTCGTCGGCGCGGCCACCGCGGCCGCGCTGGCCCTGGGGCTCGCCGGCGGCGCCGGAACCTCCGGCTACCGGTTCGTCGTGGTGGGACTCGGCGTGGGGGCGGTGCTCGGCGCGGTGACCAACCTGATGCTCGTCCGCGCGCCGATCGACGCCGCCAACGCCGCGTTCCCCTGGTCGGTCGGCACGCTGAACGCCCGGCCCGCCGTGCCGGTCACCCTGCTCGCCGTCGGGCTCCTGCTGTGCCTGCCGGCCGGGATGCTGGTGGGCCGGCAACTCGCGGCGCTGCGGTTCCCGGACGCGGTGGCCGCCGGGCTCGGCGTGCGGGTCCGCGTCGTCCGGCTCGCCGCGCTGGCGGTCTGCGTGACGTGCGCGGGACTGGCGGTCGCCGTCGGCGGCCCCCTCGGCCTCGTCGCGCTCGTCGCCCCCGAGGCCGCACGCCGCATCTGCGGCCCGCGCGGCGTCCCCGTCCTCGGCAGCGCCCTCGCCGGCGCCGCGCTGGTGCTGCTCGCCGACACCCTCGGACGCACGGTCGCCGCCCCGGTCGAGGTACCGGTCGGGCTCGTCACCGCCGTCGTCGGCGGCCCCTACCTCATCTGGCTCCTGCTCAGCTCACGCCCCCGGAGAGTCCCGTGACCACACCCGCCGCCGTCCTGCACGCCGACGACCTGACCCTGGCGTACGAGCGCACCGTCGTCGTCGACGCCGTACGGCTGACCCTGCCGCCCGGTCGCCTCACCGCCGTCGTCGGGCCGAACGGCTGCGGCAAGAGCACGCTGCTCGGCGGGCTCAGCCGGCAGCACCGGCCGAAGGGCGGCGCCGTCCTGCTCGACGGGCGCGTACTGGCGAAGCTGCCGGCCCGCGAGGCGGCCCGCGCAATCGGCCTGCTGCCGCAGTCGGCCGAGGCCCCGGACGGGCTCACCGTGGCCGACCTCGTGCGCTTCGGCCGACAGCCGCACCAGGGGCTGCTGCGGCAGTGGTCCGCGCAGGACCAGGAGGCCGTGCACCGGGCGCTCGCCGCCGCCAACGTCGCCGACCTGGCCGACCGGCCCCTGGAGACCCTGTCGGGTGGGCAGCGGCAGCGGGCCTGGATCGCGATGGCGGTCGCGCAGGACACCCCCGTACTGCTGCTCGACGAACCCACCGCGGCGCTCGACCTGGGTCACCAGCTCGAGGTCTTCGAGCTGCTCCGTGAGCTGGCCGCCGCCGGTCGCACGGTCGTGGTCGTGGTCCACGACCTGACCTCGGCCTGCCGCTACGCCGACCACCTCGTGGCCATGCACGCGGGCCGGGTGGTCGCCGAGGGCGCGCCGGACGCGATCGTCACCACCGAGCTGGTGCGGCGGCTCTACGGGGTCGAGTCCGCCGTGCTGCGCGACCCGGCCACCGACTGCCCGGTCGTGGTGCCCCTGCGGCTGGCGTCCTGACCGGCCGTTGCCTCCAGGACCGCCAGCAGTCGGCGGACCGCCGGCACGGCCTGCCCGATCGCCCGGCGGTCGGCGTCGTCGAGGCGCGCCAGCGCAGCCGACAGCACCTCCTCCCGGGCGGCTCCCCACGACGCCAGTCGCTCGACGGCCGCCGGCGTGAGCCGCAGCCGCGCGGCGCGGCGGTCCGCCTCGTCGCGCTCCCGGACCAGCAGGCCCGCGCCGACCAGCTCGCCGACGATGGTCGACACCGTGTTCGGCACCAGTTGGAGGCGCTCGGCCACCGACCGGATGCCGACGCCCGGGTTCGCCTCGACGGTCCGCAGGACCTCGACCTGCGCCTCGGCCAGCCTCGGCACGTCCACCTGCCGACGCACCGCCCGGCGGGCGGCTCGGGCGACCGCGCCGAACACGGGTAACTGGCGGGCCAACGACGCGGCGTCGTCGCCGTGCGGGCCGGTCACGGACGGGTCGCCCGTTCTGGCGCGCGCCCGGCGAGGGACGCGGGATGACGATGCACGGGACGACCCTACCGACGTCGCGCTGACGATGCCCGCCGCGGCGCGGACGGCAGCGCCGGTGCCGGCCCCGACGAGACGGCGACGACGGGTCGGCCGGCCGACCCAGGGACCGGCGACGAGCGGGGCCCGACCCTCCCGTGGGAGAGCCGGGCCCCGATCCGGTCGGACGGTCAGTCCGTGCAGGACGGCAGGTCGAAGTGCCCCGGGGTGCCGGGGAACGCCACCCCGGCGCCCTGCTCGCGGTTGTCGCGCGGGTAGACGTACGACAACTCGAGGAACGCCGAGGTGCCGGCCGTGGTCACGTCGGTCGCGCTTCGACCGGCGCCGGAGGCCCAGGCCAGGCTGGTCAGGAACTCCTGCATGGCCGGGCTGTGCTGGCGGACGTCGTTGAACCCGCCGTAGGCCGAGTTGCAGTGGGTGAACAGGTTGTAGGCGCCGTTCCAGTCGAAGAGCCGGTCACCGTTGTTCGGGCCGTTCGCCGTCACGTCACCCTGCAACACGTCCCGGTCCCAGCCGCCGTACATCCAGTCGGTGCCGTGGTGGTGCTGGTTGTCGGCCACGGCGTCGTTGTCCAGGTTCGTCATCTCGAACCACAGGCACGGGTCGACCGTGCCCGAGGCCAGGTCCACCGGCCAGGCCCCCGCCGCGCAGTTGTCCGGGTACGACCCGCGGGGACGGAAGTCCAGCAGGTCGGAACTGAGCACCGCGGTCACGGCCGGGCCGTCGGTCGCCCCGGCGCCGCCGAAGAGGTGGTCGACGTACTGGTCGCTGTCACCTCGGGCGGCGGCGCTGAAGACGCCGTCCACCTGGCACTGCGGGTTGGCCGCGTCGAGCGCCGGGTCGCAGCCCTTGCCGCCCCACAGCACGTCCGACCCCTCCGACCCGAACAGCTGGTCGCCTCCGCTGTCGCCGTTGGCGACGTCGTCACCGAACCCGGTGTGGATGTTGTCCGCCCCGGCACCGCCCCGGACGCGGTCCCCCGAGCCGGCGGTCAACCCGGAGTGCGGCATCGGCGCCGAGGTGGAGCTGCCGATCCAGGCGTCCCCGTCGGTGTCGTGCAGCAGATCCACGCGCCGGTCGTAGGCACCGGCCCGGAATCCGGTGTACGTCTCCTGCGGCACCGACGACAGCGTGGTGGTGAAGCCCAGCGCCGCCACGTCGTCGGGGTTGAGGTACTGGCTCACCACGCCGCCCCGGTCGCCGAGGATGGCGTCCCGGCCGTCGTCGCCGTACAGGGTGTCGGCGCCGAGCTCACCGAGGAGGTCGTCGTCGCCGTCGCCGCCGCGGATCGTGTCGTCGCCGTCCTGGCCCCAGACGCCGTCGTTGCCGGCGTCGCCGTAGAGCTGGTCGCCGCCGAACGCGCCGGCCGGCTCGCAGGTGGCCTGGGCGGTGGTGCAGAAGCGGGTGGACGGGCCGGGCAGGGCCGGATCGTGGGTACGCGCCCGGGTGGCGTCGGCCGGCACGGCGCCGGTCGGGTACCGCTCGGTGTAGACCCGCTCGGTCGGGCTGCCCTGGACCACGGTCACGGTCCGCAGCAGCGACCCGTTGTCGCCGAGGAGCACGTCGTCGGCGCCGTTGCCCTCGATCACGTCGCCGGTGTCCCGGAAGCCCGGGGCCGAGCTGCCGCCGATCAGGTCGTCCTGCCCGGCCGGCGCGCCGTCGCCGACGAGGTCGGCCACGGCCGCCGGGTCGCCCGGCCAGCCCGGGTCGGGCAGCGGGGCGACCGTGGTCCGTCCCGCCGCGCCGAGGGCGCTGTCCCCACGCAGGACGTCCGCCCCGCCGTTGCCCTCCAGGTAGTCGCCGTCGCCGTCACCGGTCAGGGCGTCGTCGCCGTCCTGACCCCAGAGCGTGTCGACGCCGTCGCCGCCGCTGATCCGGTCGTCGCCGTACCGGCCGGCGGTGGCCGCCGCCCGGTCCAGCAGCACCACGATCCGCGGGCCGAACAGGGCGCCGCCGGCACCGACCCGGACGGTCGCCGAGGTCGGCTGCTCACCGGTGAGCGGGCGCAGCACCGCGCCGTTGTCGCCGATGACGGCGTCGGACCCGGGGCCGCCGAAGACGGCGTCCGCGGTGTCCGGCTGGCCCGTGGTGGCCGCCCCGGTTCCGTCGTACGCGGTGCTGGAACCACCCACGAGGTCGTCGTCGCCGTGGTTGCCCTCGACCCAGTCGGCGCCGGGGCCGCCCTCGGCGAAGTCGGCGCCGCCGTCGGCGTGCACCCGGTCGGGCCCGCCCTGGCCGAAGATGACGTCGTCGGAGTCCCCACCGAAGATCAGGTCGCCGCCGCTGGTGCCGGCCGCCGGGGTGAATCCGAGGTCGAGCAGCGTCACCTTCCGCGGCGGCCCGGCCCGGCCCTGGGTCACCCGGGTCGCGTCGGCGTCCGCCGGCGCGAAGCGGGCGTTGTCCCCGGCGATCAGGTCGCTGTCGCCGTCACCGTGGAGCTGGTCGCCGACGTCGGGCCGGCCCGTGCCGGCAACCGGCTCCTGGCCGGAGCCGCCGACGATCTCGTCCCGACCGTGGTCGCCGTGGACCAGGTCGGCGCCGTTGTTGCCCTCCAGCCGGTCGTGCCCGCCGTCGCCGTTGATCCGGTCGTCGCCGAGCCCGCCGTAGGCGAGGTCGTCGTCCCCGCCGCCGGAGATCACGTCCCCGGCGCCGGCCCCGGCCACGTCGCCGGCCAGGTCCAGCGGGTAGGGCCCGACGTCGCCGACGCGCGGGGTGCCGTTGTCGCCGACGATCCGGTCCGTCCCCTCCTCGCCGTAGAGGCGGTCTCCACCGTCGGCCGCGCCGGCGGTGCGTCCACCGCCGTAGAGCACGTCGCCGTCGCGACCGCCGAAGACCTGGTCGCCGCCGGCGTTGCCCTCGGCGGTGTCCGCGCCGGCGTCGCCGAAGAGGCCGTCGTCGCCGGCGTTGCCGAAGAGCAGGTCGTCGCCGTCGTCGCCGTGCAGCTGGTCGACGCCGGCCGCGCCCCAGGCCCGGTCGGCGCCGCCGCCGAGGTGCAGGGTGTCGTCGCCGAGCTGGCCGCAGGCGCGGTCGTCGCCGCCGCCGAGGTCGGCGCGGTCGTTGCCGCCGCCGGCCGAGACCACCTCGACCCCGGCGCCGCCGAGGACGAGGTCGGCGGCGCCCTGGTCGGCGGGGGCCGGCTGGGCGTCGGCGAGGGTGGCGTCGGCGCAGGTCTCGGCGGGCAGGTGCCGGTCGCCGAAGACGGTCGCGCCGCCGTCGCCGCCGATCACGTGGTCGCTGCCGAGTCCGCCGACGAGCAGCTTGGTCTGCGACTGCGTGCCCGTCGGCAGCGGCTCGTGGGTGACCTGGCGGAACGGACCGTAGCCGTCCGACCCGTCCGGCTCGCCGACCTGGGAGGGCTCGGCGATCACGTAGTCCTCGTCGGGGCCGCCGAACAGCTCGTCGGTGCCGTAGCCGCCGACCAGCACGTCGTCGCCGCCGTAGCCGTAGACGCGGCCGGTCTGGCCGTTCGCCGAGTGCGAGACGACCAGGTCCACGCCGGCGCTGCCGTGCACGACGTCCTGGCCGGCGCCGGTGTCGACCTGGTTGACCAGCCCGGCGTCGCCGGTGCCGGCCTGGTCCGCGTCGGCGGGGACGTCGGTGTCGTACGTGTGGATGGTGTCGTCGCCCCTGCCGCCGTTGACGGTGTCCGCGCCGGGGCCGCCGACCAGCGTGTTCGCGCCGTTGGGCCGGTCGTCGACGAGCACGCCGAGCACGTCGTCGCCGCCGTTGCCGTAGACGGTGCTGGCGCCGTGCCCGACGGTGACGTGGTCGTCCGCGCCGGCGTGGCCGGCGGTCGGGGCGGTCAGCGTGGTCCAGTCGACCAGCCCGTTGAGGGTCTTGTCGCCGGCCCCGGTGCGCACGGTGGTGGCGCCCCGGTCGGTGCCGCCGAGGCCGCTGTCGCCGGCGACCACGTTGTCGCCGTCGCCGGTGGTGACGCTGTCCTGCCCGGCGCCGCCGGCGACCCGGCTGACCGTGCCGGCCGCCTCGGCGGTGACGATCACGTCGTCGCCGCCGCGGCCGTCCACGTACGCCGGCCCGGTCCCGGTGCGGATCCGGTCCTTGCCGTCGGAGCCGAGCACCACCGCGGTCTTGTCGAACGCGGAGGTCCTGGTGCCGTCGCCGCTGGTGTCGCCGTCACCGAGGAGCAGCACCGACAGGGACGTCTTGTCTGGGTCGGCGACCTCGTAGCCGCGCCCGTCGACGACCACCCGGGTCAGGGCCGGGTCGAGGAACTCCTGCCGGCGGCCCAGGGCCTCCACCGCGAAGCCGTCGAAGTCGTCCGTGGCGCCCGGGGTGTCCGCGTCGGCGTAGTGCAGCGCGTACACCTTGACCACGTCACCGGCGTAGGTGTCGGCGCCGTTGTCCCACGCCTTGTCGCCGCGCTGGTCCTTGGTGCCGAACTTGCCGGCGAAGACGACCAGCGTGTCCCCGACGGTGCCGGCGAGTTCCGGTGGCGGCGGGGAGCAGTCCGGTTGGGCCCGGAAGTCGAGCAGGGTCGCGTCGACCAGGGTGAAGGCGAACTTCTTCTTGAACAGGAACAGGTCGATGGTGACGTAGACCCTCAGGAAGACCGAGAGCCGCCCGCTGGTGGTGAACAGGCAGATCGGGTTGACCAGGAGCGCCTGGAGGAACTCGCTGGTGCGGAACTTCCCGTCGTTGTTCGGGTCGTTCCAGCTGAAGCCGACGGTGAGCTGGATGCCGCCCTCGATGCCGACCTTGACGATCAGCACGCTCACTTCGGCCCCGGCGGCGATCTCACCGCGCAGGGTGACCACCGGGACGGCCTTGCCGCTGCTGTCGGCGGTCTTGAAGTACAGCCCGTCGAGCAGGCTCACCGCGTCGACGGCCGTGCCGTCGGTGGCCGCCTCGACCGCGTGCCGGATGCCGGCGGTGTCCAGGCCGGCGATGAACCGGGCGGTCACCGAGGCGCTGCCGGACAGCGTGACGAAGACCGGCGGCGGGGCGTAGACCGGGCCGAACGACTGCCGCCAGCTGAAGCCCAACTCCAGCGGGCCCGAGTCGAAGCTGATCAGCTCGACGTCCTGGCCGAGCAGCAGCCCGAACAGGGAGCCCGGGTTGTCGAAGATCGGGAAGCTGAAGCCGGTCTTCTGGGCGTTGCTCCTGCCGTCGGCGGCCGGGGTGAACAGCTTCTCGCCGTCGTCGCCGGCGGCGGTGTCGACGTCCGCCTTCACCTGGCCCGCGGAGGCCGGGTTGTACTCGGAGGTGCGGTCGATCAGGCTCTCGGCCGAGGCCGGGGAGACCTCCGTGGTCAGCGCCTTGGCGCTGTCCATCTTGAACCCGCCGAGCGGGATGGAGCAGCCGGAGTCGCAGTCGGGTATCCGGTTGATGAAGGTGACCACGGCGCGGACGGTGTCGATGAAGTCGAGCTTCGGACCGCCGTTGAGGGTGCTGAAGGTCTTGGCGAGCCAGACCAGGGTGATGTCGGGGCCGCCGGTGGCTTTCGACAGGTCCGACAGCACAGGGATCGGCGCGTACAGGGTGTCGATGACCGGCTGCAGCGGCCCGGTGACGGCCTTGAGCTTCTCCACCACCGGCTTGAGGATCTTGTCGAAGAAGGCGCCGGCGTCCAGGGCGATGTCGGTGAACGTCACCTTCAGCGGCGTGGTGACGCCGTCGCCCGTGGCGGTGAGCCCGCCCCGCTTGTGCTTCAGGCCCCACTGCAGGCCGAAGGTGGCGCTGATGCCCGGCAGCGCGGAGTCCTCGCCACCGGTGTCCACCGCCGCCGCCAGCTTCCAGTCGATCTTGACCTCGGCGGTGAGGTCGGTGGCGAGCAGCGAACCCAGGTCGGCGAACTCGGCCAGGGTCAGCCGGTCGTCCGGGGTGGCCGTGCAGTCGGCGGTGACGGTGGGGTCGAAGCAGCTCTTCTCCCCCGGCGAGCCCTTCAGGTCGATGCCGAAGTACGCCTTCACCAGCGGGTCGGTGGCCCGCTTCGTCGCCTTCACCTGGATGAAGGCGAGCTGGGCGGCGAGGTCGCCGGTCATGTCGAACTGGGCGCCGACCTGCACCTCGGGCGAGGTGTCCCCGTCGTGGGTGGGGACGTAGAAGCCCTCGTCCCGGTCCAGGACCAGGTCCAGGTGCAGCTTCCAGCCCAGCTTGGCCTGGATGCCGTCCGGGGCGCCCTTCTTCGCCTTCAGCGACAGGCCGGGGATGCCCAGGTCGAGCGGCACGTTGAGCTTGAGGCACTCGTCGGACGCGCTCGCGTCCTTACACCCGTCGGCTGCCGAGGGCGCGCCCTTGGAGGTGGTGAGCTTGATCCGGATCGCCTGGAAGTCCTCGGGCGCGCAGGGCGCCGTGACGCCGCTGCGGCAGCTGACCACCGCGCTCACACCCGGGTCCAGGTCGGCGAGCACCTCGTTGAGGGCCGCCTGCACACCCGCGCTGTCGAGCGTGGCGTTGGCCAGCACCGGCCCGATCGCGGCCTTGACGTCCTCACGCAGTTGCGCGACGAAGCGCTGACCCTGCTGCAGGTCGTCGCCGACCAGGGGCAGCTTGCCGTCGAAGCTGGCCAGCCGCAGCGCCTCCTCGACCTTGGCCAGGTACCCGTCGATACCGACGTTGAAGTCGGTGAGCTTGAGCGACAGGTTGGCGAAGCAGGAGTCGAGGTTCGGGGTGCCGGCCGTGGGCGTCAGGTCCAGGCCGACGGTGAAGGTGAGCAGGTTGGTGTCGTCGGCCGGGTCGCAGTTGTTGACGAACAGCGGCGCCTTCGCGCAGAGCGGCACGTCCGCGCCGCCGACCCCGTCGCCGCAGTCGACGCCGGCGGTGGTGAACTTCGGCGTCAAGCCGAGCAGGCCGGTGATCGGCCCGTCCTCCGTCAGGCCGTCGAGGCCGACGCTCAGGTTGGCCTTCACGGTGGCGAAGTCCGGAGCCTTGCCGAGGTCGAGGGCGAGCGGCCCGACCCGCGCGGCGATCGCCGCGTCGGTGACCCCGCCCGCGACGGTGACGCTGGCCGAGGAGCTGCGGTCCAGCAGCGGCGCGGCGTTCAGCCGCAGGGGCAGCAGCAGGCCAAGCTGCGCCCGGGCGTCGACGTCGACCGCGAACGTGCCGGAGCTGTCCAGGGTGATCAGCTCGCGGTGGGCGTCCCAGGCGAAGTTGAGCGGCCCGCCGGTGTGGAAATTACGCTTCCAGTCCAGCCCGAGCCGCAGGAACGGCCCGCCCTCGCGCTGGTCCAGGGTGAAGCTGATCCCGCTGTCCTCGCCGATCGCCGCGTTGAGCTTGTCGAGGGCGTCCTGGAGGTTGTCGGGGGGCGAGGCGAGCAGCTTGTCCAGCGCGTCGGCCAACTCCGGGCGCAGGGCGTACGCGCTGCCGGCGGCCGGCTTCGGCGTACCGGCCGCCTCGACGCGCAGGGTCTGCCCGTCGATCTGCTTCAGTACCCGGTACGCCTTGCTGCCGATCACGACGGTCCGGCCCTCGAGCCGGGCGTCGAAGCCCGAGTCGCCGTCGCGGGAGGCGTCCTTGAGCAGGAAGTTCGCCCCGTCGGCGACGAACGTGACGTCCTTGCCGACGCCGCTCTCGTCAGCGCCGAGCAGCTGCCGCGCGGACCGGCCGAGCAGCGGGATCTCCTTGTCCAGCGGGCCGCTGCCGCCGGGCTGGGACAGCGCGACGTTGATCAGCCGCAGCGCCTCGACGACGACCGCGAAGAGCGCCTTCGGGTCGTCGGGGTTGAAGTCGACGGCGAACAGCTCGGACAGCGCCGAGGTGTCGACCACCGGCTGCCCACCGGCCGTCCAGCTCACGTCGACGCCGATGCCCTCGCCGAGGGCGCCGGTGGCGCCGGGCACGCTGACCGTGACCCGGCCGGTGGTCTTCACCGACGACGACACGGCCAGCAGGTTCCCCGGGTCGGACTTCAACCGCTCGAAGAGCGTGCCGAGGCTGAGGTCCTGCGCCTGCTTGAAGCTGACCTGGAGCATCCGCTCGCCGGCGGCGGCCGGTCCGACGGCGAGGTCGCCGGCCAGCTTGACCTTGAGGAAGCCGGCGGTGGCGAAGAAGTCCACCCCGGTGGTGATCGGGAAGTCGGCGGCGAACAGCGGCGTCGCCGGGTCGGTACGCAGCAGCACCCGGTCGGCGTTCGCCTCCGGGCTGCCGAGGTCGTTGCGCAGGTCCAGCACGAGCGTCACGGCCGCGCTGTAACGGGGCTTCACCTTGGCGAAGCTGGCCTGCGCGTTCGCCGCCCGCAGGCCGACCTTCTTGTCGCCGCCGACCGGCTTGGTCAGCGTGCCGGCCAGCTCGACGGCGCCGATGTTCGGGCTGGAGCCGCTGATCACCCACACGCTGTCGTTCGGCGGCTGCCCGCCGATCCAGTCCTGGGTGAGGGTGACGGAGTTGGCGGTGTTGGCGGCGACGGTGCCGGCGGAGGTGCCGGCCACCACCCGCTGGCCGACCAGCTGGCCGGGCGTGAACCGGCTGCCGGTGACGCTGAAGCCCTTGGCGGTGAAGGTCGCCCCGCGCCCGGACAGCTCCGCGGCACCCGGGTCGAGCGGGACCTCCACCGTGGACTCCCGCTCCAGCTTGACCCGGAACACCAGCTTGTCGTTGTCGAAGGAGAGGTTGTCCACCGGCAGCCCCTCGGCGGCGAGCAGGGCGAGCAGCTGCTGGATGGAGCTGAACTTCGGCTGCCCGGCCAGGGCCGGGTCGTCAGTGGCCGGGTCGAACTGCGGGTCGTCCGGCCGCGGGTGGACGTACTTGCGGAGGAAGTCGGTGAGCTTCTCGTTGACCTTCACGGCGTCGGCGAACGTGCCGCGCAGGAAGGGCAGGTTGAGGTTGCCGGCCGGGCCGCTCTGTTGCACGCCGCTGAGCATGGTGGCGAGCTGCGCGAGCCCGGAGGCCAGGTCCAGCGGGCTCATGTTGCGGAACTTGGCGATCGTCTCGTCCAGGCCGGTGGTGGTCACCGTGGGGGTGCCGACGGAGATGTCGTTCCAGTCGACGTTCACGGTCGCCGCCACGGCGGGCAGCGCGAAGGGCGCGCCGGAGACGGCCGCGCCGAGCTTGACCACGCCGTGCACCGAGCCGGGGCCGGGCTCGGTCTCGGTGTCGGAGATCTTCCCACCGCCGGAGTTGTCGAGGGCCACCTGCACCAGGCCGGCGAGGGAGCCCGCCGCGCCGAGTTCGCCGGTGTTCGCGCCGGCAGCCGTGTCGAAGGCGAGCCGGCCGTCGCCGTTGGGGTCGGTCATGGTGACCTTGAGGTGGGTACGCGCGGTGAGGGTGCTGCCGGCGGTCAGCGTGACCCCGAGGATGCCGACCGAGGCGGTGGCCTGGTCGAGGTCGGCGCGCAGCCGCGCCGCCGCGTCGATGTCGACGCGCGGGGTGTCCCCGTCGCGCACCAGGTAGGTCTCCCCGGCGGCGGTGTGCCGGGCCCTCAGGTGGAGGGTCGCCCAGCCGGTGACGCTGACCGCCTTGTCCAGCGTCACCCCGGCCAGGGTGAGGTCCTTGTCGACCACTTCGCGCTTCGTGGTCAGCAGCACGTCCAGCAGGTGGTCGCCGCCGCTGGTGCTCACCGAGCTGGTGAGCCGGGTGCCGCCGCCGAGGTCGACGTCGTCCTTGGTCAGGCCGCTGGCCAACGCGTCGGACGCCCTGTCCACGAGCGTGTCGGCGTCGACGAGCGCGCCAGGGCTGACGCCGAGCAGAGGCAGCGGCTGGCCGAGCAGCCCCAGCTGGGAGAGTCCGCCGTCGGCCCAGGTGGCCGTGCGGGACATCAGGTTCTTCAACGCGCTCACCCACGCCTCGTCGGCCTGGGCGGGCGCCGCCGTCCACACCAACCCCATCGCGGCGGTCACCGCCGTCGCAATCGCCACGGCTAGCAGCCGTCGTAGAGCCACCATGAGCCACCTCGTTCTTCCGATGGCCGTCACCGACGGCGCTGGTCAGCGCCAGCACATCGATCGCGGGAAATGCTCACAACTCGTGTGTCGGCATGGTGACAGTGCGTCAAACCGAACGGTCGGCACCTCCGGACCGGGTGGCCCGAGAAGACTGTGCTGCGGGCCGTACCGCCCGGCCATGTCGCGCCCGTCCCCGCCCCCACTGGTGGAGGCCCTGCGCCACGTCGGATCCCCGCCGTCGTCACCGCGCTCGCCGGCGGGACCCCGCCTGCCACCTCCGCACCGGCCACCGGAGCGCCTCCCGCGAGCGCCACGGCGACCCGGCGCCCTACCGACACCGGCTCGCCTGCGCGCGGGATCGTTTTCTGGCACCGTCAGAGGAGCCGCCCGTACCGCCCGGTGAGGAGACGATGGTGGGCCACGCCGCCGTGCACCACAGGACCGTCGACGTCGACGGGATCACGATCTTCTACCGAGAGGCCGGGCCGGCGGACGCCCCGGTGGTGCTGCTGCCGCACGGCTATCCCGCGTCGTCGTTCCAGTTCCGTCACCTCCTGCCCGCCCTCGGCGACAGGTGGCGGGCGATCGCGCCCGACCAGCCCGGCTTCGGATACAGCGACGCACCCGACCCGGCCCGGTTCGCGTACACCTTCGACGCCCACGCCGAACTGCTCCGCCGGTTCGCCGAGACGCTGCGCCTGACCCGGTACGTCATCTACCTCCAGGACTACGGCAGCCAGTTCGGGCTGCGCCTCGCGATGTCCGCCCCGGAGCGGGTCGCCGGCCTGGTCATCCAGAACGGCGACATCTATCCCGACCAGCACGGCCCCAAGTACGAGCCGCTCAAGCAGTTCTGGCGCAGCCCCACCGACGAGGGCCGGGAGCGCCTCGCCGCGGCGGTCGGCGAGGAGGGCTTCCGCAGCGAGTTCCTGGGCGAACTGCCCGACCGGCTCAGGGACCGGGTGAGCCCCGACCTGTGGCGGCTCGCCGCGGCTTCCGCCGCCACCCCGCAGCGCCGCGCCAATCTGGTCCGCCTCCTCGCCGACCAGGGCAGCACCGTCGCCTGGTTCCCCCGGCAGCAGGCGTACCTGCGCGACCACCGGCCGCCGACGCTGATCGTCTGGGGACCGCACGACGGCTACATGCCCGAGGGCGCCGCGCGCGCCTATCTGCGCGACCTGCCCGACGCGGAACTGCACCTGCTCGACGGCGGGCACTGGCTGCTGGAGACGCACCTCGACGAGGTGGTCCCACTCGTACGCGACTTCCTCGGGCGGGTCCATCCCTGACCACCCGCGCGGCCGCACGCCGCATCCCCGCCCGGCCGGCCCGGCGGAGTGGGTCGTCCTGCTGACCGGGAGGTGCCTCCGCTAGGTTCCGACGCATGACGGTCGCCCGCTCGATCCTGCTGTTCCTGCTCGCCGCGCTCGCCGAGATCGGTGGCGCGTGGCTGGTGTGGCAGGGCTGGCGAGAGCACCGAGGGCTGCTGTGGATCGCGGCCGGAATCATCGCGCTCGGGTTCTACGGCTTCGTCGCCACCTTCCAACCCGACCCGAACTTCGGCCGCGTCCTCGCCGCCTACGGCGGCGTCTTCGTCGCCGGCTCCCTCGCCTGGGGCATGGTCGTCGACAAGTTCCGCCCCGACCGCTACGACATCATCGGCGCAGCCATCTGCCTCGTCGGCGTCGCCGTCATCATGTACGCCCCTCGCAGCGGCTGATCCCTGGCCCTCCGCAACCGAGACGGAAACCAGGAGTCGCTACCCCGCGACCAGCGGCAACGGCGGTCGGCACCCGCCCGGTCCCTACCCGTGACCGGGTGGATCAAGGGGTGCGTCCGGCACCGTCGGGCCGCGCGTCGCCCACCGTCGCCGTGGCAGCGTCCAGCACGGCCCGGAGCGGCGCGTGGGGAAACCCCTCGCCCGTGCCGGTGTCCGGCCCCAGCCGGGTGCTGTAGAAGGGTTCGTCGTGGCGGTCGTCCTGACGGGCCCACAGGTTGCCGGCCTCGTCCCGCTGCCAGGTGACGTTCTGACCACGGAAGTCGGCGCGTTCGAGCCAGTCGGCGCCGCACGGCCAGTAGCCCTCCCACTGCGGAGGGCGCAATGCGGCGTATGCCTCGTCGACGGCGGCGACGGCCTGGTCCACGTCGTCGTCGTCAAAGACGGCGGCGAATCGGCACAGCAGGGCCAACGGCGCCCCGGGGTGCTGCAGCTGCGGATCCCGCGCGGCGATCGCCCGACAGATCAGGTCGAGTTCGGACCAGCGCAACGCGTACGGGTGCCAGTGTGCGAGATCGTCCCATCCGAGCTCGGCCGGCTCGGCCGAGTCAGGGGTGGTGACCTCCAGGCTGTAGGAGTCGACCGAGGCGTCCATGCTCAGGACGACGTGGTGGCCGTCGCCGACCTCGAAGGCCACGTCGAGCGACGAGTCGTCGGAATCCTCATCCGCATCGTCGTCATCGTCATCGTCGTCGTCCAGCAGGTCCTCGATGTCACCGAGCCGATCCGCCCCGGGTCCCTCCTCGTGGGCGAAGGTGTACCGCGCCCAGAACACCGGATCGCGCAATGACTCTTGCAACACTGGTGGAGTCGCCACCAAGAGGACTATAGGGACGGCACGAGCGGCATCCCGAACGGGGTCAGCGGCGTGGTGGGCTGGTCAGCGTCCGCCAAGAGGGGGCGGCTGTTCGTGGGCAGCGGGAGAGGTTTGTCGAGGGACCTGTCCCGGGGGCGGCTCACCGCTCGCCGCCGGGGATCGTGTGAGCGTCCGATGTTTGCCGGGGCTCACGCCGTGGATCCGCTTGAAGGCCGCGCTGAAGCCGAAGGCGTCCGCGTACCCGAGCCGGCGCGCCACGGCGGCGACCGTCTCGGTGGTCTCGGCCAGCATGTCGGCGGCGAGTGTCATTCGCCAGTCGGTCAGGTAGGTCAGCGGCGGCTCACCCACCAGTTCGGTGAAACGTTTGGCCAGCGTCGTGCGGGACACCCCGGCCCGGGCGGCCAGGGAGGCGAGCGTCCACGGCTCACCCGGGGCGTCGTGCATGGCGCGTAGCGCCGGGCCCACCGTGCCGTCGCTCAGCGCCCGATACCAACGGGGTGCCTCGGCGCCCGGCTGGTCGAACCAGTCCCGGATCGTGCAGACCAGCAGCCAGTCCAGCAGCCGGTCCAGCACGATCTGCCGACCCGGGCGGCACCCGCCGAGCTGGAAGTCCAGATAGTCGCGCAGCGATGAACAGTCGTGCTCATCCGGTACGACCAGCACCGGCGGGAGCACTCCGAGCAGCCGCTGCGGCGCCTGGCTCCGGACGTGGTACGCCCCGGCCAGCAGCACCGTCTGCTCGGCCGGGCCGGTGTCCGGTGGCTGGGCCACCAGCGACTGGCCACAGCTGACGTCCCGCAGTTCGTCCGGCCGGAAGCTCGACCGGGGCTCGGCGGAGAAGACGAACGGTTCCGGTCCCCGCACCACGACGGCCTCGCCGACCCGTACCAGAAGTGGCTTGTCGCTCTCCGGGTGGACGATCCAGCCCTCGCCACGCAGCGGCACGCAGAGCGTCAGGGGCGCGCCGTCGGTGAAACGCAGCGCCCGCGACGGTGACAGCACCGACCGGCCGAAGGCGGCACCCTCCGCCCGTACGTCCCGCAGCAGACTGTCGAACGGGTCCATTCCTTCACGATAGGGCGCGGACGATCACGCATGCCCGGCGTACGACCAGCCATGTCCGGCCGCCGGCCGGGCCGGTTGACTCGTGGCCATGACGAAAGAAACGAACGAGATCCTCGTCATCGGGGGAAGCGGCAAAACCGGACGCCGGCTGGTGCGCGCGCTGCGGGCGGCGGGCGCGCGCGTACGGGCGGCTTCCCGCTCGGGCGAGGTGCGATTCGACTGGACGCAGCCGACCACCTGGCGGCCGGCCGTGGAGGGAGCGTCGGCGGTCTATCTCATCGCTCCGGCGGACCCCGAGACGGCTGACGACTTCGTGTCGCGGGCGGTGAAGGCGGGCGTCGGCCGGTTCGTGGCGCTCTCCGGACGCGGAATCGACAAGATCGACGGGGATTTCTCGCCGAGCATGGTGGCCGCGGAGCAGGCCGTGCGCGATTCCGGCGCGGAGTGGACGATCATCCGCCCGAACAACTTCAACCAGAACTTCGACGAGGACCTGTGGCGCCAGCCGCTGGCCGACGGCCGCCTGGCCCTGCCGATGGGTGCCACGCCGGAGCCCTTCATCGACGCCCAGGACGTCGCCGACGTCGCCGCGACCCTGCTGACCGAGGACGGTCATCACGGGCAGGTGTACGAGCTGTCAGGCCGCCACGCGCTCACCTTCGCGGAGGCGGTGACGACGATCGCCAGGGCGGCCGGCCGATCCATCAGGTACGTGGAGTTGACGCCGGAGGAGTACCGGACCGAACTGCTCGCCGAGGGTTACTCGACGGCCGACGCGACGGCGCTCAACGCCATGTTCGCGGGGATGCGCGCCGGGTATCTCGCCGAGCCGACCGACGCGGTGCGGCGACTCCTCGGCCGCGATCCGATCGACTTCGACACCTACGCCGCGAGGGCTGCCGCGGCCGGCGCATGGTCGTGACGCAGCCGGGACGGCAGCCGATCTGGTACGGCGGCCCGGGATCGCCCGTTGGACGACGCCCGTCTACACAGCGATCCCGGGCTGCCTCCTGTCGACGACACCCGGAAGCCGGCAGGACCGGTTGTCGTGCCCGCTAGTCGCCCACCGGCGCCGCGCGGAACGTTCGCCGATACGCACGCGGCGACACCCCGGTGGCGGCCAACAGGTGCTGCCGGAGCGAACCACCCGATCCGAACCCGGCCTGCTCCGCGATCCTGTCCACCGTCAGGTCCGTGCTCTCGAGCAGTTCCCGGGCGCGTTCGACCCGCTGCTGGGTGAGCCAGGTCATCGGGCTCACCCCCACTTCGTCCTGGAACCGCCTGCTGAATGTCCGCACGCTCATGTTCGATCGGGCGGCAAGCTCCGCCAGGACCAGCGGGCGATCAAGATGTTCGAGCGCCCACGCTCGGGCCGGTGCCGTCGTCGTCGAGTCCGCTTCGACCACGGGCCGCCGGATGTACTGGGCCTGGCCTCCGTCGCGCCAGGGTGGGACGACGCAGGAACGGGCCGCCTCATTGGCGATCTCACTGCCGTGGTCCCGTCGGATCACGTGCAGACACAGATCGATTCCCGCCGAGACGCCTGCCGAGGTGAGAACGTTGCCGTTGTCGATGAAGAGAACGTCGGCATCGACGACGAGGTCCGGGTAGAGGCCCTGTAGGCGGTCGGACTCACGCCAGTGAGTGGTCACCCGGCGTCCGTCGAGAATGCCCGCCGCCGCCAGGACGAACGAACCCGTACAGATCGCCATGACGCGCGCGCCGGGGCGGACAAGCCCCAGCGCGTCACGCAGCGGCGCAGGAAGCGCCTTCTGTTCGCCCCACTCCCGCCCGCTCGCCGAGGGAGGGATCACCACGGTGTCCGCCTGGGCCAGCGCCGTGTGGTCGTGATCCACGGCGATCGCGAAGTCGGCCGAGGTGTCTACGGGGCCGCCATCGAGCGAGCAGGTGGTCACCGAGTACAGCGGCTTGCCGTCGGAACCGAGGGCGGCGCCGAAGAGCCGCGAGGGGATGGCCAGCTCGAACGGGACGACGCCGGGAAGCGCGAGCACAACGACGCGATGCATGGCCAGATCCTGACACATGTTGTCCATCTGGCCACTGTAGCGGCCCTGCCCCTCCGGAGATGCTGGACGGGCGCGGCCCCTGATGCGGCCGACACGACAGGTGAGGAGCACAGTGACAACCAGCTCAGGGCGAGCGTCCGACCGGATGCTCGCGGTCAGCCAAGACGCGGCCGGGGCACCCGACGTCCTGAAGATCATCGAGACGCAGCGTCCGGTCCCCACACTCGGCGAGATCCTCGTCCGCGTCCACGCCGCGGGAGTGAACCCCACCGACTGGAAGACCCGCGCTCGCGGCCAGTTCGCCACCGGCGCGCTCCCTCCGTTCGTCCTGGGCTTCGACGTCTCCGGGGTGGTCGAAGAGGTGGGGCCCGGGGTGACCCTGTTCGCGCCGGGCGACGAGGTGTTCGGCATGCCGCGCTTCCCGCATCCGGCGGGCGCGTACGCGGAGTTCGTGACCGCCCCCGCCCGGCACTTCTGCCGTAAACCGACAAACATCGACCACACGACCGCCGCGGCGTTGCCGCTGGCGTCCCTGACCGCGTGGCAGGCTCTCGTCGACACCGCCGACGTCCAGCCGGGCCAGCGCGTCCTCGTCCATGCCGCCGCCGGCGGAGTCGGGCACCTGGCGGTGCAGATCGCCAAGGCACGCGGCGCATGGGTCGTCGGCACCGCGAGTGCCGGCAAGCACGACCTTCTTCGCGGGCTGGGCGCGGACGAGTTGATCGACTACACGACGGAGGACTTCGGCTTCCTCCGAGACATCGATGTCGTGCTCGACACCGTCGGCGGGGACTACACCCCGCGCTCACTCCGGACCCTGCGCAGGGGCGGGATCCTCATCTCGCTTCTGCCCATGGCCCCCGACTTCCCCGCCGACCTTGCCGAGGAACTCGACGTCCGCGCCACCCGAATCCTCGTCGAGCCCGACCACGCGGGCATGAAGGCGATCGCGGATCTCGTCGCTCGTGGGCAACTGCGGCCACTCGTCGACACCACTCTCCCGCTGAGGGAGGCGGCTCAGGCCCACGAGCGCGGCGAGACCAACAGCACCACCGGGAAGATCGTCCTCTCCGTCGTCGCCTGAGGCCCGCCCTCGCACGCGACGCTGCTCCAACCACGTCACTCACAGAGGAGTTCCATCCGCATGAGCAACGCGACACCTCCCAGCACGGCCGCCGTCGTCGAATCCTTCTTCGCGCGATTCGGCACCGGTGATGTACCCGGACTCGTCGACCTCTTCGCCGACACATTCGACTTCGCGGTCAGCGGGACCCCCAACATCCCCTGGTCCGGGCGGCGCTCCACCCCGGCCGAGCTGCCGGACTTCTTCGGCTCGTTCGGACGCGTACTCGGACCGGCTCAGGAGTACAACGTCACGGCGACGATCGTCGACGGGGAGAACGCGGTCGTGCTCGGGCACAACAAGTTCGAGGTCCTCGCCACGGGGAAGACGTTCACCAACCACTTCGCGCTGCACATCGGTGTCAAGAACGGCAAGATCACGACCTATCACATGTACGAAGACACCTATGCGATCGACGCCGCGTTCGCCGCGTGAGCCGCGGACGAGCTGACCACGGTTGAGCCGTGCGGTGATCGGAATCGACTGTCCGGATCCCGATCACCGCACGCTGTGCCTCACCACCCGTTGCCGAACAGCGAGAACCGTGCCGCCGTACGACCGACGCAGCCCGGTAGCGATCCGGTACACGCTCCTTACCCTGATGGCTTGGCAGACTGACGGCGTGACCGATGAGCACAGCCAGGACGAACCCGACACCGACCAGCCGCCCCGGACACCAACTCTGAAAATCGCGAGGCAGTTGGCAAGGGAGTTGGTTGGGGTGGCGACTGTGGAGGTCGTCGGCATCAAGGGCGGGATATCGGTCGACGTCACACCATGTAACCGCGATGCTCGCGCCTTCGGATGGGCGGACTTCTCCCATGAACTCATCCTGCAGGTCGGCAACTATGGCGGCCGATGGGAACTGGGAGCCGGCCCCGAAGACGTCGCCCTACTCGAAGACATCGCTCGCTCAGTGATCGCCGGCAGGGTTCGGGAGGTGTTCGCTCCGGGTCGCTCGGCCATCTCGGTCACGCTCGCCGATGGAGCCGTGGAGACCGAGATCGGAGGCAAAGCGCCAGCCGGTTGCCTGCCGCTACCCTTCTGGCAGCGTTGGTCGCGCGGCATCCAGTACGCCCCGTACCGGTACGACGGTGCGAGCGCCAGTTTGGAAGATCGTTCTCGGCTGTCGTGATCTGTCGGGATCGCCAGGTCATCTGGAGTTACTGCTGCCCGATCATGACCGCTGCTGACCGTCTGAGACACCCACTACTGGCACGCTGCTGGCAACGACGTCGCGAGGCGCGCGGTTGTCCAGCGACGCACGGCTTACCGTCCCCGGCCCTGGGGCCGGGGACGACCTGGCGTGCTGGCGGCTTGCCGCGCGCCTGGACCCCGAATGGCATGCCGCGCAGCGACGCGGCAATCCCTGACCGGGCGTGTAGGTCGACGTCGCTAGGCTGGTCCTGTGATTGATCTTCAAGTGCGGACCGAGCTTGGGGACATCGTGGCGCGCAGTAGCGGGTTTGACTGGACTCAGGAACTCATCGATCTCGACAGGTCCACGTATCCCCTTCTTAGCGGCCTCTGCGCGTACTTGGACACCGTCTTCAACCAGCGTCAGGTCCCGATGCTGCTGGAGGAGTTGGACCGGCTACCCCCGGGAAGTGTGCTGAACGAGGAGAGCAGAAGTGAGATCCGGAGGCTCTGCGTCCTGGTCAGCGAACGTTCCCACCACTACCTGTGGTTCGTTGGCGATTGACGGACGGTCCTGTCGGCACGGTAGCGGGTTTGTCTTGCCAGCAGCGCCTGCTGCGTGTCGAGGCCTGCCGGACGCTGGCACGTAGCTACCTCGCTCTCGTCTCCGGGCCGCGGGCGGCTTGCCGTAGGCGCCGGTCCACCGCGGCCAGTACCCCAGACGTCGGTGGCAAGCCGCGCAGAGGCGCGGCAGTGATCGCCCCGTCCTCGACGGCGGCCACCCATCCTCGCGATCGTCCCACCGTAAGAATGCGTTCGTGTCGTCTCCAGTCGGACAGTCTCGACGCAAGGATCTGGGTACAGTCCCCGCCGTGAGCCTTGGATCTCGGCGAGCCGACGGCAGGCCTGTACTCGGAACCATGGCGATAGTCACGGGACTCTTGCCCTCGCTGCTAACCATGTCGAGCGACTCAAGGTCGACCGAACCGCATATCCTCGCGCTCCTCCTTGCCCTGACGGGGTCGGACTGCGCATCGAAGCGGCGATCAATGGAGCTCGGGCCTAGCGAAGCTGGTGGCCGCGCGCGGCCGATGCCAGCCGGAGGCCGCCAGCATGCCTGTGCACGGCCACCGCGCCGCGCTTGCGCGGCGCCTTGATCCCAGAGAAATCGTTTCGGTAGTGGCGGGCGTAGGTACTCGTCATGACCCACGCATTACGAGCCCGTTCCGACGCGCTGGTCCTAGCGCCAAGGGTGGTGTCGTGGTCCGCGGTCGTCCGAGGGTGCTGGCCGGTTGGCTGCTCACATGGCTGTTCGTGAGGCCCGAAGGCATACCAACCACCAGTCGCACCGCTGAGGTGGTTTCATCTGATCATGATGCAGCCCGTACGTCGCGCGGCCTACCAGCTGTACGCTCGCCGCCTGCAAGCCCAACTGGCCGGCACCTCACTGCCGCGACATGTGGCCATGGTCATGGACGGTAACCGACGGTGGGCACGGCAGATGGGCTTCGACGACCCAGGGGTGGGCCACCGGTACGGCGCGGAGCACATCCACGAAGTACTTGGCTGGTGTGCCGAAATGGGCATTCGCCACGTCACCCTGTTCGTCGCGTCTGTCGACAACATGCGCAAACGCGCGTCCGACGAGGTCGAGAACCTCATGCGGATGATCGAACAGGTCGTCGCGGAGCCACTCCTACGGCCGGCCAACCCATGGCAGCTTCACCTGGCCGGTCGCGCGGACGTCCTACCCGACACAACACGCCACGCGTTGAAGCTCGCCGAAGACGCCACCGCTAAGCGGGGCGCCGACTTCCACCTCACCGTGGCCGTCGGCTACGACGGCCGCGAGGAAATCGTCAGCGCCGTTCGTTCCCTGCTGGAGCAGGAGGCACAAGCAGGCGCCACACTGGATGACGTCGCGCAACGCCTCACCGCCGACACCATCGCCGCACACCTCTACACGGGCGGCCAACCCGACCCCGATCTCGTCATCCGTACCAGTGGAGAACGCCGCATGTCCGGGTTCCTGCTCTGGCAAGCCGCCTACTCCGAGCTGTACTTCTGCGACGTGTACTGGCCCGGATTCCGGAAGATCGACTTCCTTCGCGCCCTGCGCTCCTACTCCGCCCGCAGCCGACGTTTCGGAGCGTAACGACAGCGTCCAACCCCCAGACCAGGTGCCTACGGCCAACGTGCTGGCCATCGTCGTGACGATTCGCTACAAGAGGAAGATGCCGCCGGCGGGACACCGCGGGTTTGTGAAACTCGGTGTGTCGTTCGCTGACGTCGACAGAGCTTGCACCACGAGTCCGTTTACAAGAGTGACGCTGGAGCCCGCCCCGGTAAGTACCCTGCCGAGACCCCGGTATCCGGTGGCAAGCCGCGAGTCGGCGCGGCAGCGACCGCCTGCCCTCGGCGGTGCTCCGGGATCCCGCGATCGTCACGGCCTTGTGGGAGGGCCTTGGAGGGCTAGGGCGTGTCCTGTGAATCAGGGCTGGCTCCGAGAATCCCCTCGGTGATGCCCGGCAGAGCTTGGGTTAGGACAGCGGGCTGGGGTGGCCGGGTGATCAGAGAGATCGTGACCTGGCCCGGTACTGGGGAGGGCAATAGCTGGTCGCCGGGATTGGCCCACCAGCGGGCTGCCAGGAGCGGCACGAGAGCCGGAGTCTGGCGGTGGCAGGCGATACGGAGGGTGGCCTCGATGGTGGGGCCGAGCTGTGGAGCGGCTCCGAGGGCGGAGAGCTTGGCTCGGACAATCTCACCGGCCAGGTTGATCGTGGAATAGAGCACCGTTTGACCTGCCAGCGGCCGCTTTCCTTCCCGCGGGGGTGCTGCTCCTTCGGGCAGGACCAGGACCAGGGGCGAGACCCCAAGGAGCGTGCGCTGCAGCCCGCGGGGCAGGCTGGTCTGCTCGGCGATCGAGATGATCGCGGCGTCCAGCAGGCCGTCATGGATCTGCTGAACCAGCACCGGCCCGTGGTCGACCTCGGGATGGACCGTCACGCCGGGCAGCTCGACGGCCAGGGCGGTGAACACGATCGGAGCAAGGGCCTGGATCGTGCCGACGGCCAGAGAGGGCGCGTCGGTGGTGGCCGCCAGGACCTGGTCGGGCAGCGCATCGATCTCGGCCAGCAGGCGGGCAGCCTGACGGGCCAGTTCCCTCCCGACCGGGGTAGGCCGAGCCCCTGTCGTGTCACGGTCGAACAACCGGGTCCCGAGTCGGCGTTCCAGGGCCGCCAACCGACGGGACGCCGACGGCTGGGTGGTCAGCAACTCCTTCGCGGCCGCACCGACCGAGCCGTGGCGGGCGACGGCCTCAGCCAGCGTCAGGTCCTCGATGCTCAGGCGGGAGGTCATGCCCGCAGTGTATGAGCAGGCTTCGCCGAGTGTTCTCTACCTGCGGTGACGTTGCCCACGCAGGATCGAGGACGTGAGAAGATCTCTGCTGCTGCTGACCGTGATCACGTTTGTGACCTGGATCGGGACCCGCATGACCGCGGTTGCCCTGCCCCTGGTCGCACTGGCCGAGACTGGCGAGGTCTGGGCCACCGGGCTGGTCGGTGGGATGGCCGGCCTGCCCCTGCTGACGGTGGGGTGGTGGGGCCGGGGACTGCGCGACCGGCTGATCTCCGGACGGGCCCTGGCAGCGGTGATGGCCGTGAACGCTGCCGGTCTGGCCGTCGTGCCGGTGGCGGCACTGGCTGGGCAGGTCGGCGTGTTCGCGTTGTGCGCCTCCGGGTTGGTGACCGGAGCAGCGGGCGCGCTGCTGGGGCCGGCACAGCGGGCCTTGGTTGCCGACCTTGCCGACGAGCACGTGGCCCAGGGCGGCCAGACAGGTTCGGCTCGGTGGTTGGCCTGGCAGGACCTGGCCCACCGGGTCTCAATGATCCTCGCCCCGCCCGCCGGGGCCTGGCTCGTCGTCGCGTGGGGCGCGCAGCCTCTGCTGTGGTGCGAGGCCCTCGTCGTCGCTCTGGCGGCCGTGGTGATGCTCGCAGTACCCGCAGCCCACCGGCACGAGCCGACCCCGGAGGGCGAGACGCCCGAGGGTGTTTCTGCGCTGGACGTGGTGCGGTCTTACCCTCAGGTCGCCGCAGGGGTCCTCATGGCCGGGGTCGGCGGGGTCTGCTGGTTCGGGTTCAGCCTGGGCCTGGCCGTTCTCGGCGTCGAGCACGGCCAGCCCGGCGCGTTGATCGCTGCCGGGATGAGCGGGTACGGGACCGCCTCCGTGATCACCTCGCTCCTGGTCCCGCTGGTCATCGACCGCTTGCCACGGGTGCCGCTGATGGTGGTCTCCTGGGTCGTGCTCGGGGCCACGTTCGTCCTACTCCCCACGGCGGCGCCGAGCCTGGCCGTCATCGCCGCACTGGCAGCGGTGGGTGGGGTGGCCATGCCGTGGGGGATCGCGGCCCTGAACGCTCTGATCAGCGAGCAGACCACCGGGGCGGAACGCAGGGCGGCGTTCACCGTGCAGACCGTCCTGCACTCGGGCGGGTCCTCCCTGGGCCTGCTCGTCGGCGGCGCGCTCATCGGGTGGGCCGGGACCGGCCCTGTCCTGGTCGCTACCGGCCTCGCCCAGGTGCTGGCCGCAGCAGGCGGGGCACTGTGGGCCTGGAAGGCCCGCGACAAGGCCATCGCGGGGCAGGAGCGTTGGCGGGTACAGCGCGGGACCGTGGCAAAAGGCGCACGCACCAGTTCCTGAGGAAGAGCACGACATGACTGGGCGTGACGACCTCACCGACGAACAGTGGGACCTGATCGGCCCCCTCCTGCCTGCCTCCGGCAAGGGCGGGCAGTGGCGCGACCACCGGCAGGTCGTCGACGGCATCCTATGGCAGCTGCGCACCGGCGCACCTTGGAGGGACGTCCCGGAACGCTACGGGCCCTGGAAGACCTTGCACGAACGCTTGCGGCGGTGGACCACCGACGGAACCTGGGACCGCATCCTCGCCCACGTCCAGACCCGTGAGGGCGACGCCGGGAAGATCGAATGGATCTTCTCGATCGACTCCACGGTGGTGCGTGCACACCAGCACGCGGCCGGCGCCCGGAAAACGGGGGCCTGCCACGCAGCCGAGATCGAGGGTCTCGCGCAACCCGGGGAGGCCCTCGGCCGCTCGCGCGGCGGACTGAGCACCAAGATCCATCTGGCCACCGACGCCCGAGGTCTGCCCGTGGTCGTGCTGCTCACGCCCGGGCAGGCCGGGGACAACCCCCAGCTCTTGCCACTGCTTGACCAGGTCAGGGTCAAGACCTCCGGCCCCGGGCGACCGAGGAATAGACCAGACTGCGTGCTGGCCGACAAGGCTTACTCCAGCCCCGCCACCCGCCGTGCCCTCAGGAAGCGCGGGATCCGACTGGTCTCTCCTGAAAAAAGGACCACGCCGCCCACCGGCTTCGCCGGGGCTCCCGGGGCGGGCGCCCTGTCGGGTTCGACGCCGAGGCATACAAGGGCAGGAACGTCGTGGAGCGGTGCTTTAATCGGCTCAAGCAGTTCCGGGGCCTGGCCACCAGGTATGCGAAACGGGCCGTCTACTACCGGTCCTTGGTTGTCATCGCCGCGATCATGCTCTGGCTACGTTGATTCGCAGGACACGCTCTAGGGCGAACCCCTTTGACAGTTAAGCGATCATCCGCTGATGGATCTCAACGACACTGGCGCGGTGACGAGCCGCGAGGATCTGGCGGCCTACGTTCGGGCGCTCGCCGAGGCGTCGGCTACGCCTCCGGACTACTGGGAGAACGTCGACCTGCCCCGGTACCTCGACGCCGCGTCCCGCTGGATCGGCAGCATGGATGGCTGGGCACGCGACCAAGGCCGAGAGCTGCCTGAGCAGCCCACCTGGTCGCTGGTCGCAGACATCCTCAGGGCGGCCTGCGTCTACGAGTAGTCGAGACCGAGACCGACCCGTGCCGCAGCCGCACGTAGCCATCGACGCAGACCCAGGGCTACCCGCTGCGCGACCGGGTAGTCGGGAGTTGAGCGGAGGGTGTAGGGGCGGGCGGGGCGGGTAGGCCCTGCGACGCAGGTGGGAGGTGCGGCCGGTGCGCGGGGGCGACGATGAGCCGAACGGACCGGAGGCCGCTGCCGATCGCGGGCCCCATGTGCTGCGGGAGTACGCGCTGCTCGCCGACGGGCGCCGCGGCGCGCTCGTCGGTCCGGACGGGAACGTGAGCTGGCTCTGCGCCCCGGGCTGGGCCGACCCTCCCCTCTTCAGCCGGCTCATCGGCGGCCGGGGCGACTACCTCGTGACCCCGGCGAACCCGCGGTTCGTCTGGGGAGGGCACTACGAAGCGGCCTCCCTGGTGTGGGTGAGCCGCTGGGTGACCACGAACGGGATCATCGAGTGCCGCGAGGCGCTCTTTCTTCCCGGCGAGAAGCATCGGGTGGTGCTGCTGCGCCAGATCCGCGCGGTGGACCGGGAGGCGGTCGTCCGGGTCCGGCTGGATCCTCGGGCCGACTTCGGCCGCGAGCCGATGCGCGACGTACGGCGGGAGGGCCCACACTGGCTGGCCCGCTCGGGCAGGCTGCACCTGCGGCACAGCGGTGGCGAGATGCTCGGCCGGACCGAGGACGGCCCGCTCTGCGGCGAGATCACCGTACCGGCGGGCGGCCGGCACGATCTGGTGTTGGAGATCGCCACCCACCCGCTCGACGAGGCGCCGCCTGAGTCCTTCGAGCTGTGGCGGACGACCGAATACACCTGGCGGCAGCTGGCGCCCCCGCTGGCCGGCGGCCCCGCCCAGCGGGACGCGGTTTTCGCGTACGTTGTGCTGCGCGGCCTCACCCAGCCCGGCGGGGGGGGATGGTGGCGGCGGCGACCACGGCACTGCCGGAGCGGGCGCTGGCCGGGCGCAACTTCGACTACCGGTACGCCTGGCTGCGGGACCAGACCTTCGCCGGCCGGGCGTCGGCGCTCATCGGCCGGTACGACCTGCTGGACTACGCCGTCGCGTTCCTCACCGAACGGGTGCTGGCCGACGGCGATCGGCTCTCCCCCGCCTACACCGTTGACGGCGACCCGGTCCCCGACCAGGAGGAGCTGGGTTACCTGGCCGGCTATCCAGGGGCGCCGCCGCGGGTCGGCAACTGGGTCCGCGGGCAGTTCCAGCTCGATGTCCTCGGCGAGACGCTGCTGCTGGCCGTCGCCGGGCGGCACGACCGGCTGGACCAGGCCTCGTGGCAGGCGCTGGAGCTGGCGGCCCGGATCATCGGGAAACGCTGGCGCGACCCGGACTCCGGCATCTGGGAACTGCCGCCCCGCCAGTGGACCCACTCGAAGCTGATCTGTGTGGCCGGGCTGCGCGCGGCGGCCGGGGTCGCGTCGGGCGGACAGGCAGGACGATGGTTGGCCCTGGCCGATGCGATCCTCGCCGACGCGGCAGCCCACGGGCAGCATCCGTCCGGGCGTTGGCAGCGGGCGTACGACGACGGGCGGGTCGACGCCGCGTTGCTCTTCCCCGGCATCCGGGGCGCGGCGCCGGCAGGGGACGCGCGGACCGAGGCGACCCGGCGGGCGATCCTGGCGGAGCTGGAATGCGACGGATAGCTGTACCGGTTCCGCCCCGACAGCCGCCCACTGGGGGACGCCGAGGGAGCGTTCCTGCTCTGCGGATTCGCGGCCGCGATGGCCGCCTGGCAGGCCGGCGACATCGTGGGGGCGAACCGGTGGTTCGAGCGTAGCCGGGCCGCCTGCGGCCCGGCGGGCCTCTTCACCGAGGAGTACGACGTGCAGCAGCGGCAGTTGCGCGCGAACCTGCCCCAGGCGTTCGTGCACGCGCTGATGTTGGAGACGGCGGTAAACCTGGGTCAGGCGGAACCCTGCCCATCGCCCGGCTGAGCGGTCTACCCGCCGCCCGTGCCCGAGATGAGTGCCAGCCCGGTCTCCGGGTCCACCCGCTTGGCCAACTCCGGCGCCACCTCGGAGATCATCACCTCCAGTGTCGGCCACACCCGGCCCCGGAGCAGGTGCCCGCCCACGGTGCTGCCGTCGGCGCGGCCGAGCACCGCGTGCACGTGCAGCGCCGGCTCCCCGCCCTGCTCGGCAACGTCGCCGAGCAGGGAGAGCACCTCGACCTGCTCGCGTACCGGGATCGGTTGGTAGTCGCCGGTCTCCCGGTCGAACCAGCCGACCTCGGCGTCGGCGAAGCCGCCGACGGCGGTCACCCGGGCGGCGTGTATCCGATGCTCGCGCAGCGCCGCCCCCACGGCCTCGACCGCCTCCTCCCCCTTGTCGCAGACGACCACGAGGACCCGTCCGGTCTGGTGGTGCATCTCGTGCGCCCTCATCGCCGACCGTCCCGCCGCCAGCCGGCCGGCCGGGCGGTCACCGTGCTGCCCCGACCGGTCGGGCGACCACTGGTGTGCCAGGCCGGCACCGCCGTCGTCGCGTCCATCGCACCCTTTCCTCTCTCCGGCGCGGCCTCAGCCCACCCGGTACCGCTCCGCCTCGGCGGCACGCAGCTCCAGCCCGTGGCCCGGCCGGTCCAGCGGCACCGGGGCGCCGCCTCCCGCCGCGGACACCGCACCGTCGAAGAGCATCGCCTCGATCCGGACGTGGTCGTGGAACCACTCGATGTGGCGCAGGTTCGGCGTCGCTGCCGCCACGGCCAGGTGCTGGTGGGGCGCGCAGTGCGCGGACACTTCCAGGCCCGAGGCGGCGGCCACCGCCGCCGCCCGAAGGAATTCGCTGATGCCCCCGCACCGCGTGGCGTCGATCTGCAGGCAGTCGACGTACGGGGCCATCCGATGGAAGTAGACGAGGTCGAAGCCGTACTCCCCCGCCGCGACGTCGGGCAGCACCTGGTCGCGGACCAGCCCGAGGCCGACCAGGTCGTCCGAGCTGACCGGTTCCTCGTACCAGCGCACGTCGAGGTCGGCCGCGGCCCGGGCCATCCGTACCGCCTGCTTGCGCTGGTACCCGCCGTTCGCATCGACGTACAACTCGGCGTCGTCGCCGATGGCGCGTCGGGCGGCCACCATCCGGGCCAGGTCCCGCGGCGCATTGGTGCCCCCGGACTCGCCAATCTTGATCTTCACCCGTGGGATGCCCTCGTCGTGTACCCAGCCGGAGAGCTGCCGGTGCTGCCGCTCGGCGTCGTAGGTGGTGAATCCGCCGCTGCCGTAGACCGGCACCTGCCGGCGGGCAGTGCCGAGCAGCCGGGCCAGCGGCAGGCCGTGCCGGCGGGCCCTGAGGTCCCAGATCGCGCAGTCGGCTGCGGAGAGCGCCAAGCCGGCGACTCCGGGCCGTCCGGCGTTTCTCAGCCGCCGCCGCATGGCCGACCACGCAGCCGGTACGTCGTCCGGGTCGAGTTCGGCCACCACGGGCGCGAGCAGGTCCGTGACGACCGGAACCACCGCCGCGGGCCCGTACGTCCAGCCGGTGCCCACCTGACCGTCGGCCTCCGCGCGGACCAGCACCATGGTGGTGCTGTCCCAGGCGAAGGTGCCGTCGCCCTCGGGCGCGTCGGTCGGTACCCGGTACGCCGCCGCGCTCAGCCGCACCGCCGTCACCGCCCCCGGCGGCGGCTGGCCAGCGCGGCGACCGGCGCCAGCGCGGCCAGCCCGACGAGGCTGGTGGCGAGTACGCGGGCAGCCCGGGAGGTCCGCTGCGGGCGTTGCCCCCACCGCTGCTCGGGGCGGGCGGTCACCCGCTCACCACGCAGGCCGGCCCGCAGCAGTTCGGCGAGGTGGATCGCGGAGCGACCGCCGGTGGCGCTCTGCTCGACCTGCGTACGGCAGCTGAAGCCGTCGGCCAGGATGACGTCCGTGTCGGCGGCGCCCCGGACGGCCGGCAGCAGGACCCGCTCGGCGCAGGCCACGGAGACCTCGTAGTGCCCCGCCTCGAAGCCGAAGTTGCCGGCCAGCCCGCAGCAGCCCGAGTCGAGGAGTTCGGCCTGGACCCCCGCATCGGTGAGCACCGCCTGGTCCGCGGTGGTGCCGAGGACGGCGTGCTGATGGCAGTGGGTCTGGATCAGTGCGTGCGCGGGCAGCTTCGGCGCCTGCCACCCGGGGCTGTGGTCGTGCAGCAGCTCGGCCAGGGTGACGGTCTGCTGCCGCAGACGGTGTACGTCCTCGTCGCCGGGGAACAGTTCCCGGGCGTCGCTGCGGAACACCGCGGTGCAGCTCGGCTCCAGCCCCACGATCGGGGTGCCGGCCCGCAGGTGGGGTCGGAGCACCTCCACCGTCCGCCGCAGCACCTTCTTCGCCATGCCGAGCTGTCCCGTGGAGATCCAGGTGAGCCCGCAGCAGACCGGCTGCTCCGGCACCCGGACCCGCCAGCCCGCCGCCTCCAGCACCTCCACCGCCGCCTGGGCGATGCCCGGCTGGAAGTGGTTGTTGAAGGTGTCCGGCCAGAGCATCACCTCGCCGCGCCAGCCGTCGCCGGTCGGCCAGCGGTCCGCGAACCAGTGCTGGAAGGTCTCGGCAGCGAAGACCGGGATCTCCCGGCGCTGGTCGATGCCGCCGGCCAGCTTGGCGATCCGGCTCAGCCCGGGTGCCTGGGCCAGCGCGTTCACCACCCGGGGCGCCCGGGCGGCGACCGCGGCCACCGCCGGCAGCCAGCCCATCGAGTAGTGCGGGCGGGGCCGGAGCCGGCCCTGGTAGTGATGGGACAGGAACTCCGCCTTGTACGTCGCCATGTCCACGTTGACCGGGCAGTCGGACTTGCAGCCCTTGCAGGCCAGGCAGAGGTCGAGCGCGTCGCGGACCGCCTCGGAGCGCCAACCGTCGGCGATGGTGCCGCCGCGGGCGGTGCCGTCGAGCATCTCGAACAGCAGGCGCGCCCGACCCCGGGTGGAGTGCTCCTCCTCCCGGGTCACCATGTAGGACGGGCACATCACCCCGCCGTGCGGTCGCCGGCACTGGCCGACGCCCACGCAGCGCAGCACCGCCCGGCCGAAACTGCCGTCGTCGTTCGGATAGTGGAAGTGGGTCGCCACCTGGCCGTGGTTGTAGTCGACGCCGAGCCGCAGGTGGCTGTCCAGCGGGTAGGAGGCCACCAGCTTGCCCGGGTTCATCCGGTCGTCTGGATCGAAGATCGCCTTGAACTGCCCGAACGCGCTGACAAGCCGGTCGCCGAACATCTTCGGCAGCAGTTCGCCGCGGGACTGCCCGTCGCCGTGCTCTCCCGAGAAGGAGCCCCCGTAGGAGACCACCAGATCCGCGGCGCGCTCGACGAACGAGCGGAACTGCCGCACCCCCTCGGCGGTCGTCATCCTGAACGGGATGCGAGTGTGGACGCAGCCCTGCCCGAAGTGCCCGTAGAGCGAGGCCTGTTCGAAGCCGTACTCGCGGAACAACGCGTCGAGATCGCGCAGGTAGTCGCCGAGCCGTTCGGGAGCGACGGCCGAGTCCTCCCAGCCCTCCCAGGTGTCGGGTTCACCCGGCACCCGAGCGGTGGCACCGAGTCCGGACTCGCGGACCAGCCACATCTGGCGCTCGTCTGCCTCGTCGTCGAACCGGTGCGCGGTCGGCCCGCCGTCGCGGCACAGATCGTTGATCATCCGCTCGGCCGCGGCGTCGGCCTCCTCGCGGGTGTCGCCACCGAACTGCACCATCAGCCAGCCGCCGCCCGCGGGCAGCTTGTGCAGCGCCTCCGGGTGCAGGTGCTTACGCTTCTCGAAGTTGATCAGCTTGTCGTCGAGCCCCTCCAACGCGATCGGGTCGTACGGCAGGACCCGCGGCACGTCGTCTCCGGCGGCGGCGATGTCCGGGTACGACAGGAACACCATCGACTTGGCCCGTGTCACCGGCACCAGCATCAAGCGGGCCCGCAGCACGGTGACCAGCGTCCCCTCGGAGCCGACCAACGCCTGTGCGACGTGGAAATTCTTCTCCGGCAGCAGGCTGTCCAGGTTGTATCCGGAGACCCGGCGCGGGATGCGCGGGTAGCGGGTGCGGATGTCGCTCTGGTACTCGTCGCGCAGCGCCCGCAGTTGGCGGTAGATCTCGGCCTGCCGACCGCCCCGTCGCTCGATCTCGGCGTACTCCTCGTCGCTGGTCTCGCCGACCCACATCCGGGTGCCGTCGTAGAGCAGTACCTCCATCTCGACAAGGTTGTCGACCACCTTGCCGGTGCGCTGCGCGCTGGAGCCGCAGGAGTTGTTGCCGATCATCCCGCCGATGGCACAGTGGCTGTGGGTGGACGGGCGCGGCCCGAACTCCAGCCCGTGCGGTGCCAGCAACTCGTTGAGCGTGTCGAGCACGATGCCGGGCTCCACCAGGCAGGTGCCGGCCTGCGGGTCGACCTCCAGCAGCCGGTTGCAGTACTTCGACCAGTCGATGACCACCGCCACGTTGGTCACCTGTCCCCCCAGGCTGGTACCGCCGCCCCGGGAGAGCACCGGCGCGCGGTGGCGGCGGCAGACCGCGACCGCGGCCACCGCCGCCTCGACGGTCCGGGGCACCACCAGGCCGAGCGGCACCTGGCGGTAGTTGGAACCACCGGTGGCGTACGCGGCCCGCGAGCCGGCGTCGAAGCGCACCTCCCCGTCCACCTCGGCGCGCAGGTCCGCGGCGAGCGCGGCCAGGTCGGCGTGGTACGCCGGCTCGGGCGGCCGCAGGACGGGCCCGGGCAGGGACACCGGCTCCGCGGCCGGAGCTGCCCTGCGTGCCGTGCCGGTGACTCGCCGGGTCATGACCGCAGCTCGTTGATCTTGTCTCGGGCCACGGTGGCGAGGGTGGCGACCTTGTGCGGCTGGCCCCGCAGGAACGCCTCGGTGAAGTGCTTGGCCTGTTCGTACCGGACCTTGCCGGGCATCGGCGGTTCGTCCGGGTTGACGTCACAGTCGACCAGCGCCGGGCCCGGATGCGCCAACGCCCCACGGATCGCGTCCGGCACCGCCTTCGGGTCGGTGACCTTCACGCCGTACCCACCGCAGGCCCGTGCCCACGCGCCGAAGTCGGCCTCGGGCTGCCGGTGCCGCACCGCGTACTCCGGGTAGCCGAGCACGATCTGCTCCCAGAGGATCTGGCCGTACGAGTTGTTGTTGTTGATCACCACCTTGATCGGCAGCTCGTGCCGCACGGCGGTGAGGAACTCGGCCATCAACATCGCGAAGCCGCCGTCGCCGACGAACGCGATGACCTGCCGGCCGGGGAACGCGTGCTGCATGGCGATCGCGTACGGCAGGCCCGGCGCCATGGTGGCCAGGTTGCCGGAGAGGTAGAACTCGCGGCCGCCGCGGATGGTCCAGTGCCGCGCCGCCCAGGTGGCGATCGTGCCGGAGTCGCAGGTGAGGATGGCGTCCGAGGTGGCGGCCGCGTCGATGCAGCTGATCAGGTACTGCGGGGCGATCGGATCCCGCCCCGGGTCCTGCAGGGCGATCATGTCCGCGCGCCAGGCGTCCCGCGCCCGCTGGTACTTCGTCAGGAAGGACCGGTCCGAGCGGGCCTGGAGCATCGGCAGCAGCTGCTGCAACGCCAGCTTCGCGTCCGCGGTCACCGCCGCCTCCACCGGCAGGCGCAGGCCGATCAGGCTCGCGTCGATGTCGATCTGCACCACCTTGGCCTGCCCCGGCGCGGGCAGGTACTTCCCGTACGGGAACGAGGTGCCCACCATCAGCAGGGTGTCGCACTCCTCCATCAGCTCCTCGCTCGGCTTCGTGCCGAGCAGGCCGAGGCCGCCGGTGGTGAGCGGATGGTCGTCCGGCACCACCAGCTTGCCGGGCAGCGTCTTGACGATCGGACTGGCCAGCGCCTCGGCCACCGCGAGCACCTCGTCCCGGGCGTGGCGGGCACCGACGCCCACCAGCATGGCCACCCTCTTCCCGGCGTTGAGCACCTCCGCCGCCCGGGCCAGGTCGACCTGCGCCGGCGCCACCGGCGGCTGCGACACCACGGCGCTGCTCGCCGGTGGCACCCCCGGGCTGACGTGCCGGTAGGGATCCTCGCCGACGGCGGCGACCTGCACGTCGTTGGGGAACGTCAGATGAGCGACGCTGCGCCGCGCCAGGGCGTGCCGGATGGCGATGTCGACCACGCCGGGCACCTGCAGGGGGTTGGTGACCATCAGGTTGTACGCCTCCGCCACGTCCTGGAAGAGCAGCGCCGTGTGTACCTCCTGCTGGTAGTGGGAGCCGAGCACGGACGTCTCCTGCATGCCGGTGATGGCGAGCACCGGGACGTGGTCGAGCTTGGCGTCGTAAAGCCCGTTGAGCAGGTGGATGGCGCCCGGCCCGGAGGTGGCGACGCACACCCCGATCCGGCCGGTGGCCTTGGCGTACCCGGTGGCCATGAAGGCCGCCGCCTCCTCGTGGTGCACCAGCACGAACCGCAGCCTCTCCCGCTGCCGACGAAAGCCCTCCATCAGGCCGTTGATGCCGTCGCCGGGGAGGCCGAAGACGGTGTCGACGCCCCACTCCACCAGTCGTCGGGCAAGGCCTTCGCCTACGATCTCCTGCACGTCACGCCTCCTGAATCCGTACCCCGCGGTCCCGGACGGCCACCCGACATCCGATCCGTCGCGAGCTACCCGTGACGATTCGCGGCAAACGTCCGACCTGACGTTTTCGGCAGAGCGTCGGGACATGCCGGGAGGATGCCGCCGGACGAAGACCCGTGGGCGGCGGCCACGGCGGTGAGGTGGAGCAGGATCGCCTCCGTCGCGACCCCAGACCAGCTCGCCCGGCTGTCCACCGGACAGTTCACCGCCGATCGCCCCCGACCGGGTGCGGCAGGGTGCAGCTCAGCCAGAACCGGGCGGGCCGCGACCGCTCAGCCGCGGCGGCGGCGCGAGATCAGCAGGCCGAGGACCAGACCCGCCAGGACCAGGGCGATCTGCTTACCGGAGACCGACGACTTCAGCTGGCCGAGTCCTCTCCGGGGGTCGACGAGGGTGCCCGCGGCGTCACCAATCCCTCCGACGATCACGTCGTCGATCCGGCTCCGTTTCATCGCCCACCGTCCATTCCTTTACGCGGCCCCGCATCCTGCCGGCCGTACCCGACGCTCCGCCCGGCAACGATGCCGAGAACCAGCGCTACGGCCGATCCGCTGCGGATCTGGTTCAACGCCTCAGCTCGTCGCGGACGGCCGAGGAACCGGCCGGCACCACGCGGCCGGCGGTGCTGGTCACCGCGTCGCGTACCTCGTCCGCCAGCCGGGCGGACCTTCCGCCCGCCGCACGCAGCCGCTCCAGGCCCGCGGCGCCGAGGAACACGGCAGCGGCCACGTACCCGGCGGTCATCCCGGCAGCCGCCAGCCGTCGCGGCAGGAACGCCTCCAACATGCGCAGCGAGGTCGCCGAGGCCGCCCCGACAGCCAGCACCGCACACCCTCCGGCGGCGGCCAGCAGCACGAAGCCGAGCCCGGCCGGGCGGGCGGCGTCCGCGAGCTGCGTGCGTACCGCTCGAACCTCCTCGCGTACCACCTCGGCCACGTCCTCGGCCAGGCGGTCGGTGGGACTGGCTGGTCGGCCGCCATCCCCGGGCTGGTTCGCCATGCCCATCGGGCCTCCCCCTCGGCTCGTCTCGGCCCGGTCGGGTACCCCGAAACAGCGCCCCCATTCGCTCCCGTCCCACCGCGGCGGCTGGGGAACCGCGCAGCACAAGCCAGGCGGTCTCCCGGAGGGACCGGGCGGAGCAGTGGCTGTACAGCCGAACGGTTCAGGAAGCGTGGACACGGGCGGAAGTCGCTCGGCAGTGACCTGGCATGACCTGCCTCGCCACGCTGGGCGGCACGTCTTGGAGCTGACCGCCGTTGACCTCGGCTCCCTTGCTAACGGGCACGCAACAAGCACGGCGACCGAGGATCATGAGATCAACCTGTCCCACCCGGACGACCTGAGCGGGCGGGGTCCTAGCAGCGGAAACACCTTTCGACATCTCGCACCGCTCCCCCGCCGTCCGTTGACCTCTTGCGGATTCAGATGCGGACCGCACGCCCAACTGACGACCGGCCGGCCACTACTCCTCCGCCGGCCGGTCGTGAAACCACCGCCGGGATGCGGGCACCAGCAACAGGCCGACGACGACTGACGCACCAACGATCTGCAGCAGCCCCAACGCGTCAGCCTTGGCGATCGCGACGACGCCGTACACGATGCTGGCGGTCGAGAAAACCGTTGTCCAAAACCGGGCCCGCCCGCTACCACGCCACAGGCCGTAAGCCAATGCCAGGAGAAGAAGCACCCCTATCAACCCGGTGGCCATGGATCGACCACTCGTAAACATCATCGATGCCGGGAGCGCGGCCGCCACGAGCAAAGTCACGGAGGCGGCGGCGACCGGCATAGGAACGCGTCGCTGGCTTTGCTCGATCATCGGCTCATGGTAGGCGTCGTTCGCCCGGTCCTCTCGCACACTGGCGGTCGGCCTCGGCCAAGTGCTGAGGCACGTGCCGACAGACGGACCTGACACGCCTCCGAGTTACCGGCTCTGCCAGCGGCAGGAGAGTGCCAAGCTAACGGCTGGTCTTGATTGTTGAACTGGTACTGGATGGCCGGGGTGAGCCGGCCCTCGAGGCGACCTGGAAGGCGTTCAATGGCAGGTTCATGGAGCCAGAGGATCGCCGAGAGTGGGCGAAGCTCGGGTCGCTGGCCTGGCAATCATGACGGACTGGGAGATGCGACCGGCTTCGGTGGCGGACGTCGAGGCGGTGGCCGAACTGCGGGCCGTGGTGCTGCGGGCGGATCTGGAACGGCTCGGGCGGTACGACGAGCAACGGGTGCGGCAGCGGCTGCGGAACGGCTTCGCGCCGGCGCACACCTGGGTGATCGAGGTGGGCGGCGCGTTCGCCGGCTGTGTGTCGCTGCGGCCGGCCGAGGACGCCCACTGGCTGGAGCACTTCTACCTGGCCCCGCACCTGCAGGGCAGCGGCATCGGAACGGCCGTGCTGCGCCGGCTGCTGGAGCAGTGCGACCGCGACGACACCCTGGTCCGGCTGAACGTGCTGCAGGGCAGTCCGGCCCGGCGGTTGTACGAACGGCACGGATTCACGCTCGAGACCGAGGATCCGGTGGACGTGTTCATGGTGCGCGAGCCGGCTTGGCCGTGCGGAACAAATGATCAACTGGCCGGTTCGTGGGTCAACAATGGGCGCTGCGGGTTCCCCTCCGACGGCCTGGAAACGGCATGATCTTGGTCCCTGCTCGACCATCGACGGGCGCGGTAGTCATCCGGAAGACTCTGCCCGAGGGATGGCGGCCGGCGCGCGCCCAGGCGGCGGCGCGTACGGCCCGTCAAGGGCCGCCTTGAAGCGAGTGCCGATGGAGTTGAGCGTGATCGAACTGCGGAGCGTCGGGAATCTCAACTGCTCCCAGTGACCGAGGTCGGTGAACGGGGCAGGCCCGCCTCTATGCTCCCCGCATGCCGATCACCGCCGTGCTGCGCCGACGGCAGGGCGTAGCCGTCGTGGCCTGTTTGCTCCTACTGCCCGTCCTGTCTGGCTGCTTCGACCAAGAGCGAGATGGCACCGCGCCACCAGGCACGTTCCCGGCAACGACGATGTCTCCGCACGCGGCGGGGGGCACACGCGCCGGCACCCCCACGCCGTCACCGACCCCGGTGCCCGTGGTGTCTCCTTCCACCTCGGCCACCCCATCGGGACGGCGGCACAACGGGTACCCGGAATCCGGTCACTGGTCGCGGCCCCAAGCCGAGTGGATCCACTCTCCTGTACACCGCCGGACCCGCCCGAGCGGCCCGAGGTGGTCGTCCGGCTGGACGAGACGGGCCCAGGCCTCGCCGCCATTGTGGTAACGCTCAGCTACGGGGTCTCTGCGACGGACTATCCGGGCGAGGTGCGGATGCGGTACGACCCGGACCGGAAGGTGTTTACCCATCGGTTGCCGCCAGTGACTAGGACGGCGGCTGGCGAGAGTGCGCATGGCATCTGGCTGTCGGCTCAGGCCGAGAACCCGTCGATCCGGCCGAACTGGGTGCCGCCCCCGACGAGAGGTTGGATCGCCTTCGCCAGCCGGTGCCTCGGTGACCTCCAGAATGGCCCGCTCCCGGAACCGGTGCCGGAAGTGGCCCAGTCTCTCTTGCCAAGTGGGCAAGGCCGTGCAGGCGAGGGATGGGCCACCCCTTCGTGATCGTCTAGCCGAAGGTGTCACCCAACATCCGACATCGATCTGTCACGCATCACGTGAAGCCCGACATCACCGGCAGCCGGCTGTCGTACTCCGCTTGATGCGCGACAGGTTGACGTCAGATGATGCGTGACGCTCTGCCGAGGTGCTTCGCTGCGCGCCGTGACCCATGCGGTCAGGCGGACTCGGGGCGGACGATCAGTGTCACGTCGCTGCTGGTCGCGATCACCAGAGTGCGGCCGGACGGGGAGAATCCGGCGGCACGCAGTTCGGAGTAGTCGGAATGGAAGACGTGCCACCAGGTAGTGCCCGGTGGGCCCTGATAAGCACCGCCGTCGGCAGACAACAGGATGCGATCGTTTGGCCACTCGGGCGCCACCACGTCGATGGTCCAGCCGTCGTCGGTCGTGGCGTGTAGGCCGCCGCCGAACAACCCGGCGATGCGTACCCGCGTGCCCGCCAACACACCGATGCCCGGACAGGCCAGTTCTGGCCCGGACGGTTCCGCGTCATCGGGGTTGGGGTGACGGTCCCGGGCGATCTTCGCGCCCGTTGTGGCATCGATCAGGCCAAAGCCGTCCATCGAGACGACCATTAGCAGGTCTACTCCGGTCTGCGGGTGGACACCGAAGCCGACGCCTTGCAACCCGCCCACCGGTATGTAGCACCGCGTCTGGGCGAGGTGCCGCCATGGCTTTGGCGGCGCGACGACCGGGGCGGCCAGAAACGTCGCCCGCAACTGCTGTTGGTAGTCCGAGAGCACTCCGTTGTCCTTCAACGCCAGCGACCGGGCGGCCTCCCGGCTTTCTACAGATCCGATCGCGTTGAGTGGCGGTCCGACGCTATCTGGGCCATCGGTGTCACGCATCACCCGACGCTGATCCCTAACGCATCAAGTGGAGCCCGACATCACCGGCGGCCGGCGGCTCGCACACCCGTTCGATAGGCGCCCGGCGTGAACAGTTCGGCAAGTCCGCCTCCCACACTCGCCAGCCGCTTGCTGATCGCCGAGTCTCAAACCGCCATGGGTGTTCGGCGCCAACCATGCTTGTAGGCCGGCCTGGAAACGGCATGATCATGGCTCGGCGACCCTCAGCGGGGGTGAAAGTAAAGCTCAGAGCACTTGCCCCGATTATTTGGCGTTGAAGTAGCTCGCCTCCGGGTGGTGCACCACTATCGCGTCCGTGGCCTGCTCCGGCATCAGCTGGAACTCCTCCGACAACTGCACGCCGATCCGATCCGCGCCCAGCAGCTCCACGATCTTCGCGCGGTCCTCCAGGTCCGGACAGGCCGGGTAGCCGAACGCGTACCGGCAGCCCCGGTAGTCGGTGCGCAGCAGCCCCGCCAGGTCGGCCGGGTCGTCGTCGGCCACGGTACGGCCGCCCGGCAGGGTCAGCTCGGACCGGATCCGCCGGTGCCAGTACTCCGCCAGGGCCTCGGTGAGCTGCACGGACAGCCCGTGCACCTCCAGGTAGTCGCGGTACTCGTTGCGGGCGAACAGCTTGGCGGCGTACTCGCTGACCGGCTGGCCCACGGTGACCAGCTGCAACGCCACCACGTCCAGCTCGTCGCCGCGCGGGCGGAAGAAGTCGGCCAGGCAGAGCCGCCGCTCCTGGCGCTGCCGGGGGAACGAGAACCGGGCCCGCTCGGCGTGCCCGTTCTCGTCCAGCACCACCAGGTCGTTGCCCTCGGCGTACGCCGGGAAGTAGCCGTAGACGACGGCGGCCTCGAGCACCTGGTCGGCGATGAGACGGTCCAGCCAGTAGCGCAGCCGCGGCCGACCCTCGGTCTCCACCAGCTCCTCGTAGGACGGTCCCTTGCCGCCCCGCGCGCCGCGCAGGCCCCACTGCCCCAGGAAGGTGGCCCGCTCGTCGAGCAGCGCCGCGTAGTCCGCGAGCGGCACGCCCTTGACGACCCGGGTGCCCAGGAACGGCGGGGCGGGCACCTCGACGTCGGTGGCCACGTCGGAGCGGACCGAGGCGTCGTCCAGCGCCGGCAGCGCCTCGCTGACGATCGCCCGCTGCCGCTCACGGCGGGCTCGGCGGGCCGCCAGGGCCGCCTCCCGCTCGGCGTCGACCACGGGCGCCCCGCCACGCTTGGCGGTCATCACCCGGTCCATCAGGGACAGCCCCTCGAAGGCGTCCCGGGCGTAGTGCACCTGGCCGGGGAACATCTCCCGCAGGTCGTCCTCGACGTACGCCCGGGTCAGCGCCGCCCCGCCCAGCAGCACCGGCCAGCGCTCCGCGACCCCGCGCGAGGCCATCTCGGCCAGGTTCTCCTTCATGATCACGGTGCTCTTGACCAGCAGGCCGGACATGCCGATGGCATCGGCCCGGTGCTGCTCGGCGGCCTCCAGGATCGCGTTGATCGGCTGCTTGATGCCGATGTTGACGACCTCGTAGCCGTTGTTGGACAGGATGATGTCGACCAGGTTCTTGCCGATGTCGTGCACGTCGCCCCGCACGGTGGCCAGCACGATGCGGCCCTTGCCGCCGTCCTCGGCGGTCTCCATGTGCGGCTCCAGGTACGCCACCGCGGTCTTCATCACCTCGGCGGACTGGAGCACGAACGGCAGCTGCATCTGGCCCGAGCCGAACAACTCGCCGACGACCTTCATGCCGTCGAGCAGGATGTCGTTGATGATGGACAGCGGGCTGCGCCCCTGCGCCATCGCCGCGTCCAGGTCGGCCTCCAGGCCGTTGCGCTCGCCGTCGATGATCCGCCGCTTGAGCCGCTCCTCCAGCGGCAGCGCGGCCAGTTCCTCCGCCCGGCCGGCCCGCGCCGACGCGGCATCCACGCCCTCGAAGATCTCGATGAACTTCTGCACCGGGTCGTAGCCCTCGCGGCGCCGGTCGTAGACGAGGTCCAGCGCCACCTCCCGCTGCTCGTCGGGGATCTTGTTGAACGGCAGGATCTTGCTGGCGTGCACGATGGCGCTGGTCAGGCCGGCCTGCTGGCACTCGTGCAGGAAGACCGAGTTGAGCACCTGCCGGGCGGCCGGGTTGAGCCCGAAGGAGACGTTGGAGATGCCGAGGGTGAAGTTGACGCCCGGGTAGCGGCGGGCGATCTCCCGGATCGCCTCGATCGTCTCGATGCCGTCGCGCCGGGTCTCCTCCTGGCCGGTGGCGATCGGGAAGGTCAGCGCGTCGATCAGGATGTCCGCACGGTCCATCCCCCACCGCCCGGTGAGGTCCTCGATCAGGCGGCCCGCGACCCGCACCTTCCAGTCGGCGGTCCGCGCCTGCCCCTCCTCGTCGATGAGCAGCGCCACCACGGCGGCTCCGTGCTCCTTGACGATGGGCATCACCCGCGCGTACCGGGATTCGGGGCCGTCGCCGTCCTCGAAGTTGACCGAGTTGACCACGCACCGCCCGCCGAGCATCTCCAGCCCCGCCTCGATCACCGCCGGCTCGGTCGAGTCCAGCATGATCGGCAGGGTGGAGGCGGTGGCGAAGCGGCCGGCGAGTTCCCGCATGTCCTGCGTGCCGTCGCGGCCGACGTAGTCGACGCACAGGTCCAGCAGGTGCGAGCCGTCGCGCGCCTGGCTACGGGCGATCTCCACGCAGGCCCGCCAGTCGCCGGCGAGCATGGCCTCGCGGAACGCCTTGGAGCCGTTGGCGTTGGTCCGCTCCCCCACCATCAGCAGGGAGGCGTCCTGGGCGAACGGCACCGGGTGGTAGACCGACGACACCCCCGCCTCGTGCCGCGCTTCGCGGGGTACGGGGCCCGTGCCGTGCAGGCGCTCGGCCAGGACCCGGATGTGCTCGGGGGTGGTGCCGCAGCAGCCGCCGACCAGCGAGACGCCGTACTCGGTGACGAACCGCTCCAGGGCGTCGGCCAGCTCCACCGGGGTCAGCGGGAAGTACGCCCCGTCCGCGGTCAGCACCGGCAGGCCCGCGTTCGGCATCACCGACAGCGGGATGCGGGAGTGCTGGGAGAGGTAGCGCACGTGCTCGCCCATCTCGGCCGGCCCGGTCGAGCAGTTCAGCCCGATCAGGTCGACCCCCAACGGCTCGACGGCCGCCAGCGCCGCCCCGATCTCGCTGCCCACCAGCATGGTGCCGGTGGTCTCCACGGCGACGTGGCAGATGATCGGGACCGTCCGGCCGAGCCGGGCCATCGCCCGCTTCGAGCCGACCACCGCGGCCTTGACCTGGAGCAGGTCCTGGCAGGTCTCCACGATCAGCGCGTCCGAACCGCCGTCGATCAGGCCCTCGGCGTTCTCCTGGTAGGCGTCGCGCAGGGTCGCGTAGGCGGCGTGCCCGAGGGTGGGCAGCTTGGTGCCCGGACCGATCGATCCGAGCACGAACCGGGGCCGCTCCGGCGTGGCGTACGCGTCGGCGGCCGCCCGGGCGATCCGCGCCCCCGCCTCGGAGAGCTCGCGGATGCGGTGCGGGATGTCGTACTCACCGAGGTTGGCCAGGTTGGCCCCGAAGGTGTTGGTCTCGACGCAGTCCGCGCCGGCGGCCAGGTACGCCTCGTGCACCCCGCGGACCACGTCCGGCCTGGTGACGTTGAGGATCTCGTTGCAGCCCTCGTAGCCCTCGAAGTCGTCGAGGGTGAGGTCAGCCGCCTGCAGCATCGTGCCCATGGCGCCGTCGGCGATGAGGATCCGGTCTGCCAGCACGTCGAGCAATGAGGTCCGCACGGGGTTCAGGTTAGTGCCGCCGCGACCCGATGGGCTCCCCCGTGCTTGTCTTCCCACATTCTGTCAGCGGGATCACGCCGTCCGGTTCATCGCGCTATGACCGGCCGACGTCGGGCCCGACCGGCGCGGCCGACGGGCCGCTTCCCGCGCCGGGACGTAGGCTGACGGACGTGAAGGACTACAGCGACAGCACCACGCCCGGCGGGCGGGCGACCGGGTACGGTCCCGGCACCGCCCCCGACGAGCAGGGTGAGGTGACGGCGTGACCGAGTTCGACGGACTGCCGGTGCTGCGGTCCCCCGTGGCGATCGCCGCGTTTGAGGGTTGGAACGACGCCGCCGACGCGTCCACCGCCGCCGTGGAGCACCTGGAGCAGGTGTGGCAGGCCCGCCAGGTCACCGAGCTCGACCCGGAGGATTTCTACGATTTCCAGGTCAGCCGCCCCACCATCACGATGGCCGAGGGCGAGACCCGCCGGGTGGAGTGGCCCACCACGCGCTTCATGGTGGCCAGCCCCGAGGGCACCGAACGGGACGTGGTGCTGATCCGGGGCATCGAGCCGAGCATGCGGTGGCGCACCTTCTGCGAGCAGGTGCTGGAGATCTGCCACAGCCTGGAGGTCGAGCGGGTGGTCGTGCTCGGCGCCCTGCTGGCCGACGTGCCGTACACCCGGCCGCTGCCGATCAGCGGCAGCGCCTCCGACGCGGAGGCCGCGCAGCGCTACCAGCTCACCCCCACCCGCTACGACGGCCCGACCGGGATCGTGGGCGTGCTGCACGACGCCTGCAACCGCGCCGAGGTCGACGCGGTGTCGTTCTGGGTGCACGTGCCGCACTACGCCAACAACCCGCCCTGCCCGAAGGCCACCCTGGCCCTGCTGCACCGGGTCGAGGAGGTGCTCGACCTGCCGGTGCCGATGGCCGACCTCGCCGAGGAGGCCGCCGAGTGGGAGCAGCGGGTGCGCAGCGCCGCCGAGCAGGACGCCGAGCTCGGCGAGTACGTGCGCGAGTTGGAGGAACGCGTCGGCGACGCGGGCATCACCCCGCTGACGGGCGACGAGATCGCCCAGGAGTTCGAGAAGTACCTGCGCCGCCGCGGCGGCTCCGCCGGTCCGACCGCCGGCTCCTGGTAGCGCCTCTCCCCTGCCCGCCCCGGGCCCCGGACGCATGTCGTCCGGGGCCCTTTCCGCGTGTCCGGGGTGGCGCCGTCACCACCTCTACGGCATCCTAGGAACCTAGCTGTGATCGAGGAGGCGGGCATGCAGATCAATCCGGGGGCGGCCGAGTTCCCGCACCGACAGATCGCCGCGCAGCTCAAGGCGCAGATCCGCCGCGGCGACTGGGGGCCCGGCGAGCGGCTGCCGTCCATCCCGGCGATCGCCGAGATGTTCGGCGTGGCGAAGCAGACCGTGCAACGGGCCGTCGACCAGTTGCGGGTCGAGGGCATCCTGATCACCAAGCCCGGCTCCGGGACGTACGTCCGGGGCACGCGGCGGCGGCTCAACCGGCTCTCCCGGGGCCGGTACGGCGGCTTCCGCGGCTACCACACCGACCTGGCCGCCCGGTACCGGCAGCAGCTCGTCTCGGTCGGCCGGGCCCCCGCCCCGCCCGAGGTGGCCGACGCGTTCGGCGTGGCCGACGGCACCGAGCTGCTCTGCCGGCGCCACCTCGTCCGCACCGAGGACTCGCCGGTCGAGGTGGGCGCCTCGTGGTTCCTGCCCGCCGACACCGCCGGCACGTCCCTGGAGCGCGCCGAGGCGTTCGGCCGGCCGCTCTACCAGGAGGCCGAGGAGGCCACCGGCCGGCGGTACGTCTCGGCCACCGACACGATCAGTGCCCGCCAGCCCAGCCGGGAGGAGGCGGAGATCCTCCAGATCCGTCCCGACACCCCGGTGCTGCACCTGCTGCACGTCGCGTACGACGGCCACCGCAAGCCGATCGAGGTCGCCCAGGCGACCTGGCCCGGCCCGGTCACCACGCTGACCGAGGATTACAAGATCCCCTCCCCTACCCCGGACCCGGACCCCGACCCGGGGCTGGTCCTGGGCTGACGCCGCCCCTCCCGCCTCGCCCGACCGCGATCTTGCACCTGCCGCCCGGGGAAGGCGGACACACGCCGCGCGTCGAGGGCCGAAAGTGCAAGATCGCCGGTCGGGACCGGGGCGTGGGGAGCGAGGGCTGGGTTAGAGGCGGATGCCCAGGAGGGCGTCGAGGGTGTCGGCGAAGAGGGCGGGGGCGGCCGGGTCGGTCGCGGTGCCGGCGAGGGCAGCCACGGCCCACTCGTCGGCCAGCACCAGGGCGCCCGGCGAGTCGAGGTCGTCGGCGAGGCGGGCGCGTACGCCGGCCAGGAACGCCTCCCCCGACGGGCCGGCGGGCGCGGCGGCGGCCTGCCGCCAGCGGGCCAGCCGCTGCTGCGCGGCCGCCAGCAGTTCGTCGGTCCAGGTGCGGTCGGCGCGGTAGTGCCCGGAGAGCAGTGCCAGCCGGACCGCCATCGGGTCGACCTGGTCCGCGCGCAGCCGGGAGACGAAGACCAGGTTGCCCCGGGACTTCGACATCTTCTCGCCGTCCAGGCCGATCATGCCGGCGTGCACGTAGTGGTCGGCGAACGGCGCGGCGCCGGTGAGCCGCTCGGCGTGCGCGGCGGAGCACTCGTGGTGCGGGAAGATCAGGTCGTTGCCGCCGCCCTGCACGTCGATCCGATCGCCCAGCAGGTTGAGCGCGATCACCGCGCACTCGATGTGCCAGCCGGGGCGGCCGGAACCCAGGTCGCCGCCCGGCCAGGAGGGCTCGCCCTCGCGGGCGCCGCGCCACAGCAGCGGGTCGAGCGGGTCGCGCTTGCCGGCCCGGTCGGGGTCGCCCCCGCGCTCGGGGAAGATCTCCAGCATCTGCTCGCGGCTCAGGTTGGACTCGTAGCCGAACCGGGGCGTGGCGGCGATGTCGAAGTAGACGTCGCCGGTGCCGTCCTCCAGGCGGTACGCGGCCCCCTCCTTGAGCAGCACGAGGACCTTCTCGGCGATGTCGGGGATGGACTCGACCGCGCCCACGTAGTGCGCCGGCGGGATGATCCGCAGCGCCTCCATGTCCTCCCGGAACAGCGCCGTCTCGCGCATCGCCAGGACCTTCCAGTCCTCGCCGTCGCGCTCGGCCCGCTCCAGCAGGGGGTCGTCGATGTCGGTGACGTTCTGCACGTAGCGCACCTCGAGGCCCGCGTCCCGCCACATCCGCTGTACGAGATCGAACGCGATCATGGTGGCGGCGTGGCCGAGGTGGGTCGCGTCGTACGGGGTGATGCCGCAGACGTACATGGTCGCGGTGCCGGACGGCTCGCTCGGCCGGACGCCCTGCCGCGCCGAGTCGAACAACGCCAGCGGCCCGCCCCTGCCCGGCAGCCGCGGCACCTCGTGTCCCACCCAAGAGTCCATGACCGTCAGCCTAACCAGCCGCCGGACCCGGGCACGGCCACCCCACAAGTGATCATCACGACAGCCCGCCGAAGCGGTGCCGGGCGGTCACATGGGGGGCCAGGGCACCGCCGGCCAGTCCTGCGACGGCTGCGGGAAACAGCCGGTGTGGCGCATCCGGTCGACCCGGGCGGCCAGCTCGGCGATCTCCCCGATGGTGAGGTGGTCGGCCAGCTCCGCGCCGAGCGCGCCGGCGAGCTGACCGGCGAGCGCGTCGAGCATCTCCACGGCATCCCCCGGCAGCGGCCGGCCGGCCCAGCCCCAGAGCACCGTGCGCAGCTTCTCCTCGACGTGGAAGCTCACCCCGTGGTCCACGCCGTAGATCCGGTCGTCCGGGCCGACCAGCACGTGGCCGCCCTTGCGGTCGGCGTTGTTGATCACCGCGTCGAGCACCGCGAGGCGGGCCAGCCGCGGGTCGTCGGCGTGGGCGAGCGCGTAGGGCGTGCCGTCGTCGTCGCGGGCCGCGGCGATCGGGAACCAGCGGGGCGGCAGCGCGTCGGCCGGCACGAAGCCGACCAGCGGCTCGGCCTCCTCCGGCTCGTCGATCCAGAGCTGGCACGACCCCGGCCCCAACGGGCCGTCCCGCAGCACCGTGGGCGGGACCAGGTCCCACCCGGTGGCCCGGGAGACCACGTACGCCGAGACCTCCCGGCCGGCCAGGGTGCCGTCGGGGAAGTCCCACAGCGGACGCTCACCCCGCACGGGCTTGTAGACGCACCGCGCGGTCGCCCCGTCGAGGGTCAGGATGCCGCGCAGGGTGGTGTTGGAGGCGTCGACGAGTCGCCCCTCCAGGTCGAGTCGGCCGTCGCGGAGCAACCGGAGCGCGGCGTCGCCGTCCTGTCGGGGCTGGAGTTCCGACGACGTCACCGGTGATAACCGTTGTGGCGCGGGCAGAGGTGACCCGCCGGGTCGAGCGGCTGGCCGCACAGCGGGCAGGGCGGGCGGCCGGCGTTGACCACCCGTCGGGCCCGTTCGATGAACGCGCGGGTGGCCTCGGGGGTCAGCCTTACCCGGAGCCGGTCGAGGTCGTCGTCCGGCTCGTCGTCGACGTCCTCGTCGTCGTCCGGCTCGCCCAGCTCGACCTCGGCCTCCGCCTCGCCGGCGGCGATGGCCTCGATCACCACGGTCGCGGTGTCGACGTCGAAGGCCAGCCCGAGCGTGCCGACCCGGAACTCCTCGTCGACCGGCGTGTCCAGCGGGTCGTTGTCGCCGACGGCGGCCACCGGCTCGGGCAGCTCCACACCGAAGCGGCGCTGCGCCTCGGAGAGCAACTCCTCCAGCTTCTCGGCGAGCAGCGACACCTGGACCTTCTCCAGCGCGACGCTGACCAGCCGGCCGCCGCCGCGCGCCTGGAGGAAGAACGTGCGCTCCCCGGGCGGCCCGACGGTCCCGGCGACGAACCGCTCCGGCGGCTCGAAGGCGTGCACCTGGTGGGTCATACCCACGACCCTATCCGGCGCGCCACGGCACCGCGTACCCCACCGACGCGAATCGCCGCGCGCCCGCCGCGCCCGGCGGAGCGGCGGCCAGGCCCGGGCGTGGCGGTGGGCCGCCGCCGGGCCGTCACCGGCCTGCCCCCGCGCCGCCGCCCACCGCCGCGTCGGATTCGGCCGCGCCGGCCGCCCGGGCCGCCCGGCGGCGTCGCCTGGGCGGCGGCGGCACCAGGGTGGCCAGGTCGCCGCCGGTGTCGTTGAGCCGCACCAGGAACGGCCGCAGCGGGGTGTAGCGGATCGCCGTCACGGATGCCGGGTCGGCCACGATCCGCTGGAACAGGTCGAGGTGCACGCCGAGCGCGTCGGCCACGATGGCCTTGATCACGTCGCCGTGGCTGCACGCCAGCCACACCGCCTCCGGGCCGTGCTCCGCGGTGACCCGGGCGTCCCACGAGCGCACCGCGGCGACCGCCCGCGCCGCCATCGCCGCCATCGCCTCCCCCTCCGGGAAGACCGCCGCGCTCGGGTGCTGCTGGACCACCGGCCAGAGCGGCTCCTTGGCCAGCTTCTTGAGCGGTTGTCCCTCCCAGGTGCCGTAGCCGCACTCGGTCAGACCCTCCTCCACGGTCGGGGTCGCCCCGGGCAACGCCAGCTCCAGGGTCTGCCGGCAGCGGATGAGCGGGCTGGTCACCACCGCGGCCAGCGGCACCGGCCGCAGCCGCTCGCCCACCGCGGCGGCCTGGGCCCGGCCGGTGTCGTCCAGCTCGACCGGCTGGCGGCCGGCCAGCCCGCCGTCCGCGTTCGCGGTCGTCCGGCCGTGTCGCAGAAGCAGAAGGGTCGCCACGGTGACACCCTATGATCCTGCGCCCGGCGGCGGGCGTACGCGGCGTCCGCCGTGGCCGCCGTATCCGACCCCGCGCCGGACAGGGCGGCAAGTCGTGTTGCCGGGCTGGCAAACTGGCGGCATGGACGACGATCTCGACCACGCGCTCGGCGCGGTGGGACCCCGGCTGCGCGCGCTGCGCCGGCAGCGCGCGACCACGCTGGCCGACCTGTCGGGGGCGACCGGCATCTCGGTGAGCACGCTGTCCCGGCTGGAGTCCGGCTCCCGCCGGCCGACCCTCGAACTGCTGCTCCCCCTGGCCCGGGCCCACGGCGTCACGCTCGACGAGCTGGTCGGCGCCCCGCCCACCGGCGACCCGCGCATCCACCTGCGGCCCGTCACCCGGCACGGCATGACGATGCTGCCCCTGACCCGTCGGGCCGGCGGCATCCAGGCGTACAAGCTCGTGATCCCGGTCAGCAGCCCCCGCCGGGAGCCCGATCCGCAGACCCACGAGGGCTACGAGTGGCTCTACGTCCTCAACGGGCGGCTGCGGCTCGTCCTCGGCGAGCGGGACCTGGTGCTCTCCCCCGGCGAGGCGGCCGAGTTCGACACCCGGGTGCCGCACTGGTTCGGGGCCGCCGACGCCGAGCCGGTCGAGTTCCTCAGTCTGTTCGGCACGCAGGGCGAGCGGGCGCACCTGCGGGCCCGTCCCAGGGCCACCCCCTCGGAGGAGCCGGACGGGCGCTGACCTCGCCGACGGTCCGCACGGCTGGCCCCGGACACGGGCCGGCCCCCGTCCGCACGAGGCGGAGGCGGGGGCCGGCGGGGCTGCGGGCGGGTCAGGTGGCGCTGATGGTGCCGGTCATCAGCAGGGCGAGCACCAGGGTGCCCAGCGCGACCCGGTACAGCACGAAGACGTACAGGGTGTGGTGCGCGACGTAGCGCAGCAGCCAGGCGATGGCCGCGTACCCGACGCCGAAGGCGATGATCGTGGCCACGACCATCTGGGCGACGCTCGGCACGGAGGTGCCGGGGGCCGCCGGCTCGAAGACGTCGCCGACGCTGAAGATCCCGGACATCACCACCGCCGGGATGGCCAGCAGGAACGAGTAACGCGCCGCCGCCTCCCGGGTGAGGTTGAGCAGCAGCCCGGCGGTGAGCGTGCCGCCGGAGCGGGACACGCCGGGGATCAGCGCCATCGCCTGGGCGAAGCCCATCACCACGCCGTCGCGCATCCGGAAGTTCTCCAGGGTGCGGCTCTGCCGGCCCCAGTACTCGGCGAACGCCAGCACGAACGCGAAGACGATCAGCGTGGTGGACACCAGCCAGAGGTTGCGTCCGGCGGTGCGGATCTGGTCCTTGAACAGGAAGCCGAACAGCCCGATCGGGATCGAGCCGACGATCACGTACCAGCCCATCCGGTAGTCGAGGCTGGAGCGGACCGACTTGTCCCGGATGCCGACCAGCCACGTCCGGGTGATCCGCCAGATGTCCTTGGCGAAGTAGATCAGCACCGCCGCCTCGGTGCCCAGCTGGGTGACCGCGGTGAACGACGCCCCGGCGTCGCGGTCGAAGAAGATCGCCGAGGTGATCCGCAGATGCCCCGACGAGCTGACCGGCAGGAACTCGGTCAGTCCCTGGACGATGCCCAGGACGATGGCCTCGACCCAGGTCACTCGCCGACTCCCGAAAGCTCCAGCGCCTCGGCGACGGTACGCAGCGTCTGCACGCCGCTGTCCCGGTCCGCCGCGAACAGGGTCACCGACAGGGTGGTGACGCCGGCGGCCGCGTACTCGCGCATCCGCTCGGCGATGCGCTCCTTCGGGCCCAGCAGCGAGGTCCGGTCGATGAACTCCATCGGCACCGCCGCGGCGGCGTCACGCTGCCGCTTGGCCAGATAGAGGTCCTGCACCTCGCGGGCGGCGTCGCCGTAGCCCATCCGGGTGGCGAGCTGGTTGTAGAAGTTCTGCTGCCGGCTGCCCATGCCACCCACGTAGAGGGCCGCGTAGAAGCGGACCAGCTCGGCGCAGGACGCGACGTCGTCGCCGACCACCACCGGCACGGACGGGACCACGTCGAAGCCGGCGAGTTCCTTGCCCACCTTCGCCCGCCCGGCCCGGACCGACGCGAGCTGCTCCTCGGCGAACTCCGGGGCGTAGAAGACGGCGAGCCAGCCGTCGGCGATCTCCCCGGCCAGCTCCAGGTTCTTCGGGCCGACCGCGGCGAGGTAGATCGGGATGTGTTCGCGCGGCGGGCGGAAGCCGAGGCGCAGCGCCTTCCCGGGCCCGTCCGGCAGCGGCAGCGTGTAGAACTCGCCGTCGTACGCGACCTCCTTGCGAGCGACGGCGAGCTTCACGATGTCCACGAACTCGCGGGTCCGCGCCAGCGGCTTGCCGAACCGCACCCCGTGCCAGCCCTCGGAGACCTGCGGACCGGACACCCCCAGGCCGAGCCGGAACCGGCCGCCGGAGAGGGCGTCGATGGTGGCCGCGGTCATCGCGGTCATCGCCGGGGTGCGGGCGGGGATCTGCATCACCGCGCTGCCCACGTCGATCCGCTCCGTCTGCCCCGCCATCCAGGCGAGCATGCTCGGCGAGTCGGAGCCGTAGGCCTCCGCCGCCCACACCACCGAGTAGCCGAGCCGGTCCGCCTCCTGGGCGAGAGCCAGGTGATCGGCCGGCGTGCTCCACGCCGTCTGGTATCCGAGGCTGAGCCCGAGTCGCACTAAGGTCCTCCCCCATCCGCACCACAAGTCGCATCAGGTTACGCAATGCGGGAGGACGCCCCGATCACCGGCTCACCGCAACCCGGGGCCGACCCGGGCGGTCGGAAACACGACGCGCCCGGCAGACTTGACGGGAGCGAGGATGTCCGCGCGGCCCGGTTCGAAATAAGGTTCACCCATGCAACAGCGACCGCTCGGCCGAAGCGGGCTGGCGGTTTCGCGGCTCGCGCTCGGCACCATGACGTGGGGCCGGGACACCGACGCCGACGATGCGGCCGCCCAGCTGAAGAGTTACCTCGACGCGGGCGGCAACCTGATCGACACCGCCGACGTCTACGGCGACGGCGACGCCGAGTCGGTCATCGGGTCGCTGCTGGGCACCCTGGTGCCGCGCGAGGAGTTGCTGATCGCCACCAAGGCGGGGCTGCGGCCGGGCAGCGGCCGGCGCCGCGACGGCTCCCGGGGGCACCTGCTGCGGACGTTGGACGCCTCGCTGCGCCGCCTCAACACCGACCACGTCGACCTGTTCCAGGTGCACGGCTACGACCCCGACACCCCGCTGGAGGAGACCCTCGCGGCGCTGGACCACGCGGTGGCCAGCGGCCGGGTCCGCTACGTCGGGGTGTCGAACTTCTCCGGGTGGCAGACCGCGCGGGCGGCCGCCTGGCAGGCCGCCTGGCCGGGCCGCGCCCCGGTGGTGGCCGCGCAGGTGGAGTACTCGCTGCTGGAGCGGGGCGTGGAGCGGGAGGTGCTGCCCGCGTGCGAGGCCCTCGGGCTGGGGGTGCTGCCCTGGTCGCCGCTGGGCCGGGGGGTGCTCACCGGCAAGTACCGGCACGGCCGCCCCGCCGACTCGCGGGCGGCCTCGCCGCACTTCGAGCGGTTCGTCGCCACCTACCTGGAGCCGCGCTGCTCCAGCATCGTGGAGGCGGTCGCCACCGCGGCCGGCGGGCTGGGTGTCTCGCCGCTGGAGGTGGCGCTGGCCTGGATCCGCGACCGGCCCGGGGTGGTGGCCCCGATCCTCGGCGCGCGGACGGTCGGGCAGTTGCTCGGCGCGCTCCAGGTCGAGCGGATGACGCTGCCGGAGGAGATCATCACCGCGCTGGACGACGTGTCGGCCGTACCGGTCGGCTACCCCGAGCGCGACGGCTGACCTGCCCCGCCACGGCGGCGCCAACGCGTCGGAAATCATTGACATGTCGGCAATCTCCGACATAACTTGTGGTGGTGCCCGAAGACGACGTGTTCCTCGCGCTGGCGAGCCCGGTCCGCCGCAGACTCCTGCAGCTGCTCGCCGAGGGGCCTCGTACGGCCGGCGACCTGGCCAACCAGTTCGACCTGAGCCGGCCCGCGGTCGCCGAGCACCTGCAGGTGCTGCGGCGTGCCGAACTGGTGCACGACGAACCCAGCGGCCGGCAACGGCACTACCACCTCACCGCGGAGCCGCTCGCCCAGGTCGGCGACTGGCTCCACCCGTTCGAACGATTCTGGCGCCAGCGACTGCGTTCGCTCGCCGACGTCGCCGAGGAGGACGAGTGACCGCGACCAACACCGACACCATCGCCATCGACCAGTTCGTCGCCGCCCCGCCGAGCAAGGTCTGGCGCACCCTCACCGAGCCCGAGCTGCTCGCCCGCTGGTGGGTGCCCGGCGACATCGCCGCCGTCCTCGGGCACCGCTTCCACCTCCAGATGCCCGGCTGGGGAGCGGTGGCCTGCGAGGTCGTCGAGGTCGTCCCCGAGGAGAAGCTCGTCTACACCTTCAACGAGAGCTGGACACTGACCTGGCGTCTGGTCGCGGAGGGCAACGGCACCCGCCTGTTGTTCGAGCACAGCGGGTTCGACCTCGACCGGAAGTCCGAACGGGACGCCTTCGACCGGATGGGACCCGGGTGGCGGGACAAGGTGCTGCCGCAGCTCGCGCAGACCGCTTCCCGACGCACCGACTGACGTTCCGCCAGGGCACGCCGGGGCGGGGCCGACACCGGCTCGGGGGTGCCGCTGGCGCGGCCTGCACCGGATCGGGGTGCCGCTGGCGCGGCCGGTGGCCGTGGCGGGTTCTGTCGCGCTCCGCCCCCCCTGCCACACAGGACACCGGCGTCCACGCCGCTCGGCGGACGCCGCCGGCTCAGGTCGTGGGGCGCCGACCGGGGATGTCGCGTACAGCGGCGAGGAAGCGCGCCTGGTCGTCGCGGGCGGCCGGGTTGACGACCCGGATCCAGGAGCCGTCGTCGAACACGATGGTTGACGGGAACTGCACGAGGCGGGCGGCGCCGTGGTCGGAGTCGATCCGGGCGATGCGCCTCCGCTCCACGCTCCACAGCACCTGGGGGCGGCGGCGGTCCTCCCGATCGGGGTCGGGGCGGCGACCCATCCGCAACAGGTGCAGGTGGGTGTCGGTGACGACGAGCGGGGTGCCGGTGTAGCGCTCCAGGAACAGCAGCAGGCTGCCGGCGAGCGTGGCGAGGTCGCCGCTGAAGACGTACCGCCGCCGGTAGGCGATCTCCGCGAGCTGGTCGGCCAGCGGCCGGTAGCGGCTGAGCCGGAACAGCGCCCGGAACGCCTCCTGTTCGGCGGTGAGCGGCAGCGGCTGCCGGGGCTCGGCAGCCGGGCCCGGCTCGTCCGTCTCGGCCGCCTCCGGGGTGTTCGCCGCGAGGACGGCCGCCCTGCCCGGCAGCAGCAGGACGCCCGCGACGACCCGCACGGGCGTCATCACGGCGTCCACCCACGCGACCGGGTTGACGACGTGGAGCAGCCCGAACAGCGCGCGCGGGTCGAGCGCCTCGGCCAGCTCCGCGTTCACCCGGTCGGCGAGCTGGCCGCCCGCCCGGTGGTTCTCGGGCGCCCGCACCGGCGCCAGGCCGACGTAGCGGATCTCCTCGCCGGGCAGCAGCGGCGCGACCAGGGCGCGCTCCGGCTCGTCGCTGGTGCGGAACTCGTCGCGCAGCTCGCGGGCCTTGTCGCGGGCGGCCCGCGCCCCGCCGAGCACCGCGTCGGTCAGCCGGCCGAGTCGACCCCTGGCACCGGTCACGCCCCCACCCCCTCGATCGGCCCTCACCGGCCGGCCGGTTGCTCCGCCGGCTGCCCGAAGACATTCTGGTCGATCCACTCGGCGCCGCCGGCCACCGCCCCGTCGATCTTGTCGTCGATCTGGTCCGTGCCGGGCACCGACAGCCCCGAGACCACCGCGACGGTGCCCCAGGTCGCGCCGTGCACCACCGCGTTCGGGACGTTCCACGGCAGGTTGGTGACGAAGTCCCGGCCGATCATCCGCGCCCCGTCGGCCATGCCGTGCGCCCGCAGCGCCCCGACGCGCTCGAAGGTGCTCATGTCGAACGGCGTGCCCGACTTGCCGAGCTTCCAGCTGCCCTTCGCCGGATCCGTGAACTTGTGGAACCACTTGTCGGGGTCGCCGGCGGCGCGGCGCTTGTCGGCGTACTTCTGGCCGGTGCGCAGCGCCTTCTGCTTGTCGACCAGCTTGTCCAGGTGGTTGCGCAGCCTGCGCAGGTGGTGGAGCACCCGCTGGAGCAGCCGGATGACCTTCTGCAGGTGCGCCGCCAGCGGGCGGATGATCTTCAGCATCCGGGCGAGAGCGATCATGCCCCGGGTGACGCCCAGCGCCACGCCGGCCGCCCAGGACGCGCCGGCGGTGAACGGCGCCATCAGCAGCGCGGTCACCAGCGTCACCAGCAGGAAGTTGACGAACTCGACGCAGATGTCGACCAGCACGTCGTGGACGGCCTGCAGGGCGTCGGCGACGCCGCGCAGGTATTCGGCGGTGGCGGTGAACTGCGCCGCGACGTCCAGCAACTGCTGCTCGACCTCGGCCAGCCGCCGCCCGTACGCCTCGCCGGCCGGCGAGCGCCACCCGGCCCGCTCGGCCTCCCGCACGCCGCGGTGGCCCATGGCCAGCTCGCGGACCTGGGCGGCCAGGGCGTCCCACTCGGCGGCCTTGGCGCGCAGCGCGGCCGGCTCGCCGTCGACGAGGTCGACGAGCTGGATCAGCGGCCAGGCCAGGGCCCGGCAGACGCTGTCGACCGCCTTGTCCACGCTGGAGAGTGCGCCGTCGATGCCGTTCCACAGCTCGACGGCGGTTCCCGCCGGCCCGCTCACCGGGCCATCCCGGTGCCGATGGCGCGGAAGGACGCGTCGATGTCCTGCTCGTTGCGCTCGTACGCCTCGGCCGTCCCGCTCAGCGCAGCGCCGACGCGCTCGAACGCGTCGTGGCCGGACCGGAACAGCTCCATGCCGCCGCTGACCTGCTCGGCGTACTTCTCGCGGAGCAGGTCGCTGACGAACGGCAGGTGCCCGAACGCCCCGTCGGGAATGTCGCCCGCGGACGCGATCCGGCTCTCCAGCGCGGTCAGCGAGGTGGCCACCTGTTTCGCCGCCGCTTCCAGTCGCCGTACCGCCTGCACGTCGACGTCGATGTCCCCCATGCCGTTCCTCCCCGTCGCCCGGCGCGACGACGATACGATCATGCGGCTGCCGGTCGCCACCCCGGACCGGCGCTGCGCCCGGGAGCAGCTAATAGTGGTTGCTTTCCTTTCTAGAGCTGTCCATAGTTGACTGTTGTGGGGAGTGTCTATCGGATTGGCGAGTTTGCCGAGCGGGTGGGCCGTTCGGTGAGCACGGTGCGCCGGTGGGAGGCGGAGGGCCGGATCACGGCCCGTCGTCTGCCGTCGGGGCAGCGGTATTTCGACGATTCGGATGTGCGTAGGGTGCTGCAGCCGGGCTTCGCCGCCGACCGGCGGAGGGTTGTGGTGTACTGCCGGGTCTCGTCGCCGGGTCAGAAGTCTGACTTGGCCTCGCAGGTGGCGGCGATGCAACAGTTCTGCCTCGCTCGGGGTCTGGCCGTGGACGAGTGGATCAGCGAGGTCGGCGGCGGGATGGACCTTTGCCGCAGGAAATTCCTGGCGTTGATGGACGCCGTCGACCGGGGTGAGGTCGCCACGCTGGTGGTGGCGCACAAGGACAGGTTGGCCCGGTTCGGGTTCGACTTGCTAGAGCATTTGGCGGCGCGCGGCGGCTGCGAGATCGTCGTCGCCAACCAGGAGTCCCTGTCCCCGCAGCAGGAGCTGGTCGAGGATTTCCTGGCCATCGTGCACACCTTCTCGGGCCGGCTGTTCGGTCTGCGCCGCTACGAGAAGGAGTTGAAAAAGGCGGACTTGACCATGGATGGTGGCCGGTGAAGGTCACCCGGATCGCCTACTCCGCGCACCTAAATCCGGGCAAGTACGCCGCTCTGGTGGAGCAGGCCCGCCGGTTGGGTCGGGTGCGTAGTGAGGTGTGGCAGCGTTACGGCTCGATCCTCGCAGTCGGGTCCGGGTTGAGAGACCGGCAGGTGCGGGACCGCTGGTTGGCCGACGGCATCCACGTGCGGTTTGGTGTGTTGGCGAATGCGTGGAAGGAAACGGTCCGCGACGCCATCGCCGACATCGCAGCGAACATGGAGGCGGCCAAGGTCGACGTCCGGCGGGCGATCAGCCGACGCACCAACGATCCGGGCGAGCGTAAGCGGATGTTCACCGCGCTGCGGGCCGACCAGTGGGCCAGTGATCCGTTCCTGGCCCGGCAGATGCGCGAGCATTGGAAGCGGGGCCGTAACCGCACCCAATGCGGCGCCTTCGGCCGCCGTAGTGGCGACCGGTTTCACTGCACCCGATGCGGGGTGGTGTGGCAGGCCGACGTGAACGCCGCGATCAACATCCTGCACCGAGCCGGCGACCCGACATCGCCCTGCACACCCCACACCACAAGGTGAAGCAGATCCTGCAGGACCGGACCGATCGCCACCGGACCAGACTGCCGGTCCAGGACTCCAGCCCGGCCACCGCTGGGCGGAGAGCGAATCATCCGAACTGCTCAGCCATGAGCAACGAGTAGGAAGCAGGTTGTCATGTCCGACCCGCTGTCCGCGTTCGACGCCCTCGCCGGACGGCTCGCCGACATCGAACGCCGTTTCGCCGGTCTCAGGGACGACCTGGACGAGATGACCAGCACCGCGACCGACGACAGTGGACTGGTGTCCGCGACCGTCGACGCCACCGGCGAACTGACCGACCTGAGCTTCGCGCCGACCGCGCTGCGGGTGGGCACGGAGAACCTCGCGGCGATGGTGCTGGCGGCGTACCGGCAGGCTCGGACGGCGGCGGCGGAGCAGCTCGGCGAGCGCACCGAGGGCCTCGACGTCACGCTCGGCGCGGGCCTGGGCGAGATCTTCGGCACTCCCGGCGACTTCGCCTCGCTGGGCCGGCTGGAGGAGGCCATGGGGCGGCTCGGGCGGCTCGACGGGCGCCTCCCGGGGTCGCCGGCATGACGTCGCCGGGCTGGCCCGACGTCGTCGCCCAGCTCCACGACACGCTGTCCCGCTGCGACCACGACACCGATCTGGAACTCGCCGCGGGTCCCCGCCGGCTGCACCTGATGGTGCGCCGGAACCGGGTCCGGGGGATCTGCCCGGCCTACGACGAGCGGCACCTCGCGGAGCTCGGTTGGCAGGCGCCGCGGGGCGCCGGCGGCTGGTGGCACGAGACGCCGCGCACCCCCGAGGGCCTGCGTTGGTGGAGCGGGTTCGTGGCGCGGACCGCCGCCGCGGTGCTCACCACGGAACCCGACGCGCTGTCCTGCCAGATCCTCCCGCCCACCGGCCCCCGGGTGCGGCCGGCGCCGACCCTGCCGCGCCCGGCACGGCCCCGGCCCCAGGTAGCCGCGCCGCCCGTCCTGCCGGTGGCGGCGCCGCCCGCCGGCCCGGCCGTACCCGTGGCCCCGCCGGCCGCGCCGCCGCCCCCGCCCGTTCCCGCCGTCCCGCAGCCGCCGGCCGGGGACCGGCCGGGGCGGAGCGGAGCGGCCGCCACCTCGGCCCACCGGCCCGCCGACGGCCTCGCGCCCACCGCCGACGCCCGGGACGGGTCGGCCCGCACCGGGTCAGGGCCGGCCGCCGCCGCCGTCGCCGTCGGGGGCGGGGGCGGGCCGGCGGGGGACGGCCGGACGGTGCAGGACCTTCTCGGCGACGCCGTCGCGCGGCAGGACCTGCCGGCGTACCTCGGCGTCCTGGCCGCCGCGACGGTGTGCGTACCGCTGGCGGCGGAGCCGGGCCCGGACCGCGACGTGCCCTGGACGGTCGTCGCCGACGCGTCCGGCGCGTCGCTGCTGCCCGTCTTCACCACGCCGGACGCCCTGACCGCGTTCGCCGGGTCGGGCGTGCCGTTCGTCGCGGTGCCCTGCGCGGACCTGCTCGCCGACTGGCCGGACCCGGCGTGGGGGCTGGCGGTGGACGCCGGCACCCCGCGGACGCTGCTCCTGGCACCGCCGGCGCTGGCCGCCCTGCTGGCGGCGAACCCGCCCGTCGACAGCGCGCCCCTCGACTAGGGACGGTGTCGGGGCCTGCCGGTGTCGGGTGGACCGGCCGGGTACGGGGGCGACGACGGGCCGCGGCCCGGGGTGGGTCACGTCACATCCGGGCGTCGGACGGCGGCGCGGGTCACCGACGAGGGGGTGGCGGACGGCCGCCGGGCTGGGCAGCATAGGGCTCATGGACTACGAGTACGCGCCGCTGCGGCTGCCGCCGAACGTCGACCGGTTGACCGCCGCGGCGCAGTTGGCGATCCAGGCGGAGTTCTCCGGGTGGGAGTTGGCCCGGGTGCGGCTGTTCCGCGACGGCACGCGCCAGGTGGTGCTGCGCCGCCGACGGGTCAACCAGCCGCAGCCGGGCCTGTCGTACTGATCACCGGCGGCACCGCCGGTACGCGGACGCCCCGGGGCCCGGCCGAACTGCCGGGGGCCCCGGGGCGTCGCCGCCCTAGTGGGCGTGGTCGTGCTCGTCGTCGAGCTCCAGGAACGGGTGCTCGTCGAGCCGGCCCACAAGCCGGTCGTCGGGTGCCGGCTGGAACGGGCCGACCGGGTCGTCGTCGTCGAAGGACTCCAGGTCGACCGGGGTGCCGACCTCGCTGACCATCACCACACCGTCCAGCGGCTCCAGCTCCGGCACGTCCAGCGCGCCGAGTGAGCCGTCGCCGCTCTGGAGCAGCTCCAGCACCGCCTCACCGACCCCCTCGACGGGTGCCGGCTCGTCGTCGGCCGGGGTGCCCTCCCGGCGGGCCGCCTCGGCCACCCGGATCAGCGCCGAGACGCTCGGCACCCGGTAGTCGCGCCGCTGGCGCACCGAGATGACCCGCGGGTGCGGGTCGGTGGGCTCCACGCCCTCCCCGCCGAAGCGCTCGTCGGCCTCGTCCGGGTCGATCGACTCGACGTCCCAGGGGGTGACCTCGCCGAAGGCGTCCAGGAGTTGCTCGTCGTACGCGAAGGAGGCGTTGTTCAGGGCGACGTACGCCTGCCAGACGTCGTCGTCGTCGACGCGGCCCTGCGCGGCGCGGACGGCGGCCAGGTGGTGGCGGGCCGCATCGATCACGCGCTCGAGGGCGGCGTCCAGCTCACCGTGCTGGTCGGTCATGTGGGTCAGTCCCTTCACGATGGGGAGGTTCCCCGGCGGAACACTGGCGTTCCGGACGGGGGCTAGCAGGTGCGGAGGAACCGGTCGAGAACCCGCACGCCGAACTGTAGTCCGTCCACCGGAACGCGCTCGTCGATGCCGTGGAACAGCGCGGAGAAGTTCAGGTCGGCGGGCAGCCGCAGCGGCGCGAAGCCGAAGCATCGGATGCCGAGCTGGGAGAACGCCTTGGCGTCGGTGCCGCCGGAGAGCATGTACGGCACCGGCCGGGCCCCCGGGTCCTCCGCGCGCAGCGCCGCCGACATCGCGTCGACCAGGTCGCCGTCGAACGTCGTCTCCAGCGCGGGCTGCCGCTGGATGTACTCGATGACGATGTCCGGGCCGACCAGCTCGCGCAGCTGGCGCTCCAGCAGCTCCGACTGCCCGGGGAGGCTGCGGCAGTCGATGGTGGCGGTGGCCCGGCCGGGGATGACGTTGTCCTTGTAGCCGGCGGCGAGCCGGGTCGGGTTGGCGGTGTTGCGGATCGTCGCGCCGATGATGTTGGCGATCGGCCCCAGCTTGGCGATGGCGGCCTCCGGGTCCTCCGGGTCGAGTTCGATCCCGAGCAGGTCAGAGACCTCCTCGAGGAAGGCCCGGACGGTGTCGGTCACCACCACGGGGAAGCGGTGCCGGCCGACCCGGGCCACCGCCTCGGCGAGCGCGGTGACGGCGTTGTCGTCGTGCACCATCGAGCCGTGCCCGGGCCGGCCCTTGGCGCGCAGGCGCAGCCAGTCGATGCCCTTCTCGGCCGTCTCGATCAGGTAGAGCCGCTGCTCGTCGTTGACGGAGTAGGAGAAGCCGCCGACCTCGCCGATGGCCTCGGTGCAGCCGTCGAGGAGATCGCGGTGCCGCTGGACGATGAAGTGTGCGCCGTAGTCGCTGCCGGCCTCCTCGTCGGCGGTGTACGCGAGCACGATGTCGCGCGGCGGGCGCACCCCGGTGCGCTGCCAGTGCCGCACCACGGCCAGCACCATCGCGTCGAAGTCCTTCATGTCGATCGCGCCCCGGCCCCACAGGTAGCCGTCGCGCAGCTCCCCGGAGAACGGGTGCACCGACCACTCGTCGGCGTCGGCGGGGACCACGTCGAGGTGGCCGTGCACGAGCAGGGCGCCGCGGCTCGGGTTGGTGCCCGGGATGCGGGCGACCAGGTTGGCGCGGCCCGGCGCCGACTCGTGGATGACGGACTCGACGCCGACCTCGGCCAGCTTCTCCGCCACGTATTCGGCGGCGACGCGTTCGCCGACGCTGGTGTCGTTGTCCCCGGTGTTGGTGGTGTCGATCCGCAGGAGGTCGCGGCACAGGCCGACGACCTCGTCGGTGGGGTCGGGAAGGGCGGAGGCGGGGTCGCTCGTCATCGGTTCTTCATACCAGCCGACCGGTCCGCTCCGGTCGCCCCGTCCCGCCCCTGTGGCGCGGCGGGGCGGGTCCGCCGGGGCGGGCGCGGACCGCCGCCCGGTTTCGCCGCCGGCGCGGTCGGGTACCGCCGGTCGCGACCGCACCCCACCACGTGCTCCGCCCGCCGCCCGAGGAGGGCACCATGACCGTTCCCCTGCCGCCGCTGCCGCCCACCGGAGAGGACGAGACCTTCCGGCCGGGCGGGCGCAGCATCGCCGACATCGTCGACGCCGAGCACCGGCAACTGCGGGAGCTGCTGCGCCGGCTCACCGACGCCGACCCCGAGCCCGCCCCGGAACGGGGGCTGGAGGTGCTGACGGCGGCGCTGTCCCGGCACCTGTCCGCCGAGGAGCAGTACCTGCTGCCCACGGTCCGGGCCGCGCTGCCCGACGCCGCCGACCGGGTGGACCGGGCGCTCGCCGACGACGCGGCCCTGCTGACCGCCCTGGGTGGGCTCGCCGACGACGGGCTGGCCGAGGTCGACGCGCGGGTCCGCCGCCACGTCGAGGAGGTCGGTGCCCTGGTCGCGGCGCTGCGCGAGGTGGCCAGCCCCGAGGAGCTGATCCGCCTGGGCAACCGGCTGGAGATCGCCGAGGAGGCGGCCCCGACCCGACCGCACCCGGGCATGCCGGCGACCCCGCCCTGGAACCGGGTCGTCGAGCCGGCGGTGGGCGTGGTCGACAAGGTGCGCGACGCCGTCACCGGCCGCCCCACCTATCTCGCCGACCTGGCCGAGCCGCCGTCGAGCTGAGCCGCCGGCTTTCCCGCCGGGCGCCCCGGCCACCGGTCCGGAAAACATCGGAGAGTGTTGATCCGTTCAGGGCCTTCCGCCAGCCGCTGCGGGGTCATACCGTCACTCTATGAATCTGGAGCTGCGTCACCTGAGGGTGGTCTGCGCGATCGCGGAGACGGGGAGCGTGACCAAGGCGGCCTCGGCGCTCGGCCTGGCCCAGCCGGCGCTCACCGCCCAGCTCCAGCGCATCGAGCGGACGCTGGGCGGGCCGCTGTTCGAACGGGACCGCCGCGGCGCCCGGCCCACCGTCCTCGGCGAGCTGGTCCTCGCCCGGGCCCGGGTGCTGCTGCCGGCCATGAAGGGCCTGCAGGACGAGGCGGCCCGGCTGGCCGGTGCCGGGGACGCCCCCCGGCGCTACCGGTTCGGCGGGGTGAACAGCCCGATCCTCGGTCGGCTCGTGCACCGGCTCGCCGCCGATCCCCCGCCGGCCCAGATCACCACCCACGCCTCCTGGTCGGCGGAGGAGCTGACCCACCTGGTCGCGGGCGGCCGGCTGGACTTCGCGCTGATCGGGGTGTGCGGCGATGCCGCGCCGCCGGCCGAGTACGGGTTGAGCTGGCGGGAGGTTGCCGTCGACCCGGTGCTCGTCATGCTGCCCGAGCAGCACCCGTTGGCCGGCCGGGCCGAGGTGCCCCTGGCCGACCTGCGCCGCGAGCAGTGGGTCGCCGCGCCCGGCGACGGCTGCTTCGGCGACTGTTTCGCCGCCGCCTGCGCCCGCGCCGGCTTCACCCCGCGGAAGTTGTACGAGGCCGACGTGCGCGTGTGCATCGACATGGTCGACTCCGGCGAGGCGGTGGCGCTGTGCCAGGCCACCTTCCGCCCGGTCGCCGGGCTCGTCACCCGGATGCTGGCCGGGACCCCGCTGCGCTGGCGGCTGATGCTCGGCTGGCACCCCGACTCCCCCGCCGCCGGGGACGCCGAGGTGGTGCTGGAGACCGCGCTGGCCGCGTACACCGACTCGCTGGCGGCGCATCCGGAATACCTGTCCTGGCTGCTGCGCAACCCGGGCTTCGGGGCGCGGGGGCTGACGGCCGCCGGGACGGACCGGGTGCGAACGGCGTGATGTCGGGTATCTGGCGGGCATGACCGATCTCTACCCCGCCGCCGACGACCGGGAGATCCTCCGGCAGGCGGCCGCCGCGCACACGTCCGCCGCCCGCGACGTGGAGGCCTTCCTGCGCCGCCTGCCCGAGGTGCCCGACCCGGCGGACGTCACGGAGTACGCCACCCTGCTCACCCGGGAGGAGCGGACGCGCGCCGACCGCGAGGCGGCGGCCGACGCCGCGGGCCTCACGATCGGCAGCCTGGAGAGCGACCAGGGCTGAGCACACGGGGCCGGCGGCGCCCGGGAGGTGTTTCCCGGGGCGCCGCCGGCTCGTGTCGACGGGGACGGTTCAGCGTTCGACGAGGACGTCGTGGCCCAGGTCGAGCAGCGAGTGCCGCCACTCGTCGTCGGCGTTGCCGCGGTCCGGCTTGGCCTCCAGCAGGTTCTCGATCTCGTCGATCGCGTCCTGCATCACCTTGATGTCCTCCGGGGTGAGGTCGACCTTGCGCTTGGTGAGCACCTTGAGGATCTCCCGGCCCAGCGCGGGCAGGTCGAGGTCCGGGTTCGGCCCGAACGCCTCCTCCCCGGAGCCGCGGGTGAGCAGCCACTGCCGCAGCTTCTCCGACGGGACGTTCACCTGGGCGTGGAAGTCGTCCCAGAGCACCTCCACCTCGGGATCGAGCCGCTGCTCGCGTACCATCAGCCCTCCTCTCGACGGTGACGGTCGGACGCCACCGGCTCCGGCTCGTCGCCCTGCTGCTGGCCCAGGCCCTCCGGCGGCACCTGCACCCGGGCGGGGTTCGCCGTCGGCGGCGCCAGGATCGGATCGGTGCGGTCGGTCTCTTCCTGGGTCTCCTCGGGTTCGGTCATGTCCGCCCTCCGGGTCATCGGGGATGGGACGTGCTGGCCGCGGTGTATCCGCGCTCGCCGGCGGTCACGTCGAAGGCGAGTCGGCCGTCGCGGGCGTCGACGACGACCTTCTGGCCGGGCGAGATGGCCGATTCCAGCAGCATCCGGGAGAGGTGGTTGTCCACCTCCCGCTGGATGACCCGGCGCAGCGGCCGCGCGCCGAACTCCGGCTGGTAGCCGTGCTCGGCGAGCCAGTCGATGCCGGCGGTGGTGAAGTCGACCTCGATGTCCTGGGCGTGCAGGCGGCGGCGGGTCTCCTCCAGCATCAGCTCGGTGATCTGGCGCAGCTGCTCGGCCTCCAGCCGACGGAAGATGATCACCTCGTCGATGCGGTTGAGGAACTCCGGCCGGAAGTTCTCCTGGAGCCGGCGCATCAGCCGCTCGCGCAGCTCCTCGCGCTCGGCGTCGGTGCCCGGCGCGCCGGTGCCGAACCCGACCGCGCGCTGGGTGCCGGTGATCAGCTCCGAGCCGAGGTTGCTCGTCATGATCAGCACGGTGTTCTTGAAGTTGACCGTACGTCCCTGGCTGTCGGTGAGCCGGCCGTCGTCGAGCACCTGGAGCAGGATGTTGAACACGTCCGGGTGGGCCTTCTCGATCTCGTCGAGCAGCACCACCGCGTACGGGCGGCGGCGCACCGCCTCGGTGAGCTGGCCGGCCTCCTCGTAGCCGACGTACCCGGGCGGGGCGCCGACGAGGCGGCTCACCGTGTGCCGCTCCTGGAACTCGCTCATGTCCACCCGGACCATCCGGTCGGACTCGCCGAAGAGCGCCTCCGCGAGGGCCCGGGCCAGTTCCGTCTTGCCGACGCCGGTCGGCCCGAGGAACAGGAAGCTGCCCATCGGCCGTTCCGGGTCGGCCAGCCCCGTCCGCGAGCGGCGGACCGCCTCGGCGACCGCGGTGACCGCGTCGTCCTGGCCGACCACCTTCTCGTGCAAATAGCCCTCCAGGCGCAGCAGCCGGTCGCGTTCCTCCTCGGTGAGCTGGCTGGCCGGGATGCCGGTGGCCCGGGAGACCACCTCGGCGATCTCCTGCGGCCCCACCGCCGGCACCTGCGAGGTGGTGCCCTCGTCGCCCCGGGCGCGGCGGATCTGCTCCTCCAGCTCGGCGAGCCGGTCGCGCAGGGTGGACGCCTTCTCGTACTGCTCGTCGGCGACGGCCTGCTCCTTGTCCCGGCGTACGTCGTCGAGCTGCGTCTCCAGCTCGCGCACGTCGGAGGCCGGTGTGCGGGTGCGCAGCCGGACCCGGGCGCCGGCCTGGTCGATCAGGTCGATCGCCTTGTCCGGCAGGTACCGGTCGGTGATGTACCGGTCGGACAGCTCGGCCGCGGCGACCAGCGCCTCGTCGGTGAACCGCACCTGGTGGTGCGCCTCGTAGCGGTCCCGCAGGCCGCGCAGGATCGCCACGGTGTCCTCCACGCTGGGCTCCGGCACGAACACCGGCTGGAACCGGCGGGCCAGCGCGGCGTCCTTCTCGATGCTCTTGCGGTACTCGTCCAGGGTGGTCGCGCCGATCACCCGCAGCTCGCCCCGGGCCAGCGCGGGCTTGAGCATGTTGGAGGCGTCCATGCCGCCCTCGCTGCCCGCCCCACCCGCGCCGACCAGGGTGTGGATCTCGTCCAGGAAGACGATCAACTCCTCGCGGTGCGCGCGGATCTCGTCGATCACCTTCTTCAGCCGCTCCTCGAAGTCGCCCCGGTAGCGGGTGCCGGCGACCAGGCCGGCGAGGTCGAGCTGGACCACCCGCTTGCCGAGCAGCGTCTGCGGCACGTCGCCGTCGCAGATCCGCTCGGCGAGGCCCTCCACGATCGCGGTCTTGCCGACGCCCGCCTCGCCGATCAGCACCGGGTTGTTCTTCGTACGCCGGGACAGGATCTCGACGGCCTGCTCGATCTCGTCGGCCCGGCCGATCACCGGGTCGATCTGGTCGTTGCGGGCCAGGTCGGTGAGGTCCTGGCCGTACTGGTCGAGGGTGGGGGTGCCGCGGTCCGGCTTCGGACCGGCCATCGGCCCGCGCTCGGCGCTGGCCGCCTGCAGGGACTCGGGCTGGATCCGGCCGGCGGCGAGCATCCGGCCGGCGGGCGACTCCGGGTTCAGCGGCAGCGCCATCAGGATGTGCTCGGGGCCGATGTAGTTCGCGCCCATCGCCCGGGACAACTGGTGGGCGTCGAGCAGCGCCCGTTTCGCCGCCGGCGTCAGCGACAGGTTCGGCGGCACCTCGCCCCGGGGCGCGCCGTCGCCGCGCCCGCCGAGCGCGTTGAGCAGCGTGTCCGGGTCGGCGCCGGCGCGGCGGACCAGGTCGCGCAGCGGCTCGCGTTGCAGCGCTGCCCACAGCAGGTGGTCGGTGTCCAGGTCGGTGCTCTGCCGCTGGGCGGCCCGCCGGGCCGCGTCGGCCAGCATCTCCCGGGCGTCGGCGGTCATCAGCCGGGTGATGTCGACCCGGTGCGCGGGTCGGCGCCCACCCTCGCCCCGGCCGAAGTACCGGGCCAGGAACTCGTCCCACGGGTCGGAGCCGAAGTCACCGGGTCCCATCATGTCTTCCTCCGCTGCTCGGGCGCGGCACGGTCGCCAGGGGCTACCCGGCGGCCGGCCCGACAAACGCCGCCGCCCGCCGAGGCAACCCGCGTACGCCCGGCACGCCGCCGCCGGCGGGGCGTACGCGGAGGGAAGGGCCCCGGTCCGCACACCTGCCGCCGGCGACGTGGCGACGGGGGCGGGGTGGCAGGCTGGCGGCATGGAGCCGACGCCGCTGCTGATCGTGGACGCCGCCAACGTGGTGGGTTCCCGCCCGGACGGCTGGTGGCGGGACCGCGCGGGCGCCACCGCCCGGCTGCGCGACTCGCTGGTCCGGGTGGCCGACGACGGGCTGCCCCCGGAGCTGCCGGCCCCGGTGGAGGTGGTGCTGGTGGTGGAGGGCCGGGCGCGGAACGTGCCGAGCGCGGCCGGGGTCCGCGTGGTCGCCGCGGCGGGGTCCGGGGACGACGCCGCGGTCGAGCTGGTCGCCGACGCGCCGGAGCGCCGGCGGCTGGTCGTCACCGCCGACCGTGAGCTGCGGGAACGGGTCGCGGCACTGGGCGCCGAGGTGTACGGCCCGCGCTGGTTGCGGGACCGGACCGAGCCCTCCGACCAGTCCCGTTAACCGGACTCGCGGCGCTTCCGGTCGACAACCGGTCAGCGGGGCAGGAACACTGACAGGGCGGATGTTCTCCCGCCGCAACCGATAGGCTCTAATGGAGGCCTCCCCGCCCCCAGGAGGTTTCGCCGTGGCGAGCGTCGCCGAGCTCAAGGCAGCCATCGATGTCGCGCTCCAACAGATCGGCGACGGCCAGAGTGCCGTGCAGGCGGCCGGCGAGAAGCTGGCCGAGGCGCAGCAGACACTGGCCGGCGCGCTGGAGGGCAGCGGCCACGAGACGGTCGAGGCGGCCCAGTCCTCGCTGACCCAGGCCAGCCAGGAGCTGGAGGAGTGCCTCGCCGCGACACTCGTCGCGGTCGAGCAGGCGCAGCTCTACGTCGCGACGCTCTGAGGCCGGGTCGTGTCCATCGTCGAGGACGTCGGCGCGCAGGTCCGCGCCGCCGCCGAGGACCTGCCGCTCGCCCAGCTCGCCCTGGCGTTGGAGAAGTTCGGGCTGGCCGCCGAGCGGCTGCGCTGGGTGCGCCAGGAGTCGGCCGACCCGATGGGTGTGCCGGAGTTGTCCGCCGCCACCGAGCACGCCGAGACCGCCGGCTACGCGCTGCGCGTCGCGCAGGAGCAGTTGTCGGCGTACCTGGCGGCGATCGGGCTGGGCCCCGACGGCGCGCCGTCGCCCGGGCCGGAGCGGCAGCAACGCCGGCCGGCACACGACGCGCCGCGCGAGGCGGCCCCGGTCGCCCCGGCGCCCGAGCCGCCCGGCGAGGTGAAGCTGCGCCGCTGGTGGTCGGTGCGGGTGGCCGAGCTGACCGGCGGCCGCGAGGGGCCGCCGGCCGAGCCCGACGAGCGGGTCGGTGACGCCCGGGAGCTGCTGCGCCGGGTGGTGGGCGGGGTCCGGGCCGGCGACCGGGACCGGCTGCACCGCGAGCTGCGCCGCGCGCACGCCGACGTCGGCCTCGGCCTGGCCGCGCTGGCGCCGCCGCTGCTGCGCGACCTGGCCGGGGAGCTGCTGGGGCACCCGCCGCGCGCCGACGACCTGGGGCGACTGCACCGTGAGCTGGACGGCCGGGTCCGGGACCTGCTGCCCGGGCTGCCCGCGCCGGTGCTGGACACCCTCCTGACCCGGGTCTGCCGGATGCCGCCGCCGCGACGCGGCGAGGCGGAGCAGCCGCACGCCGCCGACCCCGCGGTCACCGCCGGGGTGCTGACCGGCGTGCTGCTGGCCCGGCTCGGCCGGGACCTGCCGGCCGAGGACGAGCGGGACCGGCAGGCCGAGGCCGCCCGGGAGCGGCAGGACGCCGCCGAGCGGGACCGCCGGGCCGACGCCGCGCGCGACCGGGCCGCCGACGCCGAGTGGGAGCGGCGCGCCGCCGACGCGCGGGACCGGGTGGCCGACGCCCGGAGGCGGGCCGCCGCGGCGTCCGACCGGGCGGCCTCGGCGCAGGAGCAAACCGCTGCGGTACGGGACCGGGCCGCCGCCTGGCGGAACGGACCGGCGGGCGGCGGCCGGGTCGCCCCTGGCGACCCGCCGGCACCGGGCGCAGCGGGGACAACCGGCGGGCCGGCGGCCGGCCGGGGCGCGGCGGGCGCCGGGCGCGCCTGGTCGAGCCCGCCGACGGGTCGGCCCGCCGGCGGGGCCGGCGAGCCGCGGTCGCGGGGCGTCGATGGCTGACCGGCGGGCGCAGCTGGTCACCCGGGTCCGGGGCATGCTCGGCGAGGCCCTCGGCGCGACCCGGACCCGGCTGTCGACGGCGCAGGCCGAGCTGACCACGGCCCGGGAGCGGCTGGCGAAGGTGCGGCGGGCCGCGGCGGTCGTGCCGGAGCGGGTGGGCGCGCAGCGGGACCGCCGGCTGGCCGACATCGACGACCGGCACGCGGCGCGGATCGCCGAGCTGGCCCGGCGCGCGGCGGACGCCGCGCGGCGGGAGGCCCCGGGCGCCGCGTCCGCCGACTGGGCGCGGTGGCGCCCCACCGCGGCGCGGCGGGCGGAGCCGCCCGGCGCGCTGCGGATCGGCACGGTCCGCATCCCGGGCGCGGAACCGGTGCCGGCGCTGGTGCCGCTGCTGGACGCCGGCCACGTGGAGCTGACCGGGGACGACCGGGACGGCGGCGAGGCGGTGGTGTCGGCGCTGCTGCTGCGCGCCGTCGGCCGGGCCGACCCGGGCGCCGTCCGGCTGATCGGCTACGACCCGGAGCACCTGGGCGGCGGCCTGGCCGGCTTCGCCCCGCTCGGCACCGCCGGGCTGCTCACCTTCGTCGGTCCGGGGGGGCTGGCCCGCCTGCTCGACGACCTGGTGGAGCAGATCCGCCGGATCAACGAGACGGTGCTGGCCGGGGAGCACGGCTCGCTGCGCGAGCTGGCCGCCGCGACCGGCCGCCGGCCGGAGCCGTGGCGGGTGGCGGTGCTGCTCGGCGGGGACGAGCTGTCCCGGCACGAGCGCGGTCAGCTCGACCGGGTGGTGCGTACCGGGGCGGCCTGCGGGGTGCACCTGGTGGTCCGGGGCGTGTCGCTGCCCGACGACCCCACGGTGACCCGGGTGACGGTCGACCCCGACAGCGCACGGATCGGCGGGCTGCCGGTCAGGTTGGACCCGCCGCCGCCCGCGGCCCTGGTCACCGAGACCTGCCGGGACGTGGCGGCGCGGGTGAACGCCGGCCCCGCCCCGACCCCGTTCACCGACCTGCTCCCGCCCCCGGAGCAGATGTGGCGGGAGGATTCGGCGACCGGGCTGACCGCCCCGATCGGCGAGGGGCCGCACGGCCGGCCGGTCCTGCTCACCCTGGGCGACTATCCGCCGCACGCGCTGATCGGCGGCCCGTCCGGCACCGGCAAGACGAACCTGATCTTCGCCTGGATCGGCGCGTTGGCGGCCCGCTACTCCCCCAGCGAGTTGGAGTTCTACCTGCTGGACTTCAAGGAGGGGGTCTCCTTCGCCCGGTTCGCCCAGGGCCGGCGCGACCCGAGCTGGCTGCCGCACATGCGGCTCGTCGGCATCAACGTCAACACCGACCGGGAGTTCGGCCTGGCGCTGCTGCGTTTCCTCGCCGAGGAGCTGCGCCGGCGGGCCGACGCCGCGAAGAAGCACGAGGTCACCAAGCTCGCCGAGCTGCGCGCGGTCGACCCGACAGGGCACTGGCCGCGGATCGTCGCGGTGGTCGACGAGTTCCAGATGCTCCTGGCCGGGCGCGACGTCGTCGCCCGGGAGGCCGCCGACCTGCTGGAGGACCTGGCCCGGCGCGGCCGGTCCCAGGGCATCCACCTGGTGCTCGCCTCGCAGGACGTGCGCGGCATCGAGGCGCTCTGGGGGCGGCCGGCCCTGGTCGCCCAGTTCACGCTGCGTATCGCGCTGCCCAAGGCGCTGCGGATCCTCGCCGAACGCAACGACGCCGCCCAGTCGCTGCCCCGTCACCACGCGGTCGTCAATGCCGAGTCGGGCATGGCCGAGGGCAACCAGGTGGCCCGCATCCCGTCGGCCAGCGACTGGGAGACGTGGAGCGAGTTGCAGCACCGGCTGTGGCGCATGCGCCCGCAGGACGCCGCCCCGGCCCGGCTCTTCGACGGCGACGCGATCCCCCGGCTCGCCGACGCGCCGGACTTCCGGGCGCTCACCGCGCCGGAGGCCGGCCATCCGCGGACGCCGGTCGCGCTGCTCGGCGAGATCATCGACGTGCAGGCCCGTTCGGCGGCGCTGCGGCTGCCCCGGGCCCCCGGGCGCAACCTGGCGGTGCTCGGCACGCGGGTGGACGAGGCGTGCGCGGTGCTCGACGCGGCGGCCCGCTCGCTGGCCCGGCAGCACCGCCCCGGTACGGCCCGCTTCTCCATCGCCTGCCTCGACCCGGACGCCGACCCGGCCGCCCGTTCCCTCTACGAGGACCTCGCCGACGACGCCGCCTGGTACGACGAGGAGACCGTCGGGGAGCTGATGGCCGAGACCGCCGAGGGGCTCGGCGCCCCGGGCATCCCGCACTATCTGCTGCTGTTCGCGGTCGACGCGGCGGCCGGGGCGCTGGCGGCGCGGCTCGGCCGGCGTACCGGGCTGGAGGAGCTGCGCCGGATCCTGCACGACGGGCCGGAACGGCGTACGCACGTGCTGGCCTGGTGGCGGGGTGTCGCCCGGATGCGCGCCGACCTGGGCGGGCCGGCGGCGCGGACGGACCAGATCGGCGCCTGGGTGGCGCTGGACGCGCACGGCGGCGAACTGGGCTCGTCGCTCTATCCGGGCACCGGCGGCCCGGACTGGTATCCCCGCCCCTGGCGTGGGCTGTTCTTCGACCGGGCGGTGCACCGCACCGGTCAGGTGATCATCCCCTACGGACCGGCCCGTTGACATCTTCCCGGCCCTGAAGGGCCGGGATTCCCCCGGTCGCCCGTGGGGTTTCCTGCTTCATCGCCGACTGCCCGCCCGGAGGAACTCCGTTGAGGTCTTACATCAGCTCCACAGGCGTTTTACCTGTCCGCCAGCCCGGCGGCCAGGAGGTTTCTCGCTGCGTTGATGTCCCGGTCATGGGTCGCACCGCACGGGCATTGCCATGTACGGATGTACAGCGGCAGGGATTCGGTGAGCCGCCCGCAGTCCGAGCACAGCTTGGACGACGGGAACCATCGGTCCACCGTCACCAAGGTGCGCCCGTACCAGGCGGCCTTGTACTCCAGCATGGCCCGCAGGTCGGACCAGGCCGCGTCGGAGATGGCGCGGGCGAGCCGGTGGTTGCGCAGCATGTTTCGCACCGTCAGGTCTTCGATCACGACCGTTTGAGTCTCGCGGACGAGTCGAGTCGACAGTTTGTGCAGGTGGTCTCGTCGCCGGTCGGCGATCCGGGCATGAATCCTGGCGACCTTGGGCCGCCGACGATTCCGTGTAGCTGATCGAGCGGCGTTCCGTGGCGTATGCGCGGGTCCGCATCTCGAGGGCCTTGTTGTAGACCAGGCGCACGCACCCGAAGGTGCGGTGGAGTTGTTCGGCCTGATCAGCGGTGGGATAGAAGCGGTACTTGTACGCCCGCTTCACCATCCCACCCCACATTTCACATTCTAGCGGTCCACTGTGTTACACGATCATTGAGGGGAGGCAGCGGCGTTTCCTCCCGGCCCTGAACGGCCGGGTTTCCACGCCGCAACTCTGATGAACGAACCGGCGACCAGTGAGACGTACGCGGCGCAGCTGCGGCGGCTGGCCGAGCTGACGGCGCGGGTGCGCGACCAGCGGACCGAGGCGCACACCTGGTACGCGCAGCAGTGTGCCGCCGCCGAACGGGCGGTCGCCGAGGCCGAGGCCGAGGTCGCGCGCGCCGAGCGGGAGCTGGTGGCGGCGCGGGAGTTGCAGGAGCGGGTGGACGCCGAGGTCGCCCACCTGTGGCAGCAGCTACGCGGCCGGCTCGGCGGGGGCGGCCGTCGGGCGGGCGGGCCCCCGGCCCCGGCGCCGGGCGCCACGGCGGACCCGGTGACGCTGCTGGACGGCGTACGCGACCTGCTGAACCGCACCCGCCAGCCCGGTGACCTGCCGGGCTCGGTGAACCCGCTGCTGGCGCTCTGCGGCGTGGCCGGCGCCGTGGTCGCGTACGCCCTCGGCGGCGCGGCCCGGGCGGCGGGCGACCGGTACGGCGGCGAACTCGCGGTCGGGCTGCCCGTGCTGGCCCTGGTGGTGACCCTGCTGGGCCCGCTGGTCGGCCTGGTGCCGGCGAAGGCCCTGGCCGACCGCCGGCACGCGGTGCTCGGCCCCCGCCCGGTCGCCGTGGTCCTCGGTGCCGGCCTGCTCACCACGGTCCTGCTGCTGACCCTCGCCCGCTGACCCCGCGCCTGTGGCGTGGGCGTCAGCGGGCACGCCGGGTGCCGGTCCCGCGCGTCAGGCGGGGACGACGACGGCCTCCCGGAGCAGGCGGCGGGCCAGGGTGACCCGGTCGGCGTCGTCGTCGAGGCCCGGCAGGTCGCCGACCCGGGTGGCCCCGCCGGTGAGCAGGGTGCGCACCGCCGGCGCGCACGACGCGGGCAGGGTGATGGTGCGGTCGAACAGGCGCAGCGCCACCCGGTCGCCCTGCGGGGCGAGCTGCCAGCGCAGGCCGGGGCGCGGGGCGAGCCGGGTGTCGGGGTCCAGCGCCGCCAGCGCGGCTGCCTGGGCCAGGGGCCGGATCGGCGCCGGCCGGGCGGCCGGCCAGGCGCGCTGACGCAGCCGGGCGGCCACCGCCGCCGGGTCGGCCCGCAGCAGCCAGTCCCGCAGCGCCTCGACGGTCTCGGTCAGCTCCGGCTCGATCGCGTCCGGGTCGGCCACGTCGGTGCCGAACGGCAGCGTGGCGCGTAGCCGCTGGTCCTCGGCCGCCAGGGCGAGCAGCTCCTCGACCAGGGCGTACCGGGTCAGTGCCCGGACGCCGACGGTCAGGTGCAGCGAGCTGGACTCCTGCGCCTGCGCGCTGTGCAGCCAGCCGCGGGGCAGGTAGAGCGCGTCGCCGGGGCCGAGCACCACGTCGAGCGCGGGCGGCCCGTCGGCGGTGGCGGCGACCTCGTCGGCCCGCCCGCCCCAGGTCTGCTTCTCCAGCGGGTCGGGCAGCACGGGCGGGTGGATCCGCCAGTGCTTGCGGCCGTCGACCTGGAGGACGAAGACGTCGTGGGTGTCGTAGTGGGTGGCGAAGCCCTGGTTGCCGGCGGGGGTCAGGTAGGCGTTGACCTGCAACGGCTGCCCGACCGCGACGCCGAGGTCGCGGGCGAAGTCGATCAGGGCCGGCCAGGTGCGGTGCAGGCCCTGCAGCACCAGGGTGGCGCCGTCGGCGTACAGCTCCAGGACCCGCTCGTCGAGGACCTGGTCGCCGATCTCGGCCCCGGCGCCGCCGCCGCCGGTGAAGCGCGCCGCCGGGACGAGTTGGCCGTCTTTGGCGATGCGCAGGAACGGGGTACGCAGGCCGCGCCGGCTGAGCAGCTCGTCGGCGTCGGCGGGGCTGAGCAGGTCGGCGAACCCGGCGGGGTTGGGCAGTTCGTCGGCGCGGGACAGCAGCGGCGTGCGTCCCCAGTGGGCGGCGGCGAACTTCGCCGGCTCGACCGACACGCAGCGGGTCAGCGCGGTCGTGGGTGCGGACGGAACCGCCGGGCGGCCGTGGCCGCCCGGCGGGACGATGTGGGTCACGGCGATCCGTCAGGAGGCGCTGCCGTCGGCGCCGCCGTCCTGCTGGCCGGGGGTGGCGCCGCCGTCGGCCGGGCCCTCCGCCCCGCCGTCGGCGCCGCCGTCCTGCTGGCCGGGGGTGGCACCACCGTCGGCCGGGCCCTCCGCGCCCCGGTCCGCGCCCTTGTCGGCGCCCCGGTCGGCGCCCTTGTCAGCGCCCTTGTCGGCACCCCGGTCGGCGCCCTTGTCGGCACCGCGGTCGGCACTGCCGTCGGCGCCGCCGTCCTGCTGGCCGGGGGTCGCGCCGCCGTCGGCCGGGCCCTCGAGGCCACCGCCGCCGGTGGTCTGCATGTCGTCGTCGTTGAGTGCCATCGGTGCTCCCTCGGATGTGCCGCCCCGCCGTGCGCCGGGGTCCGTCGTGCAGCGGGTGGTACCCCACGCCCGATCTTCTCTAACCACACCGTAGACGTCCTTTTCGGCTCACACCGGCGGTTCGCCGTGCCGGGGTGGGCGGTCAGTCCGGCGGTACGGCCGGACGGCCGAGGCAGGCGTTCACCCCCGCGGTCGGCGGTGCCGGACGGCGGGCCGGCACGGGCGGTGTCAGGATGGTCAGGCCGACGAGGAGGTGGCGATGACCGAGGGGCCGGGGCCGCTGGAGCCCGTGACCGAGCAGTGGCAGCGCGCGCTGGCGATCGTGGCGCACCCCGACGACCTGGAGTTCGGCGCCGCCGCCGCGGTCGCGCGCTGGACGGCGCAGGGCAAGCACATCGTGTACTGCCTGGTCACCAGCGGCGAGGCGGGCATCGACGGGATGCCGCCGGCGCGGGCCCGCCAGGTGCGCGAGCAGGAGCAGCGGGCGTCCGCCGCGCTGGTCGGGGTGGACACGGTGGAGTTCCTCGGGCTGCCCGACGGCATCCTGGAGTACGGCGTGCCGCTGCGCCGCGAGCTGGCCGCGGTGGTGCGCCGGCATCGCCCCGAGATCGTCATCACCAACAACTTCCGCGACACCTGGGACGGGGCGTACGCGCTGAACCAGGCCGACCACATCGCCACCGGGCGGGCGGTGCTGGACGCCGTCCGCGACGCCGGCAACCGCTGGATCTTCCCCGAGCAGCTCGCCGACGGCGTCGAACCGTGGGGCGGGGTGCGCCAGGTGTGGGCGGCCTCCTCCCCGCTCGCCGCGCACGGGGTGGACGTCACCGACACCTTCGACCGGGGAGTCGCCTCGCTGCGGGGGCACGACGCGTACCTGGCCGGGCTGGGCGACGGCAGCTTCGACGCCGAGGAGTTCCTCGAGGGGCTGGGCCGGCCCGCCGGCGCCCGGCTCGGCGTCCGCTACGGCACCGCCTTCGAGGTCTTCCACTTCGACCTCTGGTAGGGCTGCCGGGATGATCCTGCTCGGCACCTCGGGGTGGCAGTACCGCGACTGGCGGGGCCGCCTCTACCCGGCCGGGCTGCCGCAGCGCCGCTGGCTGGAGCACTTCGCCGCCCGGTTCGCCACGGTCGAGGTGAACAACGCCTTCTACCGGCTGCCGGAGCGGGACACCTTCGCCGCGTGGCGGGCCCGTACGCCGGACGACTTCTGCGTGGCGGTGAAGATGAGCCGCTACCTCACCCACGTCAAGCGGCTGCGTGACCCGGCCGAGCCGGTGGCCCGGTTCCTGGCTCGGGCCACCGCGCTCGGCGACCGGCTCGGCCCGGTGCTGCTGCAACTCCCACCGAACCTGCGCGCCGAACCTGCGGCGTTGGACGCCACGCTGCGGCTCTTTCCCGCCGACGTGCGGGTCGCGGTGGAGCCGCGCCACCCGTCGTGGTGGACCGACGCCACCCGGGCCGTGCTGGAGCGGCGACGGGCGGCGCTGGTGTGGGCCGACCGGCTCGGCCGGCCCGTTGCGCCCCGCTGGCGCACCACCGACTTCGGCTACCTGCGCCTGCACGAGGGGCGGGCTCGGCCCTGGCCCCGGTACGGCCGCACCTCGCTGGCCTCCTGGGTGCGGCGGCTGGCCGACGGGTTCGGCGACGACGAGCCGACGTACGTCTACTTCAACAACGACCCCGGCGGCGCCGCCGTCGTGGACGCCGTCGCCTTCGCCGCGCTGGCCGCTCGGGCCGGCCGGCGGGTCAGTCGCGTCCCGACCGCGGCGGATGCCGTCGGCCGGGACGACCGGCCGGGCTCGGCCGGGGCCTGAGCACGCGAGCGCCCGCCCCACGCCGGGTGGAGCGAGCCCTCGTCGACGCGCCGGTCAGGGAATCATCCGGGCCATGTCCTTGGGCATGGTGTCCTTCACGTCCTGCCACTCGCCCTGGGTCACGTGCCGGCGCAGGGTGTCCAGCACCACCTGCACCACCCGCTCCGGGCCGCCCTCGACGTCGTACGGAAAGCGCTGCCGGACCTCCAGCAGGAAGTCGTCCCGGTTCAGCTTGACCGGCACGTCCATCGGCTTCCAGCCGTCGAAGTAGATCCCCCGCACCACCACCGGCAACTGCGCGGCGAACTCCACGCTCTCCTGCACCGGCATCCGGTCGCGCAACAGGTGCAGCACCGTGCGCATCGCGCAGTAGGACTGGTTGCGATGCTCCTTCGGCCAGCCGTATGCCTGCTCGATGTCCCTCAACATCTCGTTGGTCTTCTGCATCGAGGACTCGATTGCCGACTGCAACTGCTCAGCCATCTCTCCACCCCCGTACGTCGGTCTCCCACCGTCGGTCGTCGTCGCGTCGCGGCGGCCCCACCGGGCCGCGCGGCTGCCGGGTCGGCCTGACCCGGTCGGCGCGCGGCACCCACCGGGCGTCGCCGGACGACCCGACGACGTGCAGCACGGCGCCGCGTCGTCGATCCGGTACCACCCGAACCGTCATCTCCAGCCACCTCCGTGGTGTCGGTTCCGCGGTCGCCGTCGACCGCACGCACCGTCCATGCTGCGCGGCGGCAGGGTGAGCGGGCTTCACCCGGACGGGATGAGAACGGGCGCGGCTCAGCCGGCGTCGAGCAGCCCGGCGAGGGTGGCGGCGTTGGTCTGCGCGTAGTCGCGGTAGCAGTTGTTGAGGAGAACGTGGGTCTGCTCGGTGGTCTCGGCCAGCTCGCGCAGCTTCGGCGCCCAGTCGCGCAACTCCCGGTCGGAGTAGCGGTAGCCGAACTTCTCGTGGATGTCCTTGCTGGTCCACTTGTCGCTGTGCCCGTGGAAGCGGACCACCGCCAGGTCCGCGGTGGCGGCCAGCACCGGCGGCACCGACGATCGGTGCCCCTGCGGCATGTCCACGCAGACGTACGCCAGCCGGTGCTGGCGCAGGAAGGCGAGCGTCTCGTCGGCGTTGTCGCCGTCGAACCAGGAGGCGTGCCGGAACTCGTAGACCGGGCGCAGCGGGGCGCAGCGCTTCGCCACCTCCAGGAGGTACTGCTTGTTGTCCCGGCGGATGGTGAACCAGGGCGGGAACTGGAACAGCAGCGCGCCGAGCCGGCCCGCCTCGACCAGCGGGTCCAGCGCGCTGAGGAACCGCGTCCAGACCTCCTCGTACGCCTGCGGCGGCAGGTCGTCCGGGTAGAGGTTCTTCTTCTCCGTGTCGGGCCGGAGATCCTTGTAGAGGGCGTTGACCCGGGTCGGGTGCCCGGTGAGCATGCTGAACGCCTTGACGTTGAAGGTGAAGCCGGTCGGGGTGCGCTCGGCCCACAGCCGCGCCGTTCGCTCGGCGGGCGGCGAGTAGTAGGTCGCGTCCACCTCGACGAGCGGGAACTGCCGGGCGTAGTACGCCAGCCGCTTCTCCGGGGTGTCGGCGGTCTGCGGGTACCAGCCGGAGTCCAGCAGCGTGCGGTCGGTCCAGGAGGCGGTGCCCACCTTGATCTCACCCATGGGTGGAGTCCACCGCGTCCCGGACCGACCGGCAACCGCTCGCGTCAGGCCGCCCGGCGCTCCCGGTTCTGCTTGCACTGCACGCAGGTGGTGGCGGAGGGGAAGATCTCCAGCCGCTCGACCGGGATGGCCGCGGAGCAGCCCTCGCAGAAGCCGTAGGTGCCCTCCTCCAGCCTGGTGAGGGCGTGCTCGTACTGGGCGCGGCGGTCGAGGATGGTCCGCAGCAGGGACTGCGCGGTGTCCCGTTCGGCCGTCTTGGTGCCGCTGTCGGCCTGGTCGTCGCCGGCGGTGTCGCCGACCTCCACCAGCCGCAGCACCTGGCTCTGCAGCACCGCCTGCTCGTACTCCGCGGACAGCTCGTCGTAGCGGGCCTGCAGGGAGCGCCGGATCTGGTCGATCTCCGCCTGGGATCGGCCCGTACCGACCTTGTCGTGGACGAGCATCGCTGCCTGCCTTTCTGGGCCTCAAAGTCCGTCGGGGCGCCGGTGCGTGCGCCCGGGCCGTGGTCGTCTGCGCGCGGGTGGATCACCCGTGCTCTGTGAGCCGGCCGAATACCCCGGCCCGCCGACGATCAAACCGGCCACTTTTCCGGACGTCGCGGCGGTCAGGAGGACACCGCGGACTCCACCAGCGCCGGGTGTCGGGGGTCGTCGGCGCGCACCACGACGTCGGCGAACGAGGCCGGGGCCACCTCGTCGGCGTACCGGGCGAAGGCCGGCAGCGTCCACCGCAGCGCCGGGTCGGTGCGCCGGGCCAGGGCCGCCGGGGAGAGCGCCAGGTGGACCGTGACGTCGAAGGGCAGGCCCCCGCCGAGCAGCAGCGCCCCGCTGACCAGCAGGACGCCCCCGGGTGGCAGGTCGACGTACACGGCGCGGCTGGCCCGGTCGGCGCGGGCGTCCCAGAGCGAGGGCAGCACCCGCCCGGAGCCGTCTGGCCCGGCCGGGTCGAGCACCTCCCGGCGCAGCCCCGCCTCGTCGACCCACCCCTCGTAGTACGCGTCGGGGTTGGTCCGGCCGTGCTCGAGGCGGACGGAGGCGGGGCGGAGGAAGTCGTCGGCGCGCACGTGCAGCACGGGCCGGCCGAGCGCGCGCAGCGGGTCGACCAGCGCGGCGGCCAGCGCGTCCGGGCCGGCGGCGGGCGGGCCGTCGACGCCCACGCGCAGCCGCCCGGCGCTCGCGGTGCCGGCGAGCCGCTCGGTCAGCTCGGTGACCAGCCGGTCCGGGGTGATGGGACGGATCCGCATCCGACCATCGTGCCTCGTGGGCCGACGGCCCCACCGGCAGGCTGCGGGGTGGGGGCCGGGAGGGCGCCGCCCGGTCGCGACCGGTGCGACTCGCTGACGATCGGGCCACTGCGGGCGCGAGGTCAGCCGCTGCGGTCGATGGTGACGCGGGCGTCGTCGGCCAGCCGGTAGCCGACGCCGTAGACGGTGGTGACCAACGGGACGTCGACGCCGACCTTGCCGCGCAGGCGGCGGACGTGCACGTCGACCGTACGCACCCCGGCGTGCTCGTAGCCCCACACCGCGTTGAGCAGCTGCAACCGGGTGAACACCCGGCGGGGGTGGGCGACCAGGTGCAGCAGCAGGTCGAACTCCAGCCGGGTCAGCGGCAACGGCTCGCCGTCGCGCAGCACGGAGCGGGACGAGGCGAGGATGTGCAGGGCGGGGATCGTGGGGGCGGCGGCTGGACGGGACGGCGACCGGCCGGCCGGCACGGCGTCGGGCCGGCGCTCCACGGTGGCGGCTGTGATGGTGCCCTCGCCGCGTTCGAGCATCTCCCGGGCGGCCTCCAGCAGCCGACGGGCGGGTGGGGTCAGCGACTCCTCGCAGGCCAGCGGGATGTTCAGCGTCACCGTGAGCATCGGGGCGGCCGTGTTGGCGGGGCGGCGCTGGCCGCCGGGGGGCCGGCCGGGAACAGCGGGCTGGGACGTATGCCATCCGGCGCGCGACGAGGCGGGGCTGACCGACATGGTCCTCCTTGGCTGGTCCGGGTATCTCCCCACGGCCCGGGACGCCGCTTCATCGATGCTTCCCGGCGCCCGTGCGAGGGTCAAGGGGCGGCTACGTTGCATGAATGTGACAATTGACGAACGCATCGGAGCCGAATGCTCGCTCTGCGTACGAAGCCTGATGATTACAGCAGAGCCGCCGGGTTGACCCGATACGGGGGGTCCCCGTCCGGTTCACGTCCGTCGAGGTGACATGTCCCGGCGCGGGTGAACCTGGCCCACCTCGGCAACGCACGGCGGTCGGGCACGCTCCCACGGATGGCGTGGCGAAGCGGCGACATGCACGGAGACGCTGCCCAGGTGGTCACGACCGGCGGCTGCCGTACTAGCGGCGATCAGCGCTGTGGCCGCGCGGCCTCCTCCCGCCCGACCGCCGGTCCTGTTACGCCGCGCCCGGCGGCCCCGCGGCGGGCCAGCAGGTCTTCGGCGATGAGCAGCCCGGCCGGGATGAGGCCCAGCAGGAAGCCGCTGGGACCGACGAGCAGTGCGCATCCGGCCGCCCAGCCGGCCACTGTCCAGCCGACGTAAGCCGGCGCGCGCTCGCCGCGCCGCCCCAGCCGCGCCAGCAGGAGGCCGAACAGGACCAGGGGGATGACGAAGCCCCCGGGCAGCGCCCAGAACACGGACAGGGACGCGTCACCGCCTTCGCCCGAGCGCAGTCCGCCGGTGAGCCACTCGCTCCAGTAGGGGTGGGGCAGGAAGACCGCGGCGTGCAGGACTCCGATGGCCGCCATCGACCATCCGGCGCCGATCGTCAATTTCTTCTTGATCATGCCCCTAGCCTCCGCCTCCTGCCCGGGGCCGCGCCTCCCCGATGAGGGGTGGCCCCCTCCCTCGTAGGAGGGAACATCCGCACGGGCGCGTGAAAGGGACGCGAATCCGGCTCGATCATTGGTGCGGCATCCGCAGCCCGGCGGAGAAGGCATCCCGCAGGTCGACGTATCCGTTGATCCGCCGTGCGATCGCGGCGTAGTGCGCCCGACGCGGGGCGGGCACCTTCGGGTCACTCAGCGCGGCGGTCAGGTCGACGACGCGGGCCCGCGGTCGGTACTCCATCCAGGTCGGCAGCACGGTCACGCCGGTGACCTCCCACCCACCGGACGGGGTGCGGGTGAAGGTGAACTCCGGCACGACCGCGTCCTGGGTGTTTTCCGCCGAGCCGTCGCCGAACCGGGCGGTCAGGTTTCCCATGCCGTAGGCGACCCATTTTGCGCCGACCTTCTCGAAGGGCTGGACCACGTGCGCATGGTGACCGACGATCAGGTCGATGTCGGGCGAGGACAGCAGCCGGCTCGCGAGGTCGACCTGGTCGCCGTTCGGTTCGTTCTGGTACTCCGTGCCCCAGTGCATAGACAGGATGACGATCTCCGCGCCGGCGACGCGGGCCCGCCGCGCTTCGGCGAGGATGGCGTCCGCGTCGATCAGGTTGGCCGCCCAGGGCCGTCCCGGCGGCAGCGGGATGTCGTTGAAGCTCAGGGTGTACGAGAGGTGTCCGATCTTGACGCCGCCCACGTCCATGACATTCGGGCGTTGGCTCTCCGCCGCGCTCCGGGCCGTGCCCGTGTGCCGCAGGCCCACCCGGTCCAGGTTGTCGAGAGTACGGGCGATGCCCTCGACCCCGGTGTCCAGAGAGTGGTTGGAGGCGGTGGAACAGGTGTCGAAGCCTGCCCACGCGGCGGCGTCGGCCAGTGCGGGGGGCACGCTGAAGTTCGGCCAGCCGGTGAACGGGCCGGCGGGCTCGGCCAGGGGCGTCTCCATGTGGCAGATGGCCAGATCGGCGGCGCTCACGCGGGCGCGGACCGCGGCGAGCACCTGGGTGAAGTCGTGGCCGTCGCGTCCCGCTCGGCGCGCATCGGCGGCTGCCTGCTCGGTGAGCGCGGGGTGTACGAGCAGGTCACCGGCCGCCACCACGGTGAGTGTGTTTCGGGGTCCGGCGCTGGTGGCGGCGGCGCTGGGCGGTTCGCTTGTCGTCTCCCTCTCCGGCGCGTCGCAGCCGGACGCCAGAGCGATCACCAACAGTGCCACAGCCGACATTCTCCTCATACCAGCACATAATGCCGATGCTCGGAACAGAGCGTCGGGAGAGAGGAAAACGTCCTCCCCGGGAGGAAGGGCCAGATGCCGGCATCGTCCTGGGACGACCGCGGCGAGCCCAGCCAGGCGCCTCCCCGGGGTGCCAGGTGCCTGCGGCACGGAGCCGTCGACCGTCAGGAAACCCAGACGTAGCGACGCTCCGGGCGGCCGGCGGAGCCGTACCGGAGACTGACCTCCGCCCGTCCGGTGTCGGCGAAGTGTTCCAGGTAGCGACGGGCGCTGACCCGGGAGATGCCCACCGCGGTGGCGCACTCGGCGGCGGAGAGCGTCCCGGAGTGCCCCCGCAGGGCGCGCTCCACCAGCTCGGCGGTCTCCGCGCTGAGGCCCCGGGGCAGCGCGGAGGTGGCGATGTGCGCGCCGCTGCGGGACAGCACCCGGTCCACGTCGCTCTGGTCGCTGACCACCGTGGCACGCAGCGAGTTGCGCCGGGCGGCGTACTGCTCCAGCCGGGTCCGCAGCTCGTCGAAGCCGAACGGCTTGAGCAGGTAGTTGACCGCGCCGTAACGGACGGCCCGACGCACCGCCTCGGCCTCCCGGGCCGCGCTGATCACCAGCACGTCGCAGTCGTGCCGGGCGGCCCGCAGCCGGGTCACCACATCCAGGCCGAACATGTCCGGCAGGTAGAGGTCGAGCAGCACCAGGTCGGGGCGAAACTCATCGACGGCGGCGATCGCCTCCTCGCCCGTGCTGGCCGTGCCCACCACCCGGAAGCCGTCGATACGCTCGACGAAGCCGCGGTGGATCCGGGCCACCATGAAGTCGTCGTCGACCACCAGTACGTCGATCACCGGCTCGCCTCCACTGCCCCGGTCACCGACATCCGGGCCGTGAACATCGCACCCTCCTCGGTGTTCGTCACCGCCACCTCGCCGCCACGACGGTGGCAGACCAGCCGGGTGAGCGCCAGCCCGATGCCGCGTTCGCCACCGCGCGCCGCCTTGGTGGTGAACCCGTGCGTGAAGACCTCCTGGGCCAGTTGCGGGGCCACCCCCGGGCCGGAGTCGCGGACCACGATCTCCACCGAGGAGGCGTCCTGGCGTAGTTCGACCTCCACCCAGGCCGGCCCGTCCGGGACGTCACCGCCGTCCGCTCCGGCGCCGTCCGGGCTGCCCGACGGCACCGGGGTCCGGCTCTCCCGGCCGCCGGCCACGGCCTCCACGGCGTTGTCGACCAGGTTGCCCAGGACCGTCGCGACGTCCGCGGCGACCGCCGGCTCCAACCGGTCCAGGCCGGTCCGCTCGGAGATCCGCAGCTCCACCCGGCGCTCGGCGGCCAGCGCCGACTTCGCCATCAGCAGGGCCGCCACCGCCGTGTCCTGGATCCGGCTGGTGACGGTGAGGTCGAGGGAGGCCCGGTGCCGGCTCAGCGCGTCGACGTACCGGACCACCTCGTCGTGCTCGCCGATCTGGATCAGCCCGGAGATGGTGTGCAGCTGGTTGGCGAACTCGTGGGTCTGGGCGCGCAGCAGCTCGGTGGTGCTGCGGAAGGAACCGATCTCCTGCTCGAGGCGGGCCAGTTCGGTGCGGTCCCGCAGGGTGGTCACCGAACCGAGCCGCCGTCCGTCCTTGCTGACCGTCATCCGGTTCATCACCAGCACCCGGCCGGCGCGCACCACCACCTCGTCCCGGGCCTGCGGCTCGTGGTCGGCGCCGGCCAGCACGTCCCGCAGCCGGCCGGAGATCCTCAGCTCGGCGAGGGTCCGGCCGAGGCAGTGCTCGGGCAGGTCGAGCAGCCGCCGGCCGACCGCGTTGACCAGGGTGACTCGCTGCTGCGGGTCCAGCGCGATCACCCCCTCGGCGATGCCGTGCAGCAGCGCCTCCCGATGCTCGGCCAGGCCGGCGATCTCCCGGGGCTCCAGGCCCAGGGTCTGCCGCTTGATCCGGCGGGCCAGGAGCCAGGAGCCGACGACCCCGATCAGGCTGGCGATGCCCAGGTAGGTGAAGAGGTACGACGATGCGCCCACCAGGCGCTGGGACCATCCGGGCGACGCCTCCCCGATCATCACCACGCCGAGATGCCGCCCGAGGTTGTCCTTGCGGTCGCCGAGCACCGGCACCTGGGCGACCAGCTCCCGCGAGTCGCCGACCGCCAGCTCGCCGGACCAGCTCCGGCCCCGTGCCACCTCGGGGTCGCCGAGCACGAGCGGGCTCCCCACCAGCGTCGGGTCGGTAGAGCTGACCACCCGGCCCCGGGCGTCGGCCACGGTCACCGAGGTCACCCCGGACTGGGTCAGCGCGTTCTGCACCAGCGGGGCGACGAGTTCCGCCGGCGCCGGCTGGTTGATCCGCTCACGCAGCAGCCGGTTGCCGGCGAGCTGCTCGCCAAGGGCGGCCACCCGCCGCCCCTCCACCCGGTTGAAGGTGGCGGCGGACTGGGCCAGCGAGACGGCGGCCACCGCCACCAGCACGACCACGATGATCGCGAGCTGGAGCACGAGCAACTGCCCGGCCAACGTACGGCGGGGGGTGACCGTGACCACAAAGACCTCAACTTCCGCTGGTGACAGAACGCAGACGTAGGGTTCGCCCGGGGGCCATCATCTTGCCGCCGGACTCCTTCGAAACGGAAGAGAAACATGATGGCAACTCGGAGAAAACTGCTGGTCATGGGCGCCGCGGCCGCCACGGCGCTGGCGCTGGGCGCCTGCGGTGCCACCGCGGACAAGAACGAGGGCGGGTCCGGCGGCGACGGCGGACCCGCCACCGGACTGCGGATCATGGTGCCGAACACCCCCGGCGGCGGGTACGACACCACCGCTCGCACCGCGGCGAAGGTGATGGAGGACGCCAAGATCGCCACCGGGGTGCAGGTCTTCAACCTGCCGGGCGCGGGCGGCACCGTCGGTCTGCAGCGCATGGTGAACGAGAAGGGCAACGGCAAGCTCGCCATGCAGATGGGGCTGGGCGTGGTGGGTGCCTCGTACACCTCGAAGTCCTCGGCGACGCTCACCCAGACCACCCCGCTGGCCAAGATGATCGAGGAGGCCGGCGCCATCGTGGTGCCGAAGGACTCGCCGTACAAGACCATCGGCGACCTCGTCGCGGCGTGGAAGGCCAACCCCAAGGGCATCGCGGTCGGCGGCGGCTCGTCCCCCGGCGGCCCGGACCACCTGCTGCCGATGCAGCTCGCCAAGGCCGTCGGCATCGACCCCCGCCAGGTCAACTTCGTCTCGTACGACGGCGGCGGCGAGCTGCTGCCGGCCGTGCTCGGCGGCAAGGTCGCCTTCGGCGCCAGCGGCTTCGGCGAGTTCCTCGACCAGGTCGAGGCCGGTCAGATCCGGGTCCTCGCGGTCACCAGCGCGGCCCCGATCGACGCGCTCAAGGACGTGCCGACGCTGAAGTCGTCCGGCATCGACCTCGTCTTCACCAACTGGCGGGGCATCGTCGCGCCGCCCGGCATCAGCGACGCCGACAAGAAGGTCTGGATCGACGCGCTGACGAAGATGCACGAGTCGGACGAGTGGAAGGCCGAGCTGACCAAGCGGGGCTGGACCGACGCCTTCGTCACCGGCGACCAGTTCGCCACCTTCCTCACCGAGCAGGACAAGTCGGTGGCGGACCTGCTCGCGCAGCTCGGCCTGGCATGACCGGCATGACCACCCGACCGGAACGGGGCGGCGACCCGCCGCCCCGCCCGGGCACCACCGACGGACCGGTCACCGCGCCGGTGCCGGGCCAGCCGACCGGTCCGGACCCGGTCACGGCGGGCGGGACGCCGACGGTTCCCGGCCCGGACGTGGCGCCCGTGCCAGCGGCGGGACGGCTGGGCGCGGCGCGTACGCCGGTCGGGCCGGCGGAGCCCGCGGCCGTGCCGGGCGGTCCCGCCCCGGCCGACGCGGAGGTCGGGGCGGGACCGGCGGCGACGCCCCGTCGCGACCGGGCCCAGTACGCCGTCTGCGCCTTCCTCGCCCTCGTCGGCGCGCTGGTCCTCGTCGACGCGGCCCGCACCGGGCACGCGATCAGCACCGCCGACCCGATCGGCCCGAAGCCGGTGCCGATCCTGCTCGGGGTGCTGCTGCTGATCGTCGCCGCGATCTACGCGGTGGACGTGGCCCGTGGCGGCGCCGGGGAGCCGGAGGCCGGCGAGGACGTCGACCTGACCACCCCGATCGACTGGCGGACGGTGCTGCTGCTCATCGGCGCGTTCGGAGTCAACGCGGTGCTCATCGACCGGCTGGGCTGGGTGATCAGCGGGACGCTGCTGTTCTGGGGTTCGGCGTTCGCGCTGGGCAACCGGCACCACGTGCGCAACCTGCTGATCTCCGTCGCGCTGTCGTTGATCACCTTCTACACGTTCGCCATCGGGCTCGGCGTGAACCTGCCCGCGGGCGTGCTGCAAGGGATCCTCTGATGGACAACCTCGGAAACCTGCTCGACGGGTTCGCCAACGTGGTGACCCCGATGAACCTGCTGATCGCGCTGCTCGGGGTCACCATCGGCACCGCCGTCGGCGTGCTGCCCGGGATCGGCCCGGCGATGACGGTGGCGCTGCTGCTGCCGGTCACCTACGGAATGGAGCCCACCCAGGCGTTCATCATGTTCGCCGGCATCTTCTACGGCGGCATGTACGGCGGCTCGACCACCTCGATCCTGTTGAACACCCCGGGCGAGTCGTCCTCGGTGATCACCGCGATCGAGGGCAACAAGATGGCGAAGGCGGGCCGGGCCGCGCAGGCTCTCGCCACCGCCGCGATCGGCTCGTTCGTCGCCGGGACCATCGCCACCCTGCTGCTGGTGGTGGTGACCCCGCCGGTCGTGCAGTTCGCGATCAGCCTCGGCGCGCCCGACTACTTCGCGCTGATGCTGCTGTCGTTCGTGGCGGTCACCGCGGTGCTCGGCGCGTCCCGGGTACGCGGCTTCGCCTCGCTGCTGATCGGCCTGGTCATCGGCACGATCGGGATCGACGCGGTGAGCGGCCAGCAGCGGCTCACCCTGGGCATCCCGCAACTCGCCGACGGCATCGACGTGGTGGTGGTGGCGGTCGGCATCTTCGCCGTCGGCGAGGCGCTCTGGATCGCCGCGCACCTGCGCCGCCGCGCCGCCGAGGTGATCCCGGTCGGACGGCCGTGGATGGGGAAGCAGGACTGGAAACGGTCCTGGAAGCCGTGGCTGCGCGGCACCGCGTACGGGTTCCCGTTCGGCGCGCTGCCGGCCGGCGGGGCGGAGATCCCGACGTTCCTGTCGTACGCCACCGAGAAGAAGCTGACGAGGCACCCGGAGGAGTTCGGCCGGGGCGCGATCGAGGGCGTCGCCGGGCCGGAGGCGGCCAACAACGCCTCCGCCGCCGGCACGCTGGTGCCGATGCTGGCCATCGGCCTGCCCACCAACGCCACCGCCGCGGTGATGCTGGCCGCCTTCCAGCAGTACGGCATCCAGCCGGGCCCGCTGCTCTTCGAGCGGGAGTCGGGCCTGGTGTGGACGCTGATCGCCAGCCTCTTCGTGGGCAACCTGCTGCTGTTGGTGCTCAACCTGCCGCTCGCGCCCGCCTGGGCGCGGCTGCTGCGGATCCCCCGCCCGTACCTCTACGCCGGGATCCTCTTCTTCGCCTCGATGGGCGCGTACGCCGTCAACGCCCAGCCGTTCGACCTGTTCCTGCTGCTCACCCTCGGCCTGCTCGGCTTCGGCATGCGTCGCTTCGGGCTGCCGATCCTGCCGCTGATCGTCGGGGTGATCCTCGGCCCGCGCGCCGAGTTGCAGGGCCGGCGGGCGTTGCAGCTCTCCGGCGGCGAGCTGCACGGCCTCATCGGCGGCTGGGTGTCCTGGACGATCTACGCCGTGGTCCTGGTGGTGCTGCTCTGGCCGGTGCTCGGCCGCTTCGTCGCTCGACCTGTTCAGAAAAGGCTGGTGACCCGATGACCGTGCTGGTGGGGTACGTCCCCTCGGCCCTCGGTGAGGCGGCCCTGCGGGCCGCCGTGGAGCAGGCCCGGTTCCGCGACGAGCCGGTGCTGGTGGTGAACACGTCGCGCGGCGACGCCTACGTCGACCCGCGCTTCGCCCAGGAGGACGACCTGGCCCGGGTGGTGCGAGAGTTGACCGCCGAGGCGGTGCCGCACACTGTCCGGCAGCTCATGCGCGGGCGGGACGCGGCCGAGGAGATCGCGGAGATCGTCGACACCGAGGAGATCTCGCTGGTGGTGATCGGCATCCGGCACCGCACCCCGGTGGGCAAGCTGATCATGGGTTCGACCGCACAGGAGATCCTGCTTCGGGTGCCCTGCCCGGTGCTCGCGGTGAAGGCCGACTGAGTGGAGTGCCGTCCACCGTTCACGGGGACCCCGGGCTGACCGGGGTCCCCGTGCGTACCCAGACGGGTCTGCTGCTCGCCCACACCGTCGTGGTGCAGGCGGTCACCTTCATGCTGCGCCCGGCGTCCGCGTACCGGGCGCTGGACCTGGACGTGCCGGCGGCCTGGCTCGGCGTGCTCGGGGCCAGCTTCGCCGTCGTGCCGCTGGTGCTCGCGGTCCCCTCCGGCCAGGCGGTCGACCGGTTCGGCGAACGCCGGATCGTGCTGGCCGGCTCGGGTCTGCTCGTCGCCGCCGGCGCCTGCTTCGTGCTGTTCGCCGACTCGGTCGCCGGCCTGGTCGTGGCCAGTATGGTCCTCGGCACCGGTCACCTCTTCGCCGTGGTCGGCCAGCAGGCGCTGGTCGCCAACCGCACGGCGGCGGACCGGTACGACACGGCGTTCGGCTACTACACCTTCGCCGCCTCGCTCGGTCAGGCGTTCGGTCCCGGCCTCATCGTGGCCTTCGGCGGGGACCGCCCGATCCCGGACACCGGGGCGATCTTCCTCGGCGCCACCGCGCTCGCCCTGCCCCTGCTGGTCGCCGCCGTGTTCCTCCGTCCGTCGGCGCACCACCGGCAGGCGGCGGGGCCGGCCGCCGGCGGGCTGGGCGGTCTGCTCCGCCAGCCGGGACTGGTGCGTGCCCTCGCGGTCAGTTGCGTCGTCCTGGCGGCGGTCGACATCACCCTGGTCTACCTGCCCGCCCTCGGCGCCGAGCGGGGCATCGCCGCCGGCACCATCGGCGTGCTGCTGGGGTTGCGGGCGGTCGCGTCGATGGCCTCGCGGCTGCTGCTCGGCCGGCTGGTCGCCGCCGTTGGTCGGCGCCGGCTGCTCGTCGGCACCGTCGCGATCTCCGCCGCCGGTCTCGGTCTGCTGCTGCCGCCCCTGCCGCTGTGGGCGATGGCCGTGGTGGTCACGGTCTCGGGGTTGGGCCTGGGCGCCGGGCAACCGCTGACCATGTCGTTCCTGGCCGAGGCCGCGCCGCCGGGGCTGCGCGGCCGGGCGATGTCCCTGCGCCTCACCGGCAACCGGCTCGGCCAGGTGCTCATCCCGAGCGCCGCCGGCGCGCTCGCCGCCGGCGCCGGGGCGGCGGGCGTGCTCGCCTGCACCGCCGCCGGCCTGGCCGGCGCGGCCGTCGCCGCGACCGGCCTGCACCGGCCGCCCCCGGCAACCTGAGCGCGGCCCTCGCTCGCCGAGTGGGGAACTGCATCTGACGTGGACACCTGGACGACCACCGCCGGCGCGCCCACCTTGGCCGCCTTCCAAGATCACGAACACGTAAACGTCCTTCCCGGACACATCGACGGTGGTTACAGTCTCCGCCGTGAGGATTCCCTGGACTCCACGCGCGTTGCCGGCGGCGGCAGCTGAGGTTGCCGCCACATCGGCCGCGCGCGCATGCCACCGCTGAACGCGACCCTTCGACGCCGTGGCGTCATCGCGCATGCTCACGTACGCGAGGTTCGCCGGGCGGAGGCAGACAGCGCCAGACCGGCGCCGTGGTGGGCGCCTCACACTCCCCCATTGCCCGTCCCTCTATCCGAGAGGCACCCATGCTCAGCAACACTCCCCTGCGGCGCCGTACTCTGTTGGCCGCCGCAGCCGGCGCGGCATTCGCGCCCGTCGTCGCCGGCCAGGCCCGGGCCGCGATCCCCCGCGTCTACATCGACCCGGGGCACGGCGGCACCGACCCCGGCGCGGTCGGGAACGGCCTGCAGGAGAAGGCACTCACCCTCGACATCGCCCTGCAGCTGCGCAGCATCCTGCTGGCCAACTGGAGCGTCGACGTGCGGATGTCACGGACGACCGACGTCACCCGCAGCCTCACCTACCGCACCGACGACGCCAACGCATGGGGCGCCGACCTGTTCGTGAGCATCCACATCAACTCGGGCGGCGGCACCGGCTTCGAAAGCTACCGGTACCCGACGGCGGATTCGGCTACGGTCAACCTGCACAACGCACTGCACTCGAGGGTCCTCTCGGGCATGCGGACGATCAGTGGGGTCGCCGACCGGGGCCAGCGGACGGCCAACTTCCACGTACTCCGCGAGACCACCATGCCGGCGGTCCTCACCGAGAACCTGTTCATCGACACCGTCGCCGACGCGAACCTGCTCAAGCGGGCCGACTTCATCACCGCCACCGCCCACGGGCACGCCCAGGGCATCGCGCAGTACCTGGGGCTCGGCAGCACTCCCCCGCCCGCATACAGCACCATCGTGGACAACGCCACCGCGGGTCGCTTCAGCGCGAGCACCAACTGGGGCACGTCGACCTACTCGGCGCAGCGGTACGGAGCCGACTATCGGTTCGCCAACCCGGTGGCCGCGAGCGACGCGGCATGGTTCAAGGTCAGCATTCCGCAGTCCGGCAACTACCGCGTCGAGGTGCGGCACCCGGCGGACCCGGGCTACAACAGCGCGACGCCGTACGTGATCGTCACCGCGGCGGGAAACCAGACGGTGCACGTGGACCAGCGCACCAACGGCGGCGTCTGGCGTTCGATCGGCACCTTCAACCTCGCTGCCGGCGACCGCAACCTCGTCGGTGTGAGCCGTTGGAGCAGCGCCGGCGGATACGTGATCGCCGACGCGGTACGGGTCACCCGGGTCTGAGGCGCCGGCCTCAGCGTCGAGTGGGAGGGCGCGGCCCGTGCATGGTCACGCTCCGCGCCCTCCCTGGCGAAGTGATGTGTCGGCGTGGACAACGTGGGGCGGCCGGACCAGCTCCCGCGACGGCGGGTCTGCCGCCGTGCATCGCGAACCCGGTTGACGGGCAGGGAGGTCACGGCAGGACCTCCCAGGATCGGCTCGGTGGCTGTCCGGGCATGGCGACGCGGAGAGGTCCCGCAGCCGTCACACGGGGGTCCTTTCCTGTCCGGCGCGCGATGGCAGGAGGGTGGTGGAGACGGGATCCGGCACGCCTGCGGGGACGTTGACCACGCTGGACGGCGCGCCGTCGGCGGCAGGATGGGGTGCGCCACTCGCCTCGTCGCGTAGGAGGATGACGTAGGTGGTGGCAGCGACGGCGGCTGACAGCACGGTAACGAGTCCCAGCGGCGTGGCGTCGTCGGCGCCGGCGAGGCCCACCAGTGGCGCTGCCAGGCCGCCGAAGGCGAAGCGGGCGCATCCCAGCAGCGAAGATGCCGTACCGGCGATGTCGGGGTAGCTGGCGAGTGCGAGGGAGGTGGCGGGTGGGGTGGTCACAGCCACGCCGCTGACCATGGTGAGCAGCGAGAGGACCATCGCGACGAGGGACAGGTGGAGCACGGCGGTGGCGAGGAGGGCGCCCGCGCCGACAAGCGTCATCAGGAGACCGAGCACGAGTGTGCCTTTCTCCGACCACGACTCGGCGAGCCTGCCGGCGACGAAGCCGAACGCCATGAACCCGAGCGAGTTGAGGCCGAAAGCGAACGAGTATCCCTGCGGGGAGAGCCCGTAGATGCCCTGCAGCACGTACGTGGCGCCGCTGAGGTAGGCAAACAGGGCGGCGTTGACGAAGCCGGTGATCACCACTGTTCCGACGAACATCCGGTCGGAGAGCAACCGCCGGAAGTCCCGCCCGGTGTGCGCGACGCCACCGACGACGCGCCGGTCGGCGGGCAGTGTCTCCCGGAAGATCAGCATGGTGGCGGCGAGGATGACGGCGCCGACACCGCCGAGGAACAGGAAGATACCTCTCCAGTCGGTCAGCGAGGCGAGCTGTCCGCCGATGACGGGGCCGATGATCGCGGCGAGACCGCCGAGCACCGTCAGCCGGCCGTAGTACCGGACGAGTCGGCCGCCGGAGTAGAGGTCACGGCCGGCGGCCTGGGCGATGACGATGCCCACCGCAGCGGCGAGGCCCTGCACGAACCGGGCCGCGACCAGCAGCTCGATGGTCGGGCTCACCGCACACAGGACAGAGGTGAGCAGGTACGCGACGACACCGGCCAGCAGCGGGCGACGCCGGCCGAGCCGGTCGGACAAGGGGCCGGCGACGACCTGGCCGATGGCCAACCCGAGCAGGCACGCGGTGACGGTCAGCTGCGCGGCCGAGGTGGTTGCCCCCAGCTCGGTGGTGAGGGCGGGGAGGGCGGGCAGGTAGAGGTCCATCGAGATGGGGCCGAAGATGGTCAGCAGGCCGAGGACGACCGCGAGAGCCTTTCCGATGTGCTGTTCGCGCGTGGTCACCGATATTTCACTTCCTGGGTCAGAGGCTGTTATTGGTGCGGCGCCGCTTACCCCGACGTTGCGGCTCGCGGCCTGGGTCGAGGCGACCGTGGCTGCCCCCATGGGCACAACACGACGGCGTCCGAGCGGGTGGGGCACTCCACATGGCCCGCACTGTGCGGCTGGCCCGCGACCCGCGGGCCGTCCTGCCCTTTCCGGAGATCCGCGCGGACGCGTCCGATAGCGTCAATCGATTTCAAGGAAACCGTGCTGCGAGCCGATTGGGGAGTCCCTGGTGAAAGGCGTACCGACAGAACACCCTTCGGGCAGGCCCATGACCTACGGTCGCTGCCGGCCCGGGTGAGAAATAGGAACGCTCAATCTGCCCGCTCGATCGTCACCCGGAATCCGTCTGCCTGGCGGGCAATCTCGCCCCGACCGCCGTCGAAGCTTCCGATCCGCACGATGCCGTTCCAGTATTCGACGTCGCCGTAGTGGAGCACGAGGTTTCCATCGGGAACCCAGTAGCCGATTTCACCGGGCACCGGATCGTCCCCCTCGGGCACGTCCTGTACCGACAGATCGCGTGCGAGGGGCGACGTCTCCTCGTCCATGAGATCGCGGAAGGGCAGCTGATCCGGGAGATCCCTGGCCGTCGAGGTGTCGTTGAGCCGCCCGGTGAGCGTAATGCCACCGAATGTGATCCGAATCGGTGTACCGCGCGCCGGCGCTGCCGGCAGTTGCGTCGCGGCCCGGGGTGGCGCGGTTCGTCAGGGATTGAGGAGGACCATAATGGCCCGTCGCTCATCCATGGCCTTGTACCCCTCGGCGGCCTGTTCAAGGGGGAGACTGAGGTCGAAGACCTTGCCAGGGTCGATCTGCCGGTTCCAGATCAGGTCGATCAGGTCTGGCAGGAAACGGCGCACCGGTGCCGGACCGCCGTGCAGGTGCACGTGCGAGAGGAACAGCTCCTCGCCGGGCAGTTGGACATCGTGGGCCACACCGACGTAGCCGACGTGGCCGCCGGGACGGGTCGAGCGGATGGACGTCATCATCGACTCCTGGGTGCCGACCGCCTCGATCACCGAGTGCGCCCCGACGCCGTCGGTGACGTCCTTGATACGTGCGACACCGTCATCGCCGCGCTCGGTGACGATGTCGGTGGCACCGTAGTGAATCGCCAGTTCTTGACGGGGCTCGTACCTGCTCATCGCGATGATGCGTTCCGCGCCGAGTTGCTTCGCCGCCAGAACGGCGAGAAGACCGACCGCACCGTCACCGACCACCGCGACGGTCTTGCCCGGGCCGACCTCGGCGGCCACGGCGCCGAACCAGCCCGTGCCGAGCATGTCGGAGGCAGCGAGCAGATCCGGGATCAGGTCGTCCGAGGGAGTGTCGGGCGTGGCGACCAGGGTGCCGTCGGCCAGAGGGACACGCAGGTACTGGGCCTGGGCGCCGAGTCCGCCCACCGGTTCCCGCTGGATGCACGAGGTCTGGTAGCCAGCCCGGCAGATCAGGCAGGTGTTGTCGGAGGCGAAGAACGAGCCGATGACGAACTGGCCCGGCCTGATGTTCTCGACCTCGCTGCCGACCTCCTGGACGACGCCGACGTACTCGTGGCCCATCGGGGACGGCCCCCTGACCGCTTCGACGCCCCGATACGGCCACAGGTCCGAACCGCAGATACAGGTCGCGGACAGGCGAATGATCGCGTCGGTCGGAAGCAGGATCCGGGGATCCTCCCGCGTTTCCACGCGGACGTCGCCAGGGGCATGCTTGACATCCTCCCGGCCCTGGAGGGCCGGGATTCCCCCTGGTCGCCCGTAGGGTTTCCTGCTTCGTCGCCGACTGCCCGCCCGGAGGAACTCCGTTGAGGTCTTACATCAGCTCCACAGGCGTTTTACCTGTCCGCCAGCCCGGCGGCCAGGAGGTTTCT